>JBOHGH010000204.1:0-5760 GCA_050699975.1 Pseudonocardiaceae bacterium | reverse complement strand
CGACAACTAGCACGCCACCAAAGCGGTGCACCGCCCTATCCCCGATGGGGCCAGCCCCGCACCCCAGCCCCGGCCGCACCCAAACAGCAAGATCAGCAAGCCGCATGACCATTTACCAACAGGCTCTGAGCACTGGGCACCTCCTGGCGCCTCGCGGGGGTCTTGATGTTTGACGTCACCCCTTGACACAGATTTATCGTAATACGATATATAGTACGTCTCATGCTCGGGAGCAGTGGAGGGCGTGGTGTCATGTGTCCCATGGCGACGGAGGCCGAGGGTGTGGGATCAGAACCCCTGACGAAGCAGGATTTCGAGGCGTTGGCCCAGTTTCGCTTCGGTATCCGCCGCTACCTGCGCTTCAGTGAGGAGACGGTGCGTCGGGACGGTCTGACCCCGCAGCAATATCAGCTGCTGCTAGCGCTCAAGGGATTCCCCAGCCGGGAGTGGGCGACCGTGCGGGAGCTGGCCGACCGGCTCCAGCTGCGTCATCACAGCGTGGTCGAACTGGTCAACCGGGCCCAGGGCCAGGGGCTCGTTGAGCGGGCAGCGGACCCGAGCGATGGCCGGGCGGTGCGGGTGCTGCTGACGAAGGCAGGGGAGCGGGTCCTGGTGCGCCTGAGTGCGCTGCATCGTGACGAGCTGCGTCGCATGAGCGCGGTGCTCACCCTCCCGACCTGGAACGACCCGCCCGAGCAAGGGCACGCGGCCCCTGGATGACGTCGGCCGCGCAGGCTGGCGACGGTCATGCCAGGTCGTCGACGACGCCGCTGTCGGTGGCGCAGTGTGCCTGACATCATGACCCGGGTGGTGGTGGCCCGGGCTGGGCAGCTCGACTGCCTGGCCGGGTTGCGCCGAATCAGATTGATGGGAAGTTCCTACCGCAAGGGCCAGCGGCCCCAAGCTAGGCTCGGGGGGTGAGGGCCCATGAGCATCGCGCCATCGGCGATGCCGCCACCGGTGCCGCCCTGGTCAACGTGGGCGGCGAATCAGCCGAGGAGCGGTTCTTACTCAGCTTCGGCGACGTCGTCGCGTTGAGCGGGGACTACTTCCGGCCCCACGGCTCACCCACCTCCGGCCCCGAGCACCGGCAAGCCGCCCGGCCCGAAGCGGATGGGTCAGGAAGGTTGTTCAGCCTCGCTTGCGCACCGGGAGAGGCGGGGACCCGGCTCGACACCCGTGACGAGATCATCTGCGCGTTGAAGGTGACGACCGTGGACGAAGTTTTCGTCGATTCCAGATTCGAACCGAGTGGGCAGTTCGCCGACTTTCGGTTCAACCCCAGCGCCGCCCGCAGCGATGTGGAGCGACGGGTCCGGGATCGCTACTTGACCCTGGCGGCGAGCAATGACGACCACTTCGTCACGCCCGGTAGGTCAGACGTCGCAACCGGCAGTGGCTTCGGCTCGGCCCTGTTGGCCTACCGCAACCTCCACCAGGTCGCACTGGACGAGGCACGGCACCTCGGCCGTCACGGCGGTGACGTCTCCCGGGCCATGGCCCGGGAGGCCGCCGCTGCGCACTACCTGACCGATGCGTTCGCCGCCGGGCACCTGCGAACGCCGGTTGCCGCCATCCGCAGATTCTGGAAGGCGCGGTATCCGAGCTTCTGGGAGCACCTCCAACGCCGGGTAGCCTCCGACACCGCCACGGCGCTGCGGGAGCTCAGTCGGGTGATGAGGCTGGTGCCCGCCCGGTTCCTCTATCACCGCACCCTGTTTGAGCTCACGACCAGGACGAGCCGGTATCCCGAGCTTTCCCTGGGGGATCTGGTGGCCCGTGCCTTTCATGACTGGGACAACGCCCACGGGCTGGCGGTTGAGGGAGGCGGTGTCGTCTTCGGTGACGGCCACCTCGACGAGGGCGTGACCAAGGATCTCGCCCTGGCTGGGGTGCGGGCCGGCATCGACGACGTCGAGGTCGCCTTCGGGCTGGGAGCGTCCGGCAGCACCCTGCGCGGGGAGGCCCTGTACGAGATGGTGCGCGAGGCGACCGGTGCTGGTGGCGAGGCCTTCCTGGCCGAGACAAGGATTCCGCGGCTGTCACCCGCCAACCCGGGCCAGAACTGGGAAGCGAACGATGCCGAGACGCTCTGGGAGTCCCCGATGGTGGGGAGCACCGGGGCAACAGTGGGGGAGGCCCTGGTCGCCATGTTGGAGCCAGGCGAGCTGTTCATGCGCCAACTGGACGGTCTCGGCCAAGGTCTCTCCGGCGAACGTGGCGTTTTTGCGGTGCCCATACTCGGCCGGTGGCTCATCGACAAATGTGGCCAGGCATACCACGGCGGATTCGTAGAGCCGCTGGCCCACGACCCGCAGCGAGTGATTCTGGCTCTGGTCCAGGGCGCTGGCGGCTGCCCATGCGACGAATCGAGTTCGCCCCTGTGGCGACCCGCGTTGCGTCACCAGCAGCCCCCGGAGCACAGGAGTTAATGGACAGTCCAATGAACAACATCCACGAGGGTCGTGCCGTCAGGTGCATTCCGCCCCACCTTCGACGCCAGCGCCGGGGCTGACGGGTTCGTTCCTTCGAGCTGGAGCCGGCCCTGGCCCACGACGCGGCCGGCTCAGTGAGTGCCGCCCGCAAGCTGGTGGAGCGCATAGCCAAGCCGAGGCCTACCTCGCCGGGCTCGAACGTCGACTCCACGCGGGCTTGCCGCTCGGCTCGGTCGCATCGGTGGCGTCGTTTTTCGTGTCCCGGGTAGACACCGCCGTCGACGCCGGCCGGGGGGAGGATTCGCCGTTGCGCGGTCGGGCGGCCATCGCCAACGCCCGCGCCGTGCTCGACGGCCTGGAAGATACGGAGGCGACCCTGGCCCTGCTCCCCGAGGTCGGCGTCGACCTCGAGGCGGTGGCCGAGCGGTTGCTTGCCGACGGCCTGGCAGCCTTCGACGCCGATCTGGCCACGCTGCTCGCCACCATCGAAGCCCGCCTCCCGCCGCCCAGCGGCCGCGCCGCCGCGCCGCTGCGTGCGGGTGATGCTGGCGGTCTTGGAGGAGGTGAGCGCGCCGTGAAGCTGGCAGCCACTCTCAAATCTAAAAACAATCACTCTTGACGAAATGTGCCGTGGCGGCTAGCTTCTAAAGATATAGTCTACCGTCTTTAGAAGGAGCTTCTGATGGCCACCGCTGATGTGTCGACATCAACCACTGCGCACCCGGCCGCCCGGTCCGACCCGGCGTACCAGGCGTTCCTGCTGCTGCGCACGGTGTTCACCGTGGCACCGGTCCTGTTCGGGCTCGACAAGTTCGCGAACCTGCTCGTGGACTGGCCGACCTACCTGGCCCCGTGGATCAATGACATCGTGCCCGGCACCGCACAGCAGGCGATGTACGCCGTGGGCGTGATCGAGATCGTGGCCGGGATCGCGGTCGCGATAGCGCCGCGGTTCGGTGCCTGGCTGGTAGCCGCCTGGCTGGCCGGGATCATCGTCAACCTGCTGACCTTCCCCGGCTACTTCGACATTGCACTGCGTGACTTCGGGCTGCTCGTCGGCGCGGTGGCGCTGGCGCGGCTGGCCACCCGCTATGCACCCGGACGGCGCACGTCCAGCGCCTGACGTCCGCGTCTGCTTCTGGAGGAGACACGATGACCACAGCGTTCGTCCTCACGGGGGGTGGCAACATGGGGGCGGTCCAGGTCGGGATGCTTGCGGCCCTGCGGGAGCGGCGAGTCGTCCCGGACCTGCTGGTCGGCACGTCAGTGGGTGCGGTGAACGCGGCCTACCTCGGCGGGCGGGGGATGACCGCCGATGCTCTGGACGGACTGGCTTGGCTGTGGCGCCGGGTACGCCGCCAGGACGTCTTTCCTGTTGACCCGCTCCGGCAGATGCTGGCCGTGACGGGCCGGCGGCCCTCGCTGTGTTCCAGCGACCCGCTGAGTCAACTGATCGCCGGCAGCCTGGACTACCGGCGGCTCCAGGACACTACCGTCCCCCTCCACCTGGTCACGACCAACATGCTCACCGGCGAACAGGTATGCCTGTCCACCGGGGATGTCGTGTCCGCAGTGCTGGCCAGCACCGCCGTCCCCGCCGTCTTTCCCGCCGTGGAGCTGGACGGCATGGTGCTCTGCGACGGCGGGATGGCCGCCAGCGGCGGAATCTCCCAGGCCGTGGCGCTGGGCGCCGACGAGGTCTACCTGTTGCCCGCCGGGCACGCCTGCGCGCTGAAGCGCGTTCCCCCCGGGGCGCTGGGCGCTGCGGTGCATGCCCTGTCGCTGCTCATCCAGCGGCAGCTGATGCTGGAAGTAACCCACCTCGCCGAGCGGACAGACCTGCATGTGCTCCCGCCGCTGTGCCCGGTGACGGTGTCGCCGCTGGATTTCACCCGAGCCGAGGAGCTGATCGGGCGGGCATACCGGGCCACCAGCGCCTGGCTCGCCGACGGCGGCGACCGACTGCCGCACCCCGAGCGGTTCCTGTCGCTGCACGGCCACCGGCCCGGGCACGACGCAGCCAGTCACGACTGCCCGCGCGCGGTCACCATCCCGATCGGATCGGAAGAAGGCTCCCATGACCACCGAGCAGACATTCGTGATCGTCGGCGCCAGCCTGGCCGCAGCGATGGCGGCCCAGACCCTGCGCGAGGAGGGCTTCACCGGCCGGATCGTGCTCATCGGCGACGAGGCCGAACGGCCCTACGAGCGGCCCCCGCTGTCGAAGGGATACCTGCTGGGCAAGCAGGACAAAGCCAAGCTCTACGTCCACGACGAGGGCTGGTACGCCGAGAACTCCGTGGAGCTACAGCTGGGTCGCCGGGTGACCAGCCTGGACCGAGCCGGTCACCAGGTGCAGCTGGATGATGGCGACCGGCTCGGGTACAGCAAGCTGTTGCTGGCGACCGGCGCGTCCCCGCGCCGGCTGGATCTCCCCGGCGCCGATCTGGACGGGGTGCACTACCTGCGCCGGATCGAGGATTCCGAGCGGTGGCGTGCGGCCATCCGCGGCGGCGGCCGGGTGGTCGTGGTAGGTGCCGGCTGGATCGGGCTGGAGGCCGCGGCCGCCGCCCGGGAGTACGGCTGCGAGGTCACCGTCATCGAGCCGCGACCCGCACCGCTACAGGCCGCGTTCGGCCCCGGGGCGGGCGGCCTCGTGATCGGTGGATTCTTCGCCCAGGTACACCGCCAGCACGGCGTCGACGTCCGGCTCGGCACAGCGGTGACCGGGTTCCGAGGCACGGGTCGGGTCACCGCGGTGGTCACCGACGACGGCAGCGAGATCCACACCGACGTCGTCATCGTCGGTGTGGGAGCCCAGCCCAACACCGAACTGGCCGAGCAGGCCGGTCTGGCCGTCGACGACGGTGCCCTCGTCGACGCCGCGCTGCGTACCGACGACCCCGACGTCTACGCCGCCGGCGATGTCGCCAACGCGGTCAACCCGCTGTATCGCACGAGGATCCGCGTCGAGCACTGGGCCAACGCGCTGCACGGGGGACCAGTCGCGGCCCGCTCCATGCTCGGCCAGCAGGTCAGCTACGACCGCGCGCCGTACTTCTTCACCGACCAATACGACGTCGGCATGGAGTTCACCGGGTGGTTTTCTCCCGGCGGGTACGACGCGCTCATCACCCGCGGCGATCTCGGCGCGCGGGCGTTTCATGCGTTCTGGCTCGCCGACGACCGGGTGGTGGCCGGCATGCACGTCAACCGGTGGGACGAGGGCATCGCGCCGGTGCAGGACCTCATTCGCAGCGGCGTGCCCGTCGACCGCCACCGGCTCGGTGACCCCGCCGTGCCGCTGGCCGACACTGTCAAGGAC
>JBOHGH010000203.1:0-5803 GCA_050699975.1 Pseudonocardiaceae bacterium | reverse complement strand
CCCCGGCGGTCGGGGGAATCGCCGGGGCTCGCGGTGCTCCGATCCGACTTTACGGGCCCGCGGGTTAGGCGAGCTGAATCATGGTGAGCACATTGCCCTCGCTGTCTTTGAACCAGGCTCCCTGGCCGGCAGGCGTGGTCGCGATGCCATCCACAGTCCGAAGCCCCGGGCTGTCGTACTCCTCGAACGTGACACCTCGGCCGCGCAGCTCGGCAACCTCGGCCGGCAAGTCCTGGACAACCCAGGCAGCCACCTGGTGCTCCGAGGTTCCGGCGGCAGCGGCTGCGAACAGGAGGAACCCGCTGTTTTCTCCGACGCTATAACGCAGGGCGCCGGGGAACTCCAGTTCGGGGTTGAGTCCGAGCTTGTGGGCATACCAGGCCCTGGCCCGACCCAGATCGGTAGCCGGAATCGTCGGGTGAATGTCGCTGTGCGCGAGCATGGTTTCCTCCTGTAGGCCGGCATACACATACATCGGCTGGGCCGCGAGGCCAACCTCTGCGGCGACGCTCCGGGCCGCTGCCCTAGGTCACGGCCTGGCCGACCGACTCGGTCTTCGACGCCTTTTCAGGCCGTGACCAAGGCTCGACACACCGTGCACAAGAGCACGACACGCGGGGGTGAGGGGGGGTCTCGCGGCGGGACGCCAGGACGGCGCCGAGCAGGACCAAGGCCGTGCCGACGATCGCCGTCGACGAGATGTGCTCGCCGAGCACCACGGCGCCGAGCACGCCCTCGATGAACAGGAACGACGAGCCCCAAAGGCAGGCGACTGTGGCGAGGATGCCCCATTCGGCAGGCCCGAACGCCTCCAGCCGGGTCCCGGTGTCACTTTCGAGCAGGCGACGGCGGTGCAGTGGAGATACCGTGGCCCCGTTCACGAGGCCAACGGGCGCGACGTATCACCCGGTTGGCGGTGTGGCGCGTGCACGCTGCCCGGCGCGCGGCGGCCGGTCAACCACACGCCTCGGCGCCCGCAGCCGCAGTGGTAGTGCACCGCGATCCCGTCGCTGGTGTTGACGATCCGGTCGATGTCCGAAGTCCAGATCAGCACGGTCGAGCCATGACCAGGGCACCACACCGTGAACATGTCACCGACACTACGAGACAAGCGGTTCTCCTCTAAAGTCCATTTCTGTGCTGGAAAAACAGGCCATTTCGCCGCTGGGGGCTCTCGTGGAGGCGCGGCGGGATTCCCTGTCTCCGGTGCACACCCAGCTTGAGGAGGCGCTTCGGGCGGCGATCCGCGGCGGGCATCTGGCCCCTGGCGCTCGGCTGCCCGCCACCCGTCAGCTCGCCGGCGAGCTCGGCGTCTCGCGCGGCGTGGTCGTCGAGGCCTACGAGCAACTGGTAGCCGAGGGCTACCTGACCGCCCGCACCGGATCCGGCACCCGGATCGCCTCCGCTGCGGCCGGCGCGGCAGACGCTCCCAGCACGGCGGACGGGTCGGCGGCCCAGCAACGCGTCACGTTCGACTTCCGGCCCGGGTCGCCCGATCTCACCCTGTTCCCGCGCGCGGGGTGGTCCAAGGCGCTGCAGCGTGCCACCCGCGACAGCCCACCTAGCGATTTGGGATACGGCGATCCAACCGGGCACCCCGGCGCACGGACCGCGCTCGCCGGCTGGTTGAGCCGCACCCGGGCCGCCGTCGCTACCGCCGGCGACGTCGTACTGACCAGCGGATTCACCCAGGGCGCCGCGCTGATCTGCCAGGTGCTGCGGGATCGGGGCAGCACTGAGCTGGCCGTGGAAGATCCCGGGCACCCTGAGCAGCGCGACATGCTGCGCCAGCACGGGATGTCGCTTCGGCCCGTCCCGGTCGACGAGGGCGGGATCGACGTCGACGCGCTCACCGCTACCGGGGTTCGCGCGGTGCTGGTCACCCCGGCGCACCAGTTCCCCACCGGCGTCGTGCTGGCCCCGAAGCGCCGGGCGGCCCTGCTGGCCTGGGCCAGGAACCAGGACGGCCTGGTGATCGAGGACGACTACGACGCCGAGTACCGCTACGACCGCGCCCCGGTCGGCTGCCTGCAAGGTGTCGCCCCCGACGTGGTGATCTACGCCGGGTCGGCAAGCAAGATGCTGGCACCGGCGCTACGGCTCGGTTGGCTGCTGGTCCCGTGGCGGCTGGCCGGCGATGTGGCAGCCGCCAAGCAGATGGCCGACCACGGCTCCCCCGTACTGGGCCAGCTCGCACTTGCCGACCTGATCGACTCCGGCGGCCTGGACCGGCACCTGCGCCACAGCCGCCTGCGCTACCGCTCCCGCCGCGACCACTTGGTCGCCGCCCTCGGCCGCTGTCTTGCGCAGGCGAGAGTCGGCGGCATTGCCGCGGGCCTGCACGCTGTCGTCGAATTGAACACCGGAACCGACGAGCGCAGCATCGAGCGCCACGCGGAGAAATTGAGCGTGGCCGTCCACGGCATGTATCGCTACCGAGCTGACCGAACCGGACCGCCAGCCCTGGCCGTGGGCTACTCGCGGGTGCCAGAGCGGTCAATCGACGAGGGAATCGGTCGCCTCGCCGAGGCCATCCGCCGATCGCAGGACGTGGGAGGGGCCGGTCGCTGACTCCGGAGCCGAGCTGGTAGGACACGATGTCTCATACCTGACTCTGGGAGGATATGGGTATGAGCCAGCCAGACCTCAAGCCGCGCAGCCGGGACGTCACCGATGGTCTGGAACGTGCCGCAGCCCGGGGGATGTTGCGTGCCGTCGGCATGGGCGACGACGACTTCGCCAAGCCGCAGATCGGTGTCGCCTCGTCCTGGAACGAGATCACCCCGTGCAACCTGTCCCTGGACCGGCTCGCCAAGGCCGGCAAGGAGGGTGTGCACGCCGCCGGGGGTTTCCCGATGGAGTTCGGCACGATCTCGGTGTCCGACGGCATCTCCATGGGCCACGTCGGGATGCACTACTCGCTGGTCTCCCGCGAGCTGATCGCCGACTCGGTGGAGACCGTGGTGGAGGCCGAACGGCTGGACGGGACGGTGCTGCTGGCCGGCTGCGACAAGAGCCTGCCGGGGATGCTGATGGCCGCCGCCCGGCTCGACCTGGCCTCAGTGTTCCTCTACGGGGGCACGATCCTGCCTGGCCGGGTCGGCGACCGCGAGGTCACCATCATTGACGCCTTCGAGGCGGTGGGGGCCTGCGCCCGCGGTCTGATCAGCCGGGCCGACGTCGATGCGATCGAGCGGGCGATCTGCCCCGGTGAGGGCGCCTGCGCCGGCATGTACACCGCCAACACCATGGCCTGTGCGGCCGAGGCGCTGGGCATGTCGCTGCCCGGCTCGGCCAGCCCGCCGGCAGTGGACCGGCGCCGCGACGGGTTCGCCCGGGCCAGCGGATCCGCCGTGGTGAACCTCATTGCCCGCGGGATCACCGCTCGGCAGATCCTCACCCGCCCGGCGTTCGAGAACGCGATCGCGGTGGTGATGGCCTTCGGCGGCTCGACCAACGCCGTGCTGCACCTGCTCGCCATCGCCAACGAGGCCGGGGTGGCACTGGAACTGGAGGACTTCAACCGGGTCGGCGACAAGGTGCCGCACCTGGCCGACGTGAAGCCCTTCGGCGCGCATGTGATGGCGGCGGTCGATCAGGTCGGCGGCGTGCCAGTGGTGATGAAGGCGCTGCTGGACGCGGGATTGCTGCACGGCGAATGCCTCACCGTCACCGGACGTACCGTCGCTGAGAACCTCACCGAACTGGCCCCACCCGACCTGGACGGCAAGATTCTGCGCCGCCTCGCCGACCCGATCCATCCCACTGGGGGGATCACCATCCTGCGTGGCTCGCTGGCTCCCGAGGGTGCGGTGGTGAAGAGCGCCGGCTTCGATTCGACGCGCTTTGAGGGGCGAGCTCAGGTGTTTGACGGCGAGCGGGCCGCGATGGACGCCATCGGCGATCTGCAGCCCGGCGACGTGGTGGTGATCCGGTACGAAGGTCCGCAGGGCGGGCCGGGGATGCGCGAGATGCTCGCGGTCACCGGCGCGATCAAGGGCGCCGGCTTGGGCAAGGACGTGCTGCTGCTCACCGACGGGCGCTTCTCGGGGGGTACCACTGGCCTGTGCGTCGGGCACGTGGCGCCCGAGGCGGCGCACGGCGGGCCGATCGCGCTGGTCCGCGACGGCGACCCGATCGTGCTGGACATGGACCGCCGCGAGCTGAACCTGCAGGTCGACGCCTCGGAGCTGCAGCGGCGCCGCCAGGAGTGGAAGGCCCCCGAACGCCCGCTGCGCGGCGTGCTCGCCAAGTACGCCCGCCTAGTCGGCTCCGCCGCAGAAGGCGCCGTCTGTGGATAACCCGTGCCCGTCGGAGAACCGGCTCCCCAAGCGACAATGAGGGTGTGAGCGGGCAACCACGGGTGCGGCCGGACCCGGCGCTGGGGCTGCTGGAGATCTACGACGCCGCGCTGCCGCAGGTTCACGGCTACCTGCTGTCCCGCTGCCGGGATCGCACGCTGGCCCAGGACCTCACCGCGGAGACGTTCCTCGCCGCGGTCACTGCGGCCTGGCAGCAGCCGGCGCCACCGATCACCACCGGCTGGCTGATCGGGGTGGCTCGGCACAAGCTCGCCGACCACTGGCGACGGGCCGAGCGCGAGCAGCGCGGCCTACGGCTGGTGCATGCCGCCAGTGGCGAGACCGAAGACCCGTGGGAAGTCGAGATCGACACCGTGGTGGCCCACCAGGTGCTCGACGCGCTGGGCGCGCACCACCGGGCCGCGCTCACCCTGCGCTACCTCGACGGTCTACCGGTCGCGCAGGTCGCCGAGCACCTCGGACGCACCGTACATGCGGCCGAGGCACTGTTGGTTCGCGCTCGCGCCGCGTTCCGCGTGGCGTATGAGGACCCGGAGGGTGCGCGATGACCGATCCGCTGAACGTCCTCCGCGAGCCCGTCACGCCAGTCGATCCCGACCCAGCATTCACCGCCGAGCTGCGCTCTCGCCTGGAGCGTGCCCTGATCGCCCCGGAAGGAGCACCCATGACCACCACCGTCGAGACCCCCCAGCACACCCTCGGTTGCTACCTCGCCGTGAATGACGCCCGCAGCGCGCTGGACTTCTACGAGCTGGCCTTCGGCGCCCGGCGCCGCGGCGCGCCGATCGTGATGGAGGACGGCCGGATCGGGCACGCCGAGCTGGCTATCGGTGATTCCGTGCTCATGCTGGCCGACGAATTCCCCGAGATCGACATGCTCTCCCCGCAAACCCGCGGTGGCGCCAGCCAGTCGCTGTACCTGCGGGTGTCCGAGCCGGGCGCAGTGGATGCCACCGTGCGCGACGCCGTCGAGGCGGGCGCCCGGCTGGAGCGGGCTGCCGCCGACTACGACTACGGCCGCAATGCCGTCGTCGTCGACCCCTCCGGGCACCGCTGGATGATCTCCTCGTCACCGGCCGCGACGCCCACTCCCCGGCACGGCGATCTCGCCTACCTCACGCACGCTGTCCCGGACACCGAGCGGGCTCGGGCGTTCTACGGTGCCGTGCTGGGCTGGACGTTGCGCCCCGGCCGGATCGAGGACGGCTGGCACATCGAGGGCACCTACCCGCCGGCCGGGATGCACGGCAGCGCGGACCGGGCCGGGATCGAGCCGGTCTACCAAGTCGACGACCTGCCGGCCGCGCTGGCTGCAGTCCGCGAGCACGGCGGCCAGGCCGGCGAGCCCCAACAGCAACCCTACGGCCGCATCGCCGCCTGCACCGACAACCAAGGCGCCCGCTTCCAGCTGCTCCAGCCCTAGCCCGATTACCGCGTTCTGGATGCAGAACGCGCCTCCCGGCAGCCCGATTACCGCGTTC
>JBOHGH010000202.1:0-5829 GCA_050699975.1 Pseudonocardiaceae bacterium | reverse complement strand
CACCCAGCGCCGGCGACGGGTCCAGGCCGGCCTCGTCGGTTAGCCGGTGGCGGTACTCGCGCCCGGTGCGTAACGCCTCCGGCTCCCGGCCGGTGGCCGCCAGCGCCCGCATCAGCAGCAGGGCCGCGGGCTCGCGCAGTGGGTCGGCGGCCAGCGCTGCGGCCGCGAGTCCCACGACCCCCTCGTCCAGCTGTCCGGCGTCGATCGCACAGCCGATCAGGGCGTCGGTCACGTCGCGGTGCAGCTGCTCCAACGCCACCACCGCGGTGGCCACCGGCGCGACCTCGGCGAGGTCACCGAGTACCGGCCCGCGCCACAGCGCGTGTGCCTCGCCCAGCAGGGCGCGCGCCCCAGCCGGGTCGCGATCCGCGATCGCGCGTCCCTTCCCCAGCAGCTCACGCACCCGCGCCAGGTCCAGGTCGTCGCTGCCGAGCACCAGCCGGTACCCGCTGGCCAGAGTCTCCAGCAGCGCCAGCACCGCGCGACGTTTCGGCCCGCGCACGTCGACCTCGACGCCCTCGACGACCAGCCGCAACGGTCCGAGCAAGTCCACCCCAACTCGGGGCCGGTCGTCCACAGCGCCTCCCTTTACGAACAGCATGCCCTGCTGTGAGGCCGGTGCAAGGGCACGCCAGCGCCGTGCAAGTCGGGGTGCCGACCCTTGCCCCCATCGGCCGGTACTGAGTCGGCGCGCCACAAGGCAGGGAGACTGGAGATGGATCACAACAAGGTGATGGAGTTCCTCGGGCGGTTCGTGGCCGACCTGGCCGCGACCGACGCCGCGGGCTCGGTGGTGATCGGTCATCGACTCGGCCCGTACCGGGCGCTCGCGCAGGCCCCGGCGACGCCGGACCAGCTCGCCGAGCGGGCTGAGTGCCACCCCCGGTATGTCACCGAGTGGCTGCGCGGGCAGGCCGCGGGCGGCTACGTAGGCTACGACCCGGCCACCGGTGAGTTCTCGCTGTCCCAGGAGCAGGCGTTCTGCCTGGCCGATCCGAACGGTCCGAACGTGCCGGCCGCGTTCCTCATCGCGCTGGGCATGCACCGCGCCGAACCACAGATCACCGAGGCATTCCGCACCGGTGCTGGCTTCGGCTGGCACGAGCACCACGAGGACGTGTTCGTGGGGTGCGACGCCTTCTACCGACCCGGCTACGTGGCCGAACTGGATCCCGGCGCTGGACGGGGTGGAGGCCAAGCTGACCGCCGGGGCGCAGGTGGCCGACGTCGGCTGTGGGCTTGGCTCCTCGTCGGTGCTCCTCGCCCAGACCTATCCGCAGTCCAGCGTTGTGGGCTCGGACTACCACGCCGAGTCGATCGAGCTGGCCCGCAAGCACGCCGCCGAGGCCGGGGTGGCCACCAGGGTCGCCTTCGAGGTGGCGTCGGCGCAGACCTTCTCGGGCACGGACTACGACCTGGTGATGACGTTCGACTGCTTGCACGACATGGGGGACCCGGTCGGGGCGGCGCGCCACGTCCGGGAGGCGCTGGCCCCGGACGGCACCTGGCTGCTGGTCGAGCCGTTCGCCGCCGACAGGGTCGAGGACAACTTCAACCCAGTGGGACGGCTGTACTACAGCGCGTCGGTGTTCCTCTGTGTGCCCAACGGGCTGTCCCAGCCGGGCGGCTACGCGCTGGGCGCGCAGGCCGGGGAGGCCGCCATCCGCCAGGTGACGGCCGACGCGGGCCTCACCCGTTTCCGCCGCGTCGCGGAGACACCGTTCAACCTGGTCTACGAGGTCCGGCCGTAGATCGAGCCCGGCGGCGGTCATGGCGTCTCTCGACGACCCACCGCCACCCGGCCAGACCTCACCGAGGGGCCTCGGTTGTGGAATCCTGGAAAGATGAGAAGGAGGGCGTTGTGGCTCCGCTGATGCGGACTTGTTAGAAGTTTTCTCTCGCTTGCACGGTTTCGGTCTCTATGCGAGGATGCGCGCGTCAGGAGCGGGGTAGAGGTTGTGCGGTTGGCTGTCGGGGGGTGCGGCCAACCGCACAACTCGGCCCGACGTTCGCCCGGCCGACCTTCGTCGAGGACCGAGGTGGCGCTAGATCAGGTTGACAGTGGTGCCTCGGGAGTGGGGGCGGTGAATCACGGGCTCGGGCTCTGCGCTCCGGCCGCTGGGATGTCTGGAGTGTTGGCCTGGCCGGGTGGGCCGGTGGGCAGCCCGACCAGGTGGGCGATAATCCGGCGGCGCCGGGCGAAAGGTATGACGCGGCTGAGGACCCGCATGGTCCAGGCGTCGCGGCCCACCGGGTGGCGCAACCATGGCCGTCTTCGCGAGCTGAGCACTGCGGCGATGCGCGCACCGACCTCAGCGGGATCCCCAGCGTCGCGCTCAACCATCCCGCGGATGCGTGGTTCCATGATCGTGACCAAGGGCCGGTACGGGCTGTGTTCGGGGCTGGCGATCTTCGCGGCATCCCAGATCCCCGTCTTGTGGGCGCCCGGCTCGATCAGCGCGACGTCGATACCGAAGCCGGCGACTTCGATGGCCAACGACTCGGCCCATCCTTCAAGCGCCCACTTCGACGCGACGTAGGCCGACATGGCCGGTTGGCCGGTGAAGGCGCCGAGGCTGGAGACGACCACGATCCGCCCGTGGCGTTGGCGGCGCATCACTGGTAATACGGCACGGGTCAGCGCGAGCGTGCCGAAGAAGTTGGTGTCCATCACCCGCCGCATCTGCTCGTCGGGGACGTCCTCGAAAAACCCGGCGTCGCCGATGCCGGCGTTGTGGACCACCGCGTGCAGCGTTCCTCCTGTGTGCGCCAGAACCTGCGCGACGGCTCGGTCGATCGAGCCCTGATTGAGCACGTCCAGCTGCAGCAGCTCCACTCTGTTCCCAACCCCGTCGGCCCCGACCCCAGCGCGCTCGATCGCCCGCTCCAGTGGGCCGCGCCGTTCCAGATCCCGCATCGTGGCGAACACCCGCCAACCGCCCCGGGCCAGCGCCAGAGCGGACTCGAGGCCGAACCCGCTGGAACACCCCGTGATCAACACCGACCGCATCACGACACCCCTAGAATATGAGCAGCTACTCACATAAAATATGAGCATTGACTCACATTGTCAAGAGAGGTCGATCTGTCGATGGCGCAGGGCCCGCTCCGGCGAGAACCCACACAGGAACGCGGCCGCCGCCGCGTCGACCAGATCCTGACCGCGGCGGCCGCCGAATTCGCCCGGGTCGGCTACCCAGAGGCCACGACCAACGCCATCGCCGCCCGCGCCGGGGTGTCCATCGGCTCGCTCTATCAGTTCTTTCCGCACAAGCGCGCCCTGCTCCAGGCCCTGGCCCAGAACCACCTCGCCGTGATCGACGAGATCACCGCCACCGCACTGGTCTCACCCACGCCACGCTCACCCGAACAGGTAGTGACCGCGGTCATCGATCCCGTTCTCAGCTATTGCGCCGCCACCCCGGGACTGGCGGCGCTGTTGACCGGCGCCACCGCGGCATCCGAGACCGCGGAGATCACCAGAGATCTCCGTGAAGCCCTCACCGCCCGGGTCGCGCACCTGCTCAGCGCCAAAGCGCTGACTCCCGAGCGTCGCCTGGTGGCCGCCCTGGTGGTCGTGCGCATTCTCACCGCGCTGCTATCCGACGCCGTCGACGCCGACGGCGCGATCAACGTCGCGGTGGCCACCGAACTCAAAGCGGCCCTCTCCGCCTACCTCACCACGCTCACGCCACCACCGCCATGACGCTGCCCAACACACTGTTGCGATGGGGGTACGATCAGCCCGTCGGCGTCGGAGCCCGGCAACACCAGAGTTACTCAAGTCCACCCATTCGAGCGCGCTCCGTTCATCTTCCGTTAAGCCGCGCGCAGGATTCTTATGCGGTGCTCATCCACCGGGTCGGGGACGTCCACGAATCCATCGACGAGGACGAACACCGGTGCCTGATTCTCGGCCGGCAGCCCGATGGAGGGCTCGTCGGCGTCTGGTGCGACATGCGGGTGCACCTGGACGATCGCTTCGTGGCTTACGTGCCCCGCCGTGAGTGTGGCTGGACCGGGCCACCGTTCAGCTGTACCCCCGGCGGTTACGCTGCCTGCGAGCAGCTTTGGCGGGACAAGCATCTCCAGCCGTTCCTTCGCGCTCGCGAACCCCACTACGCCAGGCCTTCGAACACCTGGTCGCCGAGGGTCATCCGCGGTGCCCTCGCTTCGGAACGCGGGTGATCCTGAAGGCGCTGGACGGGTACCGCCCCGCCGCATCGCGTTCTGCATCCAGAAAGCAGCACGGTGTGCGGGGTTAGGATCCGACGATGGCTGCGCGGGTGGGAAACGTGGCGGCCGGCGTTGTTCTGGTGGGGGGCCGCTCGTCGCGGATGGGCACTCCGAAGGCCGAGCTGGAGTGGCACGGTTCCACCCTGCTGCGCCGCACGCTGGGTGTACTCGCCCGCGCGGTCGACGGGCCGCTGCTCGTGGTCCGCGCCCCTGGTCAGCTATTACCCGAGATCCCCTCGCCGGCCGACGTCGTGGAGGACCCCGCGGAGGGGCTCGGGCCGCTGCAGGGCATCGCCGCAGGGCTGGCTGCGCTGACCGGTCGAGCGCAGATCACCTTTGTGTGCTCCACCGACCTGCCGTTCCTGCACCCGATGTTCATCCGCCGCGTGCTGGGCGGGCTGACCGACGGCATCGACGTGGTGCTCCCGGTCGCCCGCGGCTTCCCGCAGCCGCTCGCCGCCGCCTACCGGGTCACCCTCGCGCCGCTGGTCGCCGAATTGGTGGCAGCCGGTGACCTGCGCCCGGGCCGTCTGTTCCCGCGGTGTGCCACGCTGCGCCTGGATGACGCCGCGCTGCTTGCCGACCCGGGGCTAGCCGCGGCCGATCCAGCACTGGATTCGGTGGTCAACGTCAACTGCCCGGACGACTACCGCGCCGCCCGCCGACGCCCCGCTCCGCAAGTCACGGTGCAGAGTTGCGACGCGCTGGCCGGTAATGGGCACCGCGGTCCGTGCACCGTCCATGCTGCCACGCTGGCCGGTGCGGCCACTGCGGTTGGCCTCACCCTGGACCGACGCGTCGTCGCTGTGCTCAACGGCGATCAGCTCAGCCACGACGGCGATGTCCCGCTGGTCAGCGGGGACACCGTCGCCTTCCGGTCCGCGTACGCGGAAGGGTGAACCGGTGACCGGGTCGGGTCACTGGGCACAAGCGCCGGACACGCCGTGCATGGGGAGCCGACACGCCGGACGTTCCAGGGCACTTCACCGAGCGTCGTTTTATGTGTACGGAAAGTTACTGTTGAAATCGTCAGTCGGATAGCTTACTTTCGAGTGTGCGTTGACCACGGGGAGTAAGGGGGGCCAGCTCGGATCATCACCTTGGGGGTTGCTGAGGCGCAACGGATTGACAAGTTGCCAGTGTTTGACACCGGGGGAGAGTTCGCCAAGACGCTGACTGCGTCGACTATTGCGGCTCCATGTCGCGACACGTTCTCCGGAATTAACTCTTGAGATCAGACTCTGACGGCAGCAGATCGGTTGCGCACCCCGGACATCTCCAGGCTGATTCGAGCCTTTCGGGCTTGCATTGCTCCTCCTTGACACGAAGGAGTGGCATGAGCATCGCGGGTATCTTCGCAATGGGTGGTGGCGACTGTGACAAGGGAGATCGTCACCACGACAAGAAGGACGGCTACAGCTATGGTGGCTACTACGGGGGCAAGTACAAGTACAAGCGATCCTACGGCTACTACAGTGGTTACAACTACCACGGTGGCTACCGCAACTACTACCACCGCAGTGGGCTCCTAGGCATTCTGTAGGGATCCTGTTGTAGTCCGCTGTTCATCGGCGGTGGCCCCCACTCCGTCAG
>JBOHGH010000201.1:0-6034 GCA_050699975.1 Pseudonocardiaceae bacterium | reverse complement strand
CGCGATCGTGCACTCCTACCTCGACACCGCGACCAAATGGGGCATCGACAAACTCGACGCCCTCCGCCAACTCTTCACCACCGGCGCATGGCTACCGCCAGCCCTCAAACCCAGCTGAACAGCTACGCCGGTTGGCGTCGACCCGCGCGACAGTACCGTTCATTCCAGATTTCCACGGCGAGATCGCGGCCACGGCCACCGCGTCAACCGCTCGCATCTGGGTCAAGATCTCCGCATCGAACACCACGTCGCCCTCGACGAGGAAAAGGTCCTCATTGAGGTGGTGTCGTGCTAGCCACAGCGAGTAGGCGTTGTTCGTGGTGCGAAACCGGTCGGAGACCACATATGAGATCGCCATGCCGGCGAAACGCTCACCCACAGCGGCCGAGATCTCGGCCGCCCGATGGCCGATGACAATGACGACCTCGCGCACGCCAACGGAGGCGAGATTGCTCAGCGCGCGATGCAGGATGGGCGTCCCGTTCACCAGGATCAAGGGCTTCGGGCGATCCTGTGAGCCCAGTCGGCTCCCCAGCCCGGCGGCCAGCACCACCGCTTTGCGCACATGTGTCACGAGGCGGATCCCTCGGGTACCCGCAGCGGTGACCCGGCGAACCGCAGCTCTCCCAGAAGCGTGCTTCTGTCGGCCAGCCGGGGCCATGGGCCAGGTGCCTGCGGGCACGATCTAGACAGCCGCAGTCGACGCACTCAGAACCCCTTCCTGATGGACATATGGCATCGCTTGGAAAATGCTAGATCCAGCGCTTGACCGCCCGCTTCGCTAAGACGTAGGTTCCCCCGAAAGGGGTAGCTCGGTCCATAGACCGAAAGCCGGGTACTGCGGGCGATCGGATCCGGCGGTCCCGACAGTCGCAGCGGACCGAGCTCCGACCTGGTTCAAATCATTGGAATGCAGATCGTGAAAATTTTGTCTTGGGTGGTCGTGTCGCGCATCTGGAGTGGTTCAGTGCCTGGAGGATTCTTAAATCAGGAGCTCGGACGCGTTTCGCTGGGCGAATGCGCTGGCGATAGTCCGTCGCCGTCTAGGTCTCGGGTCCGAAGTGGTCATGAGTGTGCCGACCGTGATAGGCCGGACATGAGAGCCTGACACACCGGGCACGAGCGCCTGACACGCGCGGGGGAGGGGTCAGGCTGGGTGCAGGGTCGGTTCGCGATCGGGCACCACGAACGAGGCCCTGGTTTCTACCGCGGCGCCGGGCCGGGAGACGAAGGGCACCACCTGGAAGTCGACCCGCAGCTCACCGGGGGTGAACCGAGTGCGCACGTAGCCGCGGCGATTGTTGAAGAAGCGCAGGTGCGGATTTTCCGCCAGCGCGATGACCGCTTCGGGGCGGGTCTCCGAGCCGTCGCCGCCTGAGGTGATCGAACTACTCACGAGTTCGGTGCCCACCGCCGCCGCCGACGGGTCGTCGAAGCGCTCGCGCACCTCGGCCGCCCAGTGCGAGTGGACATTGCCGGTGAGCACCACCGCGTTGCGTACCGGCGAGTTGCGCAGGCCTGCGACGATCCGGTCCCGGCTGCCGGTGTAGCCGTCCCAGGCGTCGGAGTTGAAGCCACGCGCCGGGCCAGGCATGACGTCGAGCTGCGAGAAGAAGACCTGCTGGCCCAGGACGTCCCAGCGGGCCCGGGATCGCTGGAACCCGTCCAGCAGCCACCTCTCCTGCTCGGCGCCGGTGATCGAGCGGACCGGATCCGTTCGTTGCGGGCAGTCTGAGATAAACGTGTCGCCGCAGGGCTGGTCGTCGCGGTACTGCCGGGTGTCGAGCATGTGGAACGTCGTCAAGGCGCCCCACGGCACTCGACGGTAGAGCTGCATGTCGGCGCCGCGCGGCATCGCCGAGGCGCGCAGCGGCATGTTCTCGTAGTAGGCCTGCAGGGCTGCCGCGCGCCGGGCGGAGAATTGCGGCTGGGGGTTCTCCTCGGGTTTCTCCGGCACCTCGTCGGCCCAGTTGTTGTCCACCTCGTGGTCGTCGAAGACCGTCAGCCACGGTGCCACCGCATGCGCCGCCTGCAGGTCGGGGTCGGTCTTGTACTGGGCGTAGCGCTGGCGATAGCTGGCCAGCGTCGTTGTCTCCGGCCCGACGTGCTCGCGGATGTTGCCGCCGGGGGCGCTGTGGCGGCCGGCGGCGTGTTCGTACTGGTAGTCACCCAGATGCAGGACGACGTCCGGATCCTCGGCGGCCAGCCTGCGGTACGCGGTGAACCAGCCGTGCCCGTACTGCGAGCAGGACGTGAAGCACATCGTCAGCGCCGAGCCCAAGACCGTCGGTGCCGGCGCGGTGCGAGTGCGGCCGGCCGGCGAGAGATGGCCGTCAGCGCGGAACCGGTAGAAGTACTCGCGGCCAGGGCGCAGGTCGGTGAGTTCGACGTGCACGCTGTGCGCCGCTTCCGGCACTGCTGTGCTGCGCCCGCGCCGCTCTACCTGCCGGAACCCCTCGTCGGTCGCAAGCTCCCACTCCACGTCGACGGGACGTGCCGGCATCCCGCCGAGCCCGTCCTCGGCGAGCGGCCTGGGAGCCAGCCGGGTCCAGAGCACCACACCATCGACACCCGGGTCCCCGGAGGCCACTCCGACGGTGAACGGGTCGCGCAGCGGCTGGCCGCGGGGGCCTGCCAGCGGCCGGGCTGCACAACCAGTGCCCAGCGGCATCGCGGTGAGCACGGTCGCGGCGGCCGCGCCGAGGAGGACTGTGCGGCGGGTCGGACGGTGACAGGGCTCGACCATTCGGCGTCCTCCGGCTCGGTCGTGGGACCCACGAGTGCACGATCGATCCGATGACCCGCGCCACCAGTAGCGGGTGGCGGCGTGGCAACAAGCAGGTGAACGTTCGGATGTGCCCGACTTCGCGCCCACCCTAGTTGAGTGCTGGCACTCGGCGCAGTAGTCTGCCAATTGGCACTCTGGTCACCAGAGTGCCAGACATGGCCTCGGGCTACCTCGACCCCCGCGACGGCGGGGTGGCCGCAGCCAGCATTCAGACAACCCTGCCAGCTCTTCGAAGGCCCCAGAAAGTGGAGGTCACACCGTGGCGAGCGTGAGCATCAAGCCGCTCGAGGACAAGATCGTCGTTCAGGCCAGCGAGGCCGAGACGACGACCGCGTCCGGCATCGTTATTCCGGACACCGCTCAGGAGAAGCCCCAGGAGGGCAAGGTCCTGGCTGTGGGCCCGGGTCGCGTCAATGACAGCGGCACCCGCATCCCAGTGGATGTGAGTGTCGGTGATGTCGTCCTCTACAGCAAATACGGCGGCACCGAGATCAAGCACAACGGCGAGGAGTACCTGATTCTCTCCGCCCGCGACGTGCTCGCTGTTGTCAACTGACGGTTCGACCGTCGTCACCGTGACCGCCCCGCGGCCCCTCCCGGGGGCTGTCGGGGCGGTCACGCATCGGGTCGGCGGCAGCGCCGGCGACCTATCCAGAGTTCGTCTGTGAGGAAGGCACGCAATGCCCAAGCAGATCACGTTCGACGAGACCGCGCGGCGCGCGCTGGAGCGCGGAGTCGACCAGCTCGCCGACGCGGTCAAGATCACTCTCGGTCCGCGCGGCCGGCACGTGGTACTGGACAAGAAGTACGGCAGCCCGTCGGTCACCAACGACGGGGTGACGATCGCCCGTGAGATCGAGCTGACCGACCCCTATGAGAACCTCGGCGCCCAGTTCGCCAAGAACGTGGCGACCAAGACCAATGATGTGGCTGGTGATGGCACCACCACCGCCACCGTGCTGGCGCAGGCAATGGTCCGTCTAGGACTGCGAAACGTGGCCGCCGGCGCCAATCCCACCGCGCTGGGACACGGCATCGCGGCGGCCGCCGATGCTATCGCCGAGATGTTGAAATCCAAGGCAACGCCGGTACAGGGCCAGCACGCGATCGCCCAGGTCGCCACGGTGTCCTCGCGTGACCCGAAGATCGGCGCGATGGTCGGCGAGGCGATGACCAAGGTCGGCGAAAACGGTGTCATCACGGTGGAGGAGTCCTCCACGATGGCGACCGAATTGGAGATCACCGAGGGCCTCGCGTTCGACAAGGGCTACATCTCCCCCTACTTCGTCAACGACCCCGAGCGGATGGAGACGGTGCTGCAAGACGCCGACATCCTGCTGCACCGCGAGAAGATCTCCTCGATCCAGGACCTGCTGCCGCTGCTGGAGAAGGTCAGTCAGGCCGGTCGGCCGCTACTCATCGTGGCCGAGGACGTCGAGGGCGAGGCGCTGTCCACCCTGGTGGTCAACGCGATCCGCAAGACCCTGTCGGTGGTGGCGGTGAAGGCGCCGTTCTTCGGTGACCGCCGTAAGGCGTTCATGGACGACCTCGCCGTCGTGACTGGTGCTCAGGTGATCGACCCGGATGTCGGCCTGATGCTCTCCGAGGTCGGGCTCGAGGTACTCGGCCGTGCCCGGCGGATTGTGGTGACCAAGGACGACACCACCATCGTCGACGGTGCCGGCGACCAGGCGGATGTCGACGCCCGTGCCGCGCAGATTCGTCGCGAGATCGACGACACCGACTCGGACTGGGACCGCGAGAAGCTCCAGGAGCGGCTTGCCAAGCTCGTCGGCGGGGTGGCGGTGATCAAGGTTGGGGCCGCCACCGAGACCGAGCTCAAGGAGCGCAAGGCCAGGATCGAAGATGCCGTGGCGGCCACCAGGGCGGCCGCTGAGGAGGGCATCATTCCCGGCGGCGGGGTTGCGCTGGTGCACACCGCCCAGTCGGTCGGCGACCTCGGTCTGCACGGCGACGAGGCCACCGGCGTGGCCATCGTGTGGGCTGCTAGTGCCGCTCCGGTGGCCTGGATCGCCAACAACGCGGGATACGAGGGCTCCGTGGTGGTCGCCAAGGTGCGGGAGATGGACTGGGGTCACGGCTTCGATGCCGAGGCTGAGACCTACTGCGACCTGGTTGCCGCGGGAATCGTCGACCCGGTGAAGGTGACCCGGTCGGCGATCGTCAACGCTGCCTCGATCGCCCGGATGGTGATCACCACCGAGAGTGCGGTGGTAGACAAGCCGGAGCCGGCGTCCGCGGCCGGTCACGGCCATGGACATGGGCACGGCCCCGGCATGTGAGCCACCCGGCCCCGCGACAGGCGCTGCCAGCAGTACGACAGCAACGCCGTAGTAACGCCACGACGGCCCTTGTGTCTCATCAGTGGGGGCGCAAGGGCCGTTGCGGCGACCTCACGTAGCCAGGATGTCCGAATTATCCGTGTTCGCGGTACTGCCGTGATCCGCTCACACTCGGTAGAGTGAGTGTTGCTCCACGCGGTGATGACAGCCGTTCGGAGCAGTGTGGGCGCCCGGCCCTTGATGGAATTCCATCAGATCGTGTCAAGTTTCGGGTCCGCACGACCGATAGGGAGGTGGGCACATCACTTGGCTGCAGGAAAGGAGCCCTCCCGTGACCGCAGTTCTCATCTGCGATGACCGGCGAAGCGTCCGCGAGGGACTCACCCGTGTGATGTCCGCGGTCCCTGGCGTCGCCCGGATCGACTGCGTGGCACATGGGGATGAGCTGCTAGCTCGCTATTCCCGGCAGCCGGTGGATGTCGTGCTCGTGGGCACCCAGCGTGCGGTACCGACCGGTGTGGAGGCGACTCGCCGGCTGGTGTCGGCGCATCCCCAGGCCAACGTGATCGTGTTCGGTGCGCCGGACGATGCAGGCAGCATCGCCGCCGCGATCGCCGGCGGCGCCCGAGGTTACTTGCGTTGGGACGCATCCCGTCCGGAGCTGGTGGCCGCGCTGGCGCACACGCTGGCCAGCACATCGGTGCCGGCGCCGCGACCGCCGTCCGACCCTGGCGTCCAGCTCACCGAGCGCGAGCTGCAGGTGCTGCGCGGAATGAGCCAAGGCAAGAGCAACGGGCAGATCGGGCGGGAACTCTATCTCTCCGAGGACACTGTGAAAACCCACGCCCGGAGGCTGTTCCGCAAGCTCGGCGTGCGGGATCGGGCGCAGGCCGTCGCACATGGTTTCCGGCGCGGTCTGGTCGCCTGATCCGTTCTGCAGCAG
>JBOHGH010000200.1:0-6044 GCA_050699975.1 Pseudonocardiaceae bacterium | reverse complement strand
GATGGTGCGAGGTCACCGGATGCCGCGGCTGGGCCGCCGTTACCAGGCGCCCACGCCCCGCCCGTCGGGCCCGCCAGACGGGCGATTGTGGGAGCGGATGGACGCCGGGGAGGACCCTACGGCGTCGGGACACCCCCGGTGACGAGGCACCGGACCGACCGGAGCTAGCATCGAGACCCGGCTCGGCACGGGGGCGGAAGGGGAGAAGCTTGAGCGTCTTGGAGGCGATCCTCGAAGGGGTCAGAGCGGACCTCGCTGACCGCGAAGCCGCTATCGGATTCACGGAGATCAAGCGACGCGCCACCCGGGTGACGGCTCCTCGGGATGCTCTGGCGGCGTTGCGGGGCCCGGGGATCGGCGTCATCGCTGAGGTGAAGCGCTGCAGCCCGTCCCGGGGAACCCTCGCCGATATCCCGGATCCGGCCGCGCTCGCGGCCGACTACGCCGAGGCCGGCGCCCGCATGATCAGTGTGTTGACCGAGGGCCGGAGGTTCGGCGGCTCGTTGGCCGACCTGGACGCGGTGCGCGCCGTGGTGGATATCCCGGTGTTGCGCAAGGACTTCATCGTCAGCCCCTACCAGGTGCACGAGGCACGCGCGCATGGCGCGGACGTGGTGTTGCTCATCGTCGCCGCGCTGGAACAGAACGCGCTGGAGGCGCTGGTCGACCGGGTCGAATCGCTGGGGATGGCCGCGCTGGTCGAGGTGCACACCGCCGAGGAAGCCGACCGCGCCCTGGAGGCTGGCGCGACGCTGATCGGGGTGAACGCCCGCGACCTGCACACCTTGGACGTCAACCCCCAGGTGTTCGGCAAGATCGCGCCCGGGCTACCGGGCGACGTGCTGCGGGTCGCCGAGTCCGGGGTGCGTGGGCCGGCGGATCTGCTGGCCTACGCCGGTGCGGGCGCGGACGCGGTGCTCGTCGGCGAGGGCTTGGTGACCAGCGGCGACCCCAAGGCCGCGGTCACCCAGCTGGTCACCGCCGGGTCGCACCCGGCCTGCCCGAAGCCGGTGCGGTGACCGTGGTCAGCGTCCAGTCCGACACCGTTCAGTCCGGCACCGCCCAGCCGGACGCCCGCGGGCACTTCGGCCGCTATGGCGGCCGCTTCGTGCCCGAGGCGCTCATCGCGGCCCTCGACGAGCTCACCGCTGCTTATGCCGAGGCCCGGTCGGACCCGGAGTTCACCGCTCGGCTGGACGGCCTGCTCGCCGACTACACCGGCCGGCCCTCGCCGATCACCGAGGTGCCCAGGCTGTCCGAGCATGCGGGCGGGGCGCGGATCCTGCTCAAGCGCGAGGACCTCAACCACACTGGTTCCCACAAGATCAACAATGTGCTGGGTCAGGCGCTGCTCACCGAGCGGATGGGCAAGCCGCGGGTGATCGCGGAAACCGGGGCGGGCCAGCACGGCGTCGCCACCGCGACCGCGTGCGCGCTGCTCGGGCTGCAGTGCGTGGTCTACATGGGAGAGGTGGACACCCAGCGCCAAGCGCTCAACGTCGCCCGGATGCGGCTGCTCGGCGCCGAGGTGGTGCCGGTGAAGACAGGTTCGCGCACCCTCAAGGACGCCATCAACGAGTCGCTGCGGGACTGGGTGACCAATGTGGACACCACGCACTACCTGCTCGGGACGGTCGCTGGGCCGCATCCCTTCCCGGTGATGGTGCGCGACTTCCACCGGGTCATCGGGTTGGAGGCCCGCGCGCAGATGCTGGCCAGGTTTGACCGGCTGCCCGATGCGGTGGCCGCCTGCGTTGGTGGTGGCTCCAACGCGATCGGCATCTTCCACCCGTTCATCGACGACCCGGGAGTGCGCCTGGTCGGCTTCGAGGCCGCCGGCGACGGGGTGGACTCCGGGCGGCACGCCGCGACGCTGTCCGCCGGCGAGCCCGGGATGCTGCACGGCGCGCTGTCCTACCTGCTGCAGGACTCCGACGGGCAGACCATCGAGACGCACTCGATCTCGGCCGGCCTGGACTACCCGGGGGTGGGCCCCGAGCACTCCTGGCTCAAGGACACCGGGCGGGCCGAGTACCGGCCGATCACCGATGCGCAGGCGATGGACGCCTTCCAGCTGCTGTCCCGCACTGAGGGGATCATCCCGGCGATCGAGTCCGCGCACGCGGTGGCGGGGGCCCTGCAGCTCGGACCGGAGCTGGGGGAGGGGGCCTTGTTGCTGATCAACCTCTCCGGCCGGGGGGACAAGGACGTGGATACCGCGGTGAAGTGGTTCAACCTGCTGGAGGGTGAGTAGTGACCGCCCGGCTCGCGCCGCTGTTCGAGGCCTGCGGTGCACAGCATCGGGCCGCGCTGATCGGCTACCTTCCCGCCGGCTATCCCACCGTCGACGGCTCCCGGGCGCTGTTCGCTGCCATGCTGAACGGCGGCTGCGACCTGGTCGAGGTCGGGGTGCCCTACTCCGACCCGGTGTTGGACGGGCCGACCATCCAGGCTGCCGCGGACGCCGCCTTGCGCGGTGGGTTTCGCCTGCATGACGTGTTCTCGGTGGTGGAGTCGGTCGCGTCGGCCGGGGGGCGTGCGGTGGTGATGACCTACTGGAACCCGGTGCACCGCTACGGCGTGAACGCCTTCGCCCGGGATCTCGCCGCCGCCGGGGGGCTCGGCGTCATCACCCCCGATCTGATTCCCGACGAGGCGCAAGACTGGCTGGCCGCCGCGCAGGCGCATGACCTGGACCGGATCTTCCTGGTGGCCCCGTCATCGACTGATCGGCGGCTCGCTGACACCGCGGCGGTGACCCGCGGTTTCCTCTACGCGAGTTCTGTGATGGGCGTGACCGGTGCCCGGGACGTGGTGAGCAGCACCGCCGCGGAGCTGGTCAGCCGAGTACGAGAGCACGCACCGGGACTGCCGGTGGGCGTCGGCCTCGGAGTGCGCAACGGAGCGCAGGCCGCCGAGGTAGCGGCCTTTGCCGACGCCGTGATCGTCGGTTCAGCCTTCGTGACCGCCGCTGCTGCAGACGGCGAACCCGGCGTCCGCGCCCTAGCCGCCGATCTCGCCACCGGCGTCCGCCGCCCCGCCCCCCAACCCGCCTGACCCACCACCGGCCGTTACGCATTCAGCGGGCTGAGCCCGCTGAATGCGTAAACACGACGGGGAGTGACAGCAAGGTGGCGGGCCGACCCTGTGTAGGCGATGCCGAACCCGGCGGTGCTGGTGCTTCGGCATTCATCACGTAGGTGACGCCCGCCCTTGCCAGACTGTGAGTTCACCCGATCACGGCCTCGTAGGTGCGCCCGACGTCTTTGGGCTCGATTGGCGGGTACGGCACCTCGCAGCGGTGCTCTCGATGTCGGAGAAGTCGCGGCCAAACGATGTCCGGAGGTGTTTGCTGTTCGGTGTCACGTGCCGGGCCCAAGCCGTCCGCATGGCGCGCTCGGCGCGATGGGGGCCCTGAGCCGGATCTCTCTCGAGGATGGCTGGGTAAATGCCGGGGACATCAAAGTTTACTGAACTTTAGTGAAACTTGCTGGTTCCGCACCCGAAGGGTAGAACCAGGTCTTGTTAGGGCCAGCACACTTGCCTACAGGATGCCTGAGAGATACGAAATCCCCAAGTGACTAACAGGGAGTTTCCGGCGGTGAATTTCTCTTTGGTTCTCGATCTTCTGCACTCGGCTCCGATGGCGATCGCGGCTGTGATGATTGTCGCGCTTCTGGTTCTCCTTTGCATCGGCATGACGGCCCTCCTCAGGTCGCAGCCCGAGAACATCCCCGAGACGTTGCATGGCATCGCAGTGATCTTCCGAGCGATACGGAGCCCTTGGCGCCGTGAGACTTCGACGCCGCTGGACAAGAAGCCGCCGCGCGGGTTCCAGAAGATCGTTCGCTGCGTCGTAAGGCCCTCGTCAGCATCCCGAGCACCAGTCTGTCGAGGTCGGGGCGGTGAAGGAGTTTCGTCGTGGGGTTAATCACCCATTACGGCTTGGGTCGTACGGCAGCGAAGCAGGTAGCCGAGTGCGGTCAGGGGTAGCCGTCTGCTAAGGGGCAACGTGGTATAGCGGCGGCTTGTACTGCTCGGGTCGCGCGTCGACGAGTAGCTCGCGGAACTTGGCGAAGCCGTCTCGGCTTGTAACTCCTAGAAGTTCGGCCATCCGACGGACTGTGACGTAATTCGCGCAGCGGCCGGCGGCGTCGGCCGCGTAGCGGTCGATTGCCGGGAGATCTGCGCGCGTCGGCAGGTGAGGTCGGGGGTCGCGGAGGCGGGCAGCTTTGGTCGTCTCGTAATCGATTTCAGAGATGCCGGTGAGCTGTCTGACAATCTCCTGAGACTCTCCAAGAGTCGTCGTAGCGCAAAGTGCCGCGGCGGGTGACGATGCGGCGACCTTATGGGCGTCGACGGCGAATACAATCGGAGTGGTGTCTGTCAAATGAATCTGGCAGCCCGCGTCGCGGACTTCTACGCTTCCGCGTATTCCGCTAGCTGCGGCAGCGAGCAGACCTGACGCTTCGGAGGGATGCCACGCGAAAATATGCTGGACCGGTTGAAATGGGTCGCCGGTGAGGAGCGCGAGGTGTTCGGCACCGAGTTCCTCCAGCCGTGTCAACACGGCCGATTCTGATAGCTCACCGTCGACTCCTGGCGCCGGCACCACGAGCTGTGTCGGCCCATCGGTGAGGGTGCAGGCGGCGAGTGCGAGCAGGTCTGCGAGCGGGCTGCGCAGGCCAGGCTCGCTGCCTGTGGTCAAGGCGTCTCCGCCGACGTCGACCAAGATGATCTGCTCGACCCCGAACAGGTCGGCAGCAGCATCTACCTGAGCGGCCATGCCTGCGGCGCCCGCGGCGGGGTCGAGCAGGAACAAGCGCGCTGGCAGGTCTGCGGCGAGCCGGGGCAGGGTGGAATCTGCGGGGGGAATCGGTGCTGAGGTGGGCAGGATCTCCAGCACATGGGGACCGAGTCGACGTAGGCCGGTGAAGTCGCTGGCGACGCGGGGGCCGGGCAGCGGATCGATGAGCAGGCGGTCCCAGGAGTAGGTCATGATGACTGGCGGCTGGTCGCTCGTGCTCAGAATAGGTGCGAGTACCGCTGCGGTGATCGCGTCGCCGCCTCCGCCTGCGGCCACGAAGAGGGCGCCCATGTCAGCCGACCCTACTCCCGGCGGAACTGGGGTAGGACGATACACTGGCTAGTCGCATAGGCCACTTGTCTCGAGGTTCACGTGCCGGAGCTACAACAGGTGCTCCCCAAGTATCTGCAGATCGCGGGCCATATTCGCGACCAGATTATCCGTGGTGATCTCCAGCCGGGCGCGGAGGTGCCGTCGGAGCGGGAGCTCGCGGCGACATGGAAGGTCGCACGACCCACGGCGACAAAGGCCCTGGAGAATCTCCGTGTTCAGGGATTCGTGGAATCACGTCAGGGCTCGGGCACCTACGTGCGTCGCCAGCATGCTGCCCCGCGTGCACGGGAACGTTATGACCGTGCACGTGAGCTGGGCACGATGTATTCGGATGCCGAGTCGGTCGAGTTCCTCGCGGCGGAGATCGTAGCCGGGCCGGCTTACGTTGTGGAGGCGCTGCAGCTTCCCGCCGACACCGCGGTGGTCCGACGGGCCCGCATCATCCGGAACCAGGATCATGGACCTGTCGAGCTTTCGACGTCGTGGTTCGTGGCGGAACTCGCCGAGCAAGCCCCGCAGCTGCTCGTCGGTGAGCGGCTCCGGGGCGGCACGGTGAAGTACCTCTCCTCGATCACCGAGCGCCTGCCGGCTTACGCGCGCGACCAGGTCACGGCACGTCTCGCCACGGCGGAGGAGCGACTGCTACTGCAGCTGAGCCGACCGTCGGCCGTCCTCGTCTACTGGCTCACAGTCTTCGATGATCAGGATGTCCCGATGCAGTTCGACGAGGCGACCTACCCACCTGGGCGCTGGGCGTTCCGGCAGGAGTACCCCATGAACCCGTAGGCGCAGCGAGCGGTATGCGCGGCCTAACTCAGCCGAGTTTGACGTATGTGGCATATGCCAGTAAGGTGGCATATGGCATAGGCCACCACGCTCCGGCCGGCGCCGGTGACCCCGAACC
>JBOHGH010000199.1:0-6080 GCA_050699975.1 Pseudonocardiaceae bacterium | reverse complement strand
GGCCCGCACGTCGGGTTTGTGGCCGAGGTGCGGGCATACTTCGACGTCCACATCGAGCCTGGTGATTGCGACGTCTATCGCCAGGCGCATGCTGAGATCGACCTGCTACTGCCTGGCGCGGACCCCTTGGCGCAGCGGTTGGCCGCGCACCGGGCTCGGGACGGGATACCGCCGGAACAACTGGAACCCGCCGTGCACGCCCTGTCCAGCGCGCTGCGGGACCGGGTACGCGCCAGCGTCGGACTGCCCCCCGAGGAGACCGTGCAGTACGAGGTGGTCACCGACAAGCCATGGAGCGGGTTCAACTACTACCTCGGTGAATTTCACTCGAGAGTGGCGATCAACGCAGATCTCGGGCACCGGATGGCCAACCTGCCGCACCTGGTCGCACACGAGTCCTACCCCGGCCACCACACCGAGCATTGCCGAAAGGAGGCCGGCCTGGTGCGGACGCAGCGCCAGGCCGAGCAGACGATTTTCCTGGTGAACACCCCGCAGTGCCTGATGGCGGAGGGGATGGCAGACCTCGGCCTGAGTGCCGCGGTCGGTCCGGGGTGGGGACCGTGGGCCGCGGAGATCCTCGGCGACCTGGGACTGCGGATGGACGGTGAGCTCGCCGAGCGTCTTGAGACGGCGGCAGCGGGCCTGCTCGGGGTCCGCCAGGACGCCGCGCTCATGCTGCACGATCGAGGCGCCGATCCGGCGGAAGTGCTGGCCTACCTGCAGCGGTGGCTGCTGATCACCGAACCGCGGGCCAGCCAGATGCTGCGGTTTCTGTCCGATCCGCTCTGGCGTGCCTACACCACCACCTATGTGGAGGGCTACCGGTTGCTGCGCACCTGGCTGGAGGCCCGCCCGCCGGTGCAGCCGCTGAGCCAACGCTACCTGCGGCTGCTCGACGAGCCGCTGGTCCCGTCGATGGTGCGTGCCGAACTGGCCGGGTGAGGCTGGCGGTCTGGTGAGGCCGCTGGTTACGGAGCCGACACGGTCGATTCACCTGCCTGGATGCCTGCCCACGACGGCCACGCACGGGTAGCGTGCGGAAGTGGCGGGACGTGCCGGAGGCGTCACGCCACGGGAGGCCCTGATCGTGGCTGCAGTCGATTGGGCGGATAAACCGCCCACGGCGAGCACGGGAGGGTCGGCACCCGGCCCTCGTGGTCGGTCCCACTGACCCGATTGGGTCACGGTGGCCCCCATCCGGGGCCGCTGTGGGAGCGATCAACCAGCGGCCGGCCGGCCCACCGAGTAGCGGGCGCGGGTGCCGCGCACGTCAGGGAGCTGCCGTGAATGCCTCTCGCTCGCCCCACTCCACCGCCCCGGGGATTCGCACCTACGTGCTGGACACGTCGGTTCTGCTGTCGGACCCTTGGGCGTTCATCCGGTTCGATGAGCACGAGGTGGTGCTCCCCCTTGTGGTCATCGGGGAACTGGAGGGCAAGCGGCACCACGCGGAACTTGGCTGGTTCGCCCGAGAAGCACTGCGCCTGCTGGACGATCTGCGGGTGGCCCACGGCCGGCTGGACGTCCCGGTCCCGATCGGCGAGCTCGGTGGCACCCTGCGTGTCGAACTGAACCACGCCGACCCGGAGGTGCTACCCGCCGGGTTCCGTACCGAGACCAACGACTCCCGGATCCTGGCCTGCGCGCTGAATCTGGTTGCCGACGGTCGTGACGTCACGCTGGTCACCAAGGACATGCCACTGCGGGTGAGGTCAGGCGCGGTCGGGTTGCCTGCCGACGAGTACCGCGCGCTGGACGTGGTGCCGTCTGGCTGGACCGGGATGAGCGACGTCGAGGTCGGGCCTTCGGTGCTCGACGAGCTCTACAAGGCGGGCATCACCGATCTCACCGAGCACCCTGAGGTGGCTGATCTGCCATGCCACACCGGTTTGCGGCTACTTGCGGGGACCGCGACAGCGCTGGGCCGGATCACCGCGGACAAGCGCGCCCGGCTGGTCCGCGGGGACCGCGAGGCGTTCGGGCTGCGCGGCCGCTCGGCTGAGCAGCGGATCGCGCTGGATCTGCTGCTCGACCCCGGTGTGGGCATCGTGTCACTCGGTGGCCGCGCCGGGACCGGCAAGTCGGCGCTCGCGCTGTGCGCAGGCCTGGAGGCCGTGATGGAGCGCGGTGCGCACCGCAGGGTCGTCGTCTTCCGCCCGCTCTACGCCGTCGGCGGTCAGGAGCTGGGCTACCTGCCGGGCAGTGAGAACGAGAAGATGCAGCCCTGGGCGCAGGCGGTGTTCGACACCCTCGGAGCGGTCGCCTCGCAGGAGATCATCGACGAGGTGATCGACCGCGGCATGCTCGAGGTGATGCCGTTGACCCACATCCGCGGCCGGTCCCTGCACGACAGCTTCGTGATCGTCGACGAGGCCCAATCCCTGGAGCGCAACGTGCTGCTCACGGTGCTGTCCCGGCTGGGCACCGGGTCGCGGGTGGTGCTCACCCACGACGTCGCGCAGCGAGACAACCTGCGGGTGGGCCGCCATGACGGGGTCGCCGCGGTGATCGAGAAACTGAAGGGGCACCCGCTGTTCGCCCACGTCACCCTCACCCGGTCGGAGCGCTCACCGATCGCAGCCCTGGTCACCGAGATGCTGGAGGATTACGCGCACTGACCACGTTGGCAGCTCTTCAAGGACTACCAACCCGCATGCGGGCTGCCGTGAACAGCTGCCAACCTCAGGCCTGCGCCGGCTCCGGACGACGCCCGCGCCCCGCTCCGAAGAGGTTCCCCGAACTGGTCGAGGGCGTCGAGTACCTGCTGGAAACAGCGCGTCGCCTTCTCGTAGCACCGTTGCAGCCGGTGCACGGTGCCAAGCCTGCGCGCCGTCGAGGCCTCGCTGCGACGATCAGCCAGCTCGCGCAGCTGGGTCAGGGCGTTTTCCAGGCGGGGTAATGCCTCGTCGGCGTGGCTGGCCTGGTGGACAGCCCTGATACGCCCGGTGACCTTGATCTGCCGGTTGGGCACGGTCTGATCATGATGGTTGCCGGCGGCGCCGCACGCCGTGAGGGTCTGCTCGAAGCCTTCCAGCGCCTCGTCGAGGCGGTGCTGGAGCCGGGGCAGCTCGCCCAGAGCGTCCAGAACCACCCCTTCCCGCCCGCCGCTGACCGCTCGCCGGGCGCCCGCGAGCATGAGCTCGCAGACGTGCCGCCAGTCGTCGTAGTACCCACCAACGAGGAAGAATCTGGCGAGGCGGACGCCCAGCGCCCAACCGAGCTGGTCCGATTCGACCGAGTAAGCCTGATCGACGGCGCCGACCAGGGCCGCCCTTTCGGCCTTGAACCAGCTGGAGGGGTCGGTGAGCACAGAGCTGACGACCGACTCGTCCGGTCGCCAGCAGGTCCCAGGTTCGAAGGTCACGGCGAAGGCGGAACTGGCCATGCACCGTCCGGCCTCCTCGGCCAGGGTCAGCCAACCCCCGAACGCCCGGTCCAACGCCGCGAGCCGGTCAGCTTCCGGCTCTTCCGCGGCGACCAATTCCCGGGCGTAGGCGCGCAGCAGGTCATGGAAGCGGTAACGCAGCGCTCCGGTGGCATCTCGCCCGGCCACGTCGAGCAGCTGCATGTCGACCAGGGTGTCAACCAGCTCCTCGGCCGTGGTCTGCGGGATGTCGAGCAGAGCTGCGGTGACCCAGGGCGCGAAGTCGCGGATCTCGAGCAGTGCGAGTCTCCGGAAGGCGCGCCGGGCCGTCGCGTCCAAGCTGTCGTAGCTCAGCGCGAGGCTGGCCCGCACTTCCAGATCTCCGAGCCGCAACTTGTCCAGCCGGTGGTGTTCATCGGCCAGGTCAGCCTCGAGACGGTTCAACCGCCAGTGTGGCCGGGCGCCCAGCCGGGCTCCCGCGATCCGGACGGCCAACGGCAGGAACCCGCAGAGCCGGACGATCTCCCTGGCCGCCCCCGGTTCCGCCGCCACCCGCAGCGGCCCAGCAACCCGGGCCAGCAGCTCGACGGCCTGATCGGGCTCGAGGATGTCCAGGTCGACCAGCCGGTTGCCGTTCAGGCCGGCCATCCGGGCCCGGCTGGTGATCAGCACCGTGCAACCAGGGGTGCCCGGCAGCAGCGGCCGCAGCTGAGCCTCGCACGCCGCGTTGTCCAGCACGATGAGCAGTCGCCGGTCAGCCAGCCGGCTGCGATACAAGGCGGCGCGTTCCTCGACGTCGTCAGGTATCGCGGTGCGGTCCACCCCGAGCGAACGCAGGAAACGGGCCAGCACGTCCGCCGGTGCCAGCGGGCGTCCCTGCGCACCAAGGAGGTCCACGAACAGCTGCCCGTCGGGGTAGTGGATCCGTAGCCGGTGCGCGGCGTGCACTGCGAGGGTCGTCTTTCCCACCCCAGCCTTGCCGGTGATCGCGACGAGCGGCGCTCCGCACCGATCCGCGGCGGCTGCCAGGTGCTGGATCGTGGCGAGCTGGGCCTTTCGCCCGGTGAAGTCGGTGATGTCGGCAGGCAGCTGCGCCGGGGTGATCGCGGGCATCGTCGGAGTCTCCAGCACCGAGTCGCCGGTCAGGATCGCGTGCTCCAGACGTTGCAGCTCGTTACCGGGCTCCAGCCCGAGCTGTTCGACCAGCGTGCCCCGGGTGCGGTGATAGACCTCCAGCGCCTCGGCTTGCCGGCCGGCCTGATACAGCGCGGTCATCAGCAACCCCTGCAGCCGTTCCCGCATCGGGTGGCGCGCAGCCAGCTGGACGAGTTCCGGGATGATCGCATTGGCGTGGCCGCAGGCCAGCTCGGCGGCGTAGAGCTGAGCAAGGCCGGCCAGCCGCCGCTCGGCCAGCCGGTCGGCTTCGGCACGCAGCAGCGCCAGGTCGGTGACGTCGCTGAATGGTTCTCCGCGCCAGAGCCCGAGCGCGGTGCGTAGCGTTGCCACCGTCCGCGCCGGCTCCGCTGCGTCGGTCCCCTCGGCGAGCGCGGCCTCGAATCGCTCGGCGTCCAGCTCACCAGGATGCACTTGCAGCGTGTAACCGCCATGCTCGAAGCGGATCCGCCCTGGATCTCCCAGGATGCAGCGCAACCGATGCACATGCAGCTGGAGCTTCTTGGCGGCGCGCGGGTCTCGCTGTCCGGCCCAGAGCGCATCCACCAGAACGTCCACCGGCACCGGCGTGTTCGCCCGCGTGAGCAACACCCCGAGTAGCGTGCGATGCATCGGTGCGGACAACCGGGCCGGCTGCCCTCCGTGTCGTACCCGCAGCGGGCCGAGAACCTCGAAGTCCATCTCCACCCCCCGACGCCGGCCTGGCACCGAGTGTAGCCACATGGTGCCAGGTGGTAACCAGGCTTTCCCTCGATCGGTGGGCAGGCTCGACTCACTGACCACACCCGTCCCGTCCGGTCACGCCGCGCACGCGGCAGGCCACCGTCAGTGGACGGCAGCAAGCGAGAGGAAAGCGGGAGGCAAGCGGGGCAACCTACCGTGGTCGCTACATCGCTAGCTCTCAATCCCGGGGAGATGGTCGAGCGGGGGCCCTGGGATTCCACGAGATGAGAGAGGGGCTTTTCTAGATGTCTTGGACCTCCGCACGCGTGGCCGGTTCGGTGCTCGCAGCGGCCACGGCCACACTCGCCATGGCAGTCCCGGCAAGCGCAGACGCGCCCACACCACACAAAAAGAACCCCGGGGTGGGAGCCTCCAATACCGTATCCTGTGGCCTGAGCTATCCGGACAAGGACCATCAGGGCTGGGCGAACTTCCCAGCCAATACTGTTACCTTGCGCAGCGGTCCCAGCAATAGCTGCATGCAGAAGGGTCAAGGGGTACACGACCAGCGCGCCGACTACCTGTGCTACACCCCCGGAGACGGTGGCACGTGGACTCTCGTGCGCAACGTATCCACTGGAGACCAGGGCTGGGTTCGGGACGACCAGCTGCCCCACTATGGCAGCGGCGTGGTGTGCGAAGACAATCCACCACCATCGACTGTCCGAGGATGACACGGCTCGGGACGAGGGGCCGCCGCGCGCCTTAACGGTGCGCAGGCGGCCCTTTCGAGCGCTCGAGAATGGGCGTCCAGCGAGTCGACGGGGACGCCCTCCCGCCCGAACAACCGACCCTTTCCCGCGTTCTGGATGCAGAC
>JBOHGH010000198.1:0-6081 GCA_050699975.1 Pseudonocardiaceae bacterium | reverse complement strand
GAACTCGACGTCAGCGACATTTCCGCCCGTGCCGGACGTCGCTGTCGTCGAGTTCACGGGGCGCGGCACAGACAGACACCCGCCCGAGTACTGCCCTGGAGCCGACTCAGACCGCACCGTTGACTCGATGACGGCAGTGCCGTGTAAGCCCTGTCTCGTGGATCATGGACGGGGGTCAGATGGGCCGGATCCTGGGTGCTCTCAGTCCCAGACCCCGTCCGGTGGGGAGCGGAGATCGTGCACCGCGCGCACAAGGTCGGCCGATGATCGTGCTGCTGGTAGCCCTCGGCGCCGCGATCGGGGCGCCGCTGCGCTACCTGGTAGACCGAGCCGTGCAGGCCCGCCACGACACGCTGTTCCCCTGAGGCACTGTGCGGCGCCGCGCTGGCCCAAGCCCTGACCACCTGGGCGCCGCCGACTGGGCTGGCCTGCTAAGATGTGTGGTGCGACCAGCTTCCGCTCCGGCGGAGGCGGCAAAGTGGAGCCCCGCTCCCACCCGAACCGCCGCGAGGCGGCCGGGTCCGGTCCCGGAATCCCTAGGCGGATTCCGGCGTTTACGTCGTTCGTGTTGACAAGACACGAGCGGTGTCGATCGGTCGGATCTGCGGGCCCCGCACGCCACAAGGCGGCGGGGCCTCGCTGCGTCCAGCGGGCAGGGTGTCCGCAGGCTGGATCGCGCCGCAGTGAGGACGACCCGAGGAGGCCCCATCACCGTCGAGACACGCATCAACGACCGAATCCGCGTTCCTGAGGTTAGGTTGGTCGGACCGAATGGCGAGCAGGTTGGCATTGTCCGCATCGAGGACGCGCTAAGACTTGCGCAGGAAGCGGACCTCGACCTGGTCGAGGTCGCTGCGCAGGCCCGTCCGCCGGTCTGCAAGCTCATGGACTTCGGCAAATTCAAGTACGAGACCGCGCAGAAGGCCCGTGAGTCCCGCCGTAACCAGCAGATGACGGTCATCAAGGAACAAAAGCTCCGCCCCAAGATCGACGCGCACGACTACGAGACGAAGAAGCGCCATGTCGTGAGGTTCCTCGACGCGGGGCACAAGGTGAAGGTCACCATCATGTTTCGGGGCCGCGAGCAGTCCAGACCGGAGCTGGGGTTCCGGCTGCTTCAGCGGCTGTCCGACGACGTCGCCGAGCTCGGCTTCGTCGAGACCTCCGCCAAGCAGGACGGCCGGAATATGACGATGGTGCTGGCTCCGCATCGCAACAAACCACGCGGAGTCAAGGTCGAACGGGGTACGGCCCAGCCGGCGGAGCAACAGCCGGAGGAGCAGCAGCAACAGCCGGCGGAGCAACAGCCGGCGGAGCAACAGCCGGCGGAGCAACAGCCGGCGCAGTGACACCGGGTGGCCCGTCCGGGCCGCCGCAGCAAGCCCGTCGGTGTGCGGGCCGGTCGGTGCGCGCTCAATAGTGCGCCGACGAGCAGACGACCGCCACCCCACCCGGGTGGCAGGACAAGGACGGACATGCCGAAGAACAAGACCCATCGGGGTACCGCGAAGCGCGTGAAGGTCTCCGCCACCGGCAAGTTGCTGCGGCAGCACGCCGGCAAGCGCCACCTGCTGGAGAAGAAGTCCTCCAGGGTCACCCGCCGGATGGACGGCGTGGTCGAGGTGGCTCCGCAGGACGCCAAGCGAATCCGCAAGCTGCTCGGTCGTTGACGACCAGCCGTTCCCTGACCCCGACCCTGACTGAAACCCTGGGCGACTACCCCCGCCCCCGAGACCGACAGGACAAATCCAGTGGCACGCGTGAAGCGAGCGGTCAACGCCCAGAAGAAGCGCCGTAGCACCCTGGAGGCCGCCAGCGGTTATCGCGGCCAGCGCTCCCGGCTCTACCGCAAGGCCAAGGAGCAGATCCTCCACTCGATGCAGTACGCCTACCGCGACCGGCGGGCGCGCAAGGGTGACTTCCGGAAGCTCTGGATCACCCGGATCAACGCCGCTGCACGGCAGAACGGGATGACCTACAACCGGCTCATCCAGGGGCTGCGCATCGCCGGGATCGAGGTGGACCGCAAGAACCTCGCCGAGCTCGCCGTCTGTGACCCGGCCGCGTTCACCGCGCTGGTCGAGATCGCCAGGACCAACCTGCCGGCCAGCCGTGGGGCGAGCGCCCCCGTGCCTCAGGACGGCGACGCCGCCTGAGCGCAGCGAACCCCGCTGGTCCCTTTACCGAACGAACCCCCCGGGTCGCAGCTGCGCGCGGACTGCTCCGGCGGCGGGACCGGGAGCGCGTTGGGCGGTTCCTCGTCGAGGGTGCCCAGGCCGTGCGCGAGGCGATCAGGTACGGATCGGTGCAGGAGCTGTTCGTCACCGAGCGCGCCGCGACCCGGCATCCTGAGCTGCTCGATGCCCCCGGCGCCCCGGTGTCCCTGATCACCGAGCGGGCCGCCGCGGGGCTGTCCGAGACGGCAACCCCGCAAGGCATTGTGGCCATCTGCGCCGCGCTCGGGCAGCCTGCGGCCGACGCGCTGCGCGGCACCCGGCTGGTCGCGGTGCTGGCAGACGTCTCCGACCCGGGCAATGCCGGCACCGTCATCCGGGTAGCTGACGCTGCCGGGGCCGGTGCGGTGCTCTTCACCGGCGACACCGTCGACCCGCACAACGGAAAATGCGTCCGGGCCTCCACGGGCAGCCTGTTCCACCTCGCGCTGGGCGTGGAACCCGATCCCCAGCGGGCCATCGCGGCGTGCCGGCAGGCCGGGCTGCAGGTCCTGGCGGCCGACGCCGGCACCGGCCGCGACCTCGACGACGTGGTCGACGCCGCAACTCTGGCGGCGCCGACTGCGTGGCTGTTCGGCAGTGAAGCACACGGGCTGGATCGTGCGCTGCTCGCAGCCGCCGACGGCGCCGTCACCGTCCCGCTGCACGGGCGTGCGGAGAGCCTCAACCTGGCCGCTGCGGCGGCCGTCTGCCTGTACGCCAGCGCGCGGGCGCACCGTCAGCGCCCGGCCAGCGGACCGATCACCTAGGATCTGGCGAGAACTGACCGAATACCGGCACGGCAGGCCCCCGATGTCGCGGGTCCGCCGAAGGCCCAGGAGTCCCTTAAATCTCATGTCTGGACCCAACGACGCCTACGACCCCAAACAGGTGGCCGTGCTGGCCTCAGAAGCGCTGGACCAAGCCGTCGAGGACGCCGAGAAGGCCTTCGCCCAGGCTCCCGACCTCGAGGCACTGGCTGCGGTCAAACCTGCCCACCTCGGTGACCGATCGCCGCTGCTGGCTGCCCGCCGCGAGATCGGTGCGCTCCAACCGCAGGCCCGCGCCGAGGCCGGCAAGCGGCTCAACGAGCGCCGCACGGTCGTGCAGGCCGCTTTCGACCAGCGCCGCGTCGCGCTGCAGGCGCAGCGCGACTCCAGCACGCTGCGGGCCGAGGCGGTCGACGTCACGCTGCCATGGGACCGCGCACCAACCGGCGCCCGGCACCCGATCACCACGCTCGGCGAGCGCATCGCTGATGTGTTCGTCGCCATGGGCTACGAGGTCGCCGAGGGCCCCGAACTCGAGGCTGAGTGGTTCAACTTCGACGCCCTCAACTTCGGTAAGGACCACCCGGCCCGCACCATGCAGGACAGCTTCTACGTGGCACCCGAGGGGTCGGGCATGGTCCTGCGCACGCACACCTCCCCGGTCCAGGTACGTACCCTGCTGGAGCGGGAGCTACCGGTGTACGTGGTGTGCCCGGGACGGACCTTCCGCACCGACGCGCTGGACGCCACCCACACCCCGGTCTTCCATCAGGTCGAGGGACTTGCGGTGGACCAGGGCATCACCATGGCGCACCTCAAAGGCACCTTGGACGCGTTCGCCCGGGCGATGTTCGGCCAGACCTCCCGGACCCGGTTGCGGCCCTCGTTCTTCCCCTTCACCGAGCCTTCCGCCGAGGTCGACGTGTGGTTCCCGGAGCGCAAGGGCGGCCCGGGCTGGGTCGAGTGGGGTGGCTGCGGCATGGTCAATCCGAATGTGCTTCGGGCCTGCGGTGTCGACACCGCGGTCTATTCCGGCTTCGCCTTCGGGATGGGCATCGAGCGGACCCTGATGTTCCGCAACGGGATCGCCGATATGCGGGACATGGTCGAGGGTGACGTCCGGTTCACCTGCGCGTTCGGAACGGAGGTCTGAGCCGATGCGCGTTCCGGTGTCATGGCTGCGCGATCACGTCGCGCTCCCCGAGGGCACCGCCGCCCCGACCGTGGCGGATATTGCTGGTGCCCTCGTGCGGGCTGGCCTCGAAGTCGAAGCGGTGCACGAACTCGGGCCGGTAAGCGGGCCGCTCGTGGTGGGCCGCGTCCTGGAGATCGAGGAGCTGGCCGGGTTCACCAAGACAATCCGGTACTGCCTGGTCGATGACGGCGAGCCGGCACCACGCGGGGTCATCTGCGGTGCCGCCAACTTCGACGTGGGCGATCTGGTGGTGATGGCGCGGCCTGGGGTGGTACTGCCGGGTGACGTCGCGATCGCGGCGCGAACCGCTTACGGCCGGACGTCCGACGGGATGATCTGCTCGGCCGCCGAGCTCAGGCTCGGCGACGACCACACTGGGATCATCGTGCTACCAGTGGGCACTGCAGTCCCCGGGGCGAGCGCCGTCGAGCTGCTCGGCCTGGATGATGCGGTGATCGAGTTGGCGATCACCCCGGACCGCGGGTACTGCCTGTCGGTGCGTGGGCTGGCCCGCGAGCTGGCCATCGCCTTCGACGCCCCCTACGGGGACCCGGGCAGGCTGGAGGTGCCGCAGACGTCGAGCGTCGCCTGGCCGGTGCGCATCGAGGACGAGCACGGGTGTCGCCGGTTCGTGGTCCGCCGGGTGTCGGGGGTGGACCCCACTACCACGTCTCCCTGGTGGATGCGCCGGAAGTTGCAACTGGCCGGGATGCGGCCGATCTCCCTGGCCGTCGACGTCACCAACTACGTGATGCTCGAGCTCGGCCAGCCGATGCATGCCTTCGACGCCACCAAGCTGAACGGTGACCTCATCGTCCGCCGGGCCATCGAGGGCGAGAAGCTCACCACGCTGGACGGGGTGAGCCGGGAGCTGGATCCGGACGACATGGTGATCTGCGATACCAGCGGGCCGGTGTCTCTGGCGGCCGTGATGGGCGGCGAGAGCACCGAAGTCGGTGTGCAGACCACCAGCCTGCTGCTGGAGGCGGCATCCTGGGACCCGGCGTCGGTAGCCCGCAGCGCCCGGCGGCACAAGTTGCCCAGCGAGGCAGCCCGGCGTTTTGAACGCGGGGTGGATCCTGCCCTGCCACCGGTGGCCGCCGAGCTCGCCGCGACACTGCTGACCCGCTACGGCGGCGGGGAGGTCCAGCCGGGCCGCACCGACGTCGGAACACTGACACGGCCGACACCGGTGGCGATGCCGATCGATCTGCCGGATCGGGTAGCCGGTCGGCGCTACGAGAACGGTGCCACGGTCCGTCGGCTGACCCAGATCGGCTGTGCAGTGGAAGTCGGCGGCACCAACGGCACCACCACAGTCACCGTCGTCCCGCCGTCCTGGCGGCCCGACCTGACCCAGCCCGCTGACCTTGTCGAGGAAGTACTGCGGCTGGAGGGCTACGACACCATCCCCCCCGAGCTGCCGCCGGCGCCAGCTGGCCGCGGGCTCACCGCGCAGCAGCGCCGTCGCCGGACGATCTCCCGGGCGCTGGCCGATGCGGGTTACGTGGAGGTGCTGCCCAGCCCGTTCGTCTCCGCCACCATTTGGGACGCCTTCGGCCTGCCCGGCAACGATCCCCGGCGGCGCACCACTGCGCTGCTCAACCCGCTGGAAGCCGACCGCGACCAGCTGTCCACCACGCTGCTGCCCGGCCTATTCGACGCCCTGGTCCGCAACGTCGCCCGGGGACAGCGCGACGTGCTGCTCTACGCCATCGCCCCGGTCGTGCAGCCGCGCACCGCTACCGCGCAGCTGCCGGACGTGGGGGTGCGCCAGCGGCCAACCGACGCCGAGATCGCCCGGCTGACCAGCGCGCTACCGACCCAGCCGCTGCACGTGGGTGTCGTGCTCGCCGGGCAGTGGGAGCGCCCCGGCTGGTGGGGCGCCAGCCGGGCGGCTACC
>JBOHGH010000197.1:0-6117 GCA_050699975.1 Pseudonocardiaceae bacterium | reverse complement strand
ACCATCGCCAGCCCGGCCGCCAGGACCGCCAGCCAGGTCGGCTGCAACGCCCGCACCGCCGCCACGGTGACCAGCACCGTGGCGATCAATTCGCAACTGAGCCGCAACAGGAGCAGCAGGTTGATGTGCCGGGGCCGATCGGCAACGACCAGCGCGAGCTGACCGGCGCCAAACCGGCCGGAGCGCACCAGCGCGTCGACCCGGGCCCGCGACACCGTGCCCAGCGCGGAGTCGGCCGCGGCAAAGCCCCCGGCGGCTACCACCAGGGCGGCCGCCAGCACCAGGATGGGAAGAGACGAAGTCAGCACCGGTCAGCGCCCGCAGGTTATCCCGGGCCGGACTCGTCCGGCCCGTCCAGACCGACCGTCCCGAGCAATCGGGTGTCCGCTTCCCACTGGGCGCTCCGGCGCTGATCAGCCCGGGCGGTGCGGCGGAAGTCGTCGAGGATCCGGCCCTGCAAGGTGAACATCTCCCGCTCCTCGGTGGGTTCGGCGTGGTCGTAACCCAGCAGGTGCAGCACGCCGTGCACGGTGAGCAGGTGCAGCTCCTCGAGCACCGAGTGACCCGCTGCGGCGGCCTGCTCGATGGCGACCTCCGGGCACAGCACGATGTCGCCGAGTAGCGCTGGGCCGCCCATCGGGCTGTCCGGCCTGCCGCCGGCCAGCAGCCCGCCATCGTCGGCTTCATCCATCGGGAAGGCCATCACGTCAGTGGGCCCCGGCTGGTCCATCCAGCGCTGGTGCAACTCGGCCATCACCCCGGTCCCGACCAGCAGCACGGACAGCTCGGCCAACGGGCTGACGCCCAGCCGATCCATCGCGAAACGGGCCGCCGCCGCGATGGACGCCTCATGGATGGCGGTGCCGGACTCGTTGGCAATCTCGATGCCCACCTGGCCGTCACCGCCTCCGACGACGGTCGCTCCGGTTGGGCACCGGGCGCGCCCCGGTGCCCTCCTGGACGGCATCCCACCGGGCATACGCATCCACGATGTCGGTGACCAGCCGGTGCCGGACCACATCAGCGCTGGACAGCTGCGCGAAGTGCACGTCGTCCACCCCATCGAGGATGTGCTGCACGATCCGCAGCCCGGACACCTGGCCGCCCGGCAGATCGATCTGCGTGACATCACCGGTGACCACGACCTTGGAGCCGAAACCCAGCCGGGTGAGGAACATCTTCATCTGCTCGGCCGTGGTGTTCTGCGCCTCGTCAAGGATGATGAACGCATCGTTGAGGGTGCGGCCGCGCATGTATGCCAGCGGAGCCACTTCGATGGTCCCCGCTGCCATCAGCTTGGGAATCGACTCGGGGTCGAGCATGTCGTGTAGGGCGTCGTACAACGGTCGCAGGTACGGGTCGATCTTCTCGTACAGGGTGCCGGGCAGGAAGCCCAACCGCTCCCCGGCCTCTACCGCCGGCCGGGTGAGGATGATCCGGTTGACCTGCTTGGCCTGCAGCGCCTGCACCGCCTTCGCCATCCCCAGGTAGGTCTTGCCAGTGCCGGCGGGTCCGATGCCGAAGACGATCGTGTAGCGATCGATGGCGTCGACATAACGCTTCTGGTTCAGCGTCTTGGGCCGGATCGTGCGACCGCGCCGGGACAGGATGTCCAGGCTGAGCACCTCCGCGGGATCCGCCTCCCCCTGCTCGAGCATGGCCAGGGTCCGGCGGACCGCGTCCGGGCCGAGCTGCTGGCCGCGGGAAGCCAGGATGAGCAGCTCGCCGAAGGTGCGCTCGGCGAACGCCACGTCCGCCGGGGTGCCGGAGAGGGTGATCTCGTTGCCTCGCACGTGCACGTCGGCGGCGAGTAGGTCCTCGATCACCTTCAAGTTCTCGTCACGAGAACCCAGCAGCGCCAACACGGCGGCATCCGGAATCACGATCTTGGACTGAACCGGTTCGGGCTGCGTCGTCTCCGAACCGGCCGGGGAGCTGCCCTCCACTGGGGTAGGGGTCACGTGTGCGTGGGTCCTGCTTCCTGCGCGCTCGCGCGTCTTGGGCCAACTGGCAGAGCCGATGCTAGCCGGACACCGAGGCCCGCGGGGCCTCGACGTGCAGGGAGGTCGCAGGTGGCATCCCATTGAGATTCAACCGACCCATACAGCTCTATTGAGTAGCAGGGTGCTCTCACTCGGTGCCCGAACAGTACGGCCGATCAGAATCAACCGGGTAATGAGGTCTTGGTGAACACCTGCGGCGGATTGATTTGGGATGCCGCGTCGCAGCGGAAACTGGGGGCCATCCCGCTGCGTCGCGGCGCCGCCGGACCGAGGGGGGAGGTGCCCGGCGGGCTTCTCCGGGCTGGTGAGCCCGGAAGGTACTTGTACCCAATCAGGTGGCCGTCATCGGTATTTCCCACTTAAGGTAACTCTATTCTAGCCTCATGGCACCATATATCACCTGAATGGCTCATAGTCCACCGTTGAGATAGGGCTCCTATTGCACCGAGAGCTACCACTCCTGCACTTGATGAACGCAACACCCCCGAACCCAGCCGGACCGGACGACCTCCCGCGGCGGTCAACGTGCCCAATTCGGCCTCGGTGATGCCGCCCTCGGGGCCGACGATGAGGAGCAATTCGCCCAAAACGGGCAGTGGTATCGAGGGCAATGAGTCGGTGGCCGCCTCGTGCAGCACCAAGCACCCCGCCGCGGCACTGCAGCGCTGCGCGAGCTCGGTTGTGCTCACCGGCTCGGCCACCTCGGGGAACCATCCCCGGCGGGCCTGCTTGGCCGCCTGCCGGGCGGTTTCCCGCCAGCGGGACAGTGCCTTGGCCCCGCGCGGTCCCTCCTCCCAGCGCGCCACGCAGCGGCTAGCCCGCCAGGGCAGTACGGCGTCCACCCCGGCCTCGGTCGCCAGCTCCACGGCCAGTTCCCCGCGCTCGCCCTTGACCAGCGCCTGGGCCAGCGTCACCCGCAATGCCGGGGCCGGCTCGTTGCGACGGCGCAGTACCCGCAGCCGCAGCCGGTCTGGGCCGGTTTCGAGCACCTCGCAGACGGCCAGTTCCCCACAGCCGTCGGAGAGCACCAGGCGCTCACCGGCGCGCAGCCGGCGCACCGTCGCCGCGTGCCTACCCTCGGGTCCGTCCAGGATCGTCTCGGTGCCCTCGGGGGGCAGCTGCCCGGCGAGAAACACCGGCAAGCTGCTCACGGCCCCTCACCGGCGCCCGTCAGCGTCCACCTAAGGAGTCCCGCAACCGGGAGAACAACCCGCCGGCCCGACCGTTCGCCGTGAGTTCAGCCTGCTCCTCACCACGCAGTACGGCAAGCTCCCGCAGCAGTTCCATCTGCCGGGCGTCCAGCCGCGTCGGGGTCACGACATCGAGGTGGACGAACAGGTCACCCCTCCCCTCGGCGCGACCCGTGCTGCGCAGCCGGGGCATCCCACGTCCCCGCAGGGGCAGCACCGTCGCGCACTGGGTGCCCGCATCGACTCGGACCTCCTCGACACCGTCCAGGGTCTCCAGCGCCACGGTGGTACCCAGTGCGGCGGCGGTCATCGGCACCCGCACAGTGCAGTGCAGATCGGCGCCGTCCCGGGTGAATGTCTCGTGCGGCACCTCCTGCACCTCGACGTAGAGATCGCCCGCAGGGCCCCCACCAGGGCCGACTTCGCCCTGGCCGGCCAGCCGCACCCGCATCCCGTCGGCCACCCCGGCCGGCACCTTGGCGGTGACGTTGCGGCGGGCCCGGATCCTTCCGTCCCCGCCGCACTGGCGGCAGGGATCCGGGATGACGTCGCCAATACCGCGGCACACCGGGCACGGCCGGGACGTCACCACCTGACCGAGGAAGGAGCGCTGCACGTTCTGCACCTCGCCGGCGCCGCCACAGGTGTCGCAGGTCTGCGGCCCGGTGCCGGGCGCACAACCGGAACCGTTGCATTCGCCACAGAGCACCGCGGTGTCCACGGTGAGCTCGCGCGACGCTCCGCTGGCGCACTCCTCGAGGGTGAGCTGCAGCCGGATCAGCGCATCAGAACCGCTCTGCACCCGGCTGCGCGGTCCCCGCCGTCCACCGGGGCCGCCAGTAGCACCGAAGAAGGCGTCCATGATGTCGCCGAAGCCGAACCCGCCGAACGGGTCACCGCCGGGCCCGCCGCGCCCGGACTCCAGCGGGTCCCCGCCGAGGTCGACGATCTGGCGCTTCTGCGGGTCGGTCAGCACCTCGTAGGCGGCAGTGACGTCCTGGAAACGCTGCTGCGCCGCAGCGTCGGGGTTGACATCAGGGTGCAGCTCGCGCGCCAGCTTGCGGTACGCGCGTTTGATCTGCTCCGCGCTGGCGCCCCTGGGCACACCCAGGATCGCGTAGTAGTCCTTGGCCACGCTGGCGTCCTCCTGTCGCAGCCCTCGCCGCGGTACTCGTCGTGCATGTCCGTGAGCCCGTCCCCCGCTCAGCGGGTGGTCAGGATCTCCCCCACGTATCGGGCTACCGCACGCACCGCGGCGATGGTGCCCGGGTAGTCCATCCTGGTCGGTCCGACCACGCCCATACCCCCGAGCACCGTGCCGTGGGAGGCGTAGCCGATCGAGACCAACGACGTACTGCGCATCTCCTCGGCCTCATTCTCCTCGCCGATCCGCACCGTGATGGTGGCCGGGTCACGGGCCGCGGCCAGCAACTTGAGCACCACCACCTGCTCCTCCAGCGCCTCGAGCACCTGGCGTAACGAACCCGGGAAGTCGGCGGCGTTTCGAGTGAGGTTAGCGGTGCCGCCGAGCAGCAGCCGCTCCTCGGGATGCTCCACCAACGTCTCGATCAGAACCGTCGAGGCCCGGGTCATCGCGTCACGGAGTTCGGCGGGAGTCTGCTCGGGCAGGTCGGCCACCGCCGCGGAGGCCTCTGCCAGCCGCCGCCCCGACAGCGCATGGTTGAGCAGCGTTCGCAGCTGCGCCACCTGATCCTCGGAGATGACGTCACCGAGATCGAGGAGGCGCTGATCCACCCGGCCCGCGTCCGTGATGAGTACCAGCATCAACCGGGCCGGGGTCACGGCGAGCACTTCGAGGTGACGCACCGTTGAGCGGCTCAGGGTGGGATACTGGATCACTGCCACCTGCCGGGTGAGCTGGGCCAGCAACCGCACGCTGCGCCGCAGCACGTCGTCGAGGTCGACCGCGCCGTTCAAGAACGTGTGCACTGCGCGCCGCTCAGCCGCCGACAGTGGCTTGACCTCCGAGAGCCGGTCGACGAACAACCGGTAACCCTTGTCGGTGGGAACTCGACCAGCGCTGGTGTGCGGCTGGGCGATGTAGCCGTCCTCCTCCAGAGCCACCATGTCGTTGCGGATGGTCGCGCTGGAGACCCCGAGGTTGTGCCGCTCCACCAGCGATCGGGACGCGACCGGCTCGTGGGTGGCCACATAGTCGGCGACGATGGCGCGCAGAACCTCGAACCGGCGGTCGTCTGCGTTCACGTCACCTCCCTGGTCCCGTGCTGTTAAGGGTCCTGTTAGGGGCCCGTCCACCGAGTCTAGTGCGGGTCAGGCACAGGTGCCGGAACCCGTCGGCGGGCCGCGATACCCTAAGGTGCTTCCGCCGGTTCGGGGACGGAGGTGGGCGGGGCCTGTGATCTTCAAGGATGTTCGCGACTGCCGCCCCTACCCCGACCACGGGCTGTCGGCAAAGGACTGGGCGCAGATCCCACCGCAGCAGGTGCATTTGGCGGAGCTGGTCACCACCACCACCGTGGTGGAGCTGGACCGGCTGTTGTCCGAAGACTCCACGTCGTTGGGTGATCTGTTCCCGCACACGGTGCGATGGTGTGGCGAGCTGTTCCTGGAGGACGGCCTGCACCGAGCCCTGCGCGCCGCCCTGCAACAACGCACCGCCCTGCACGTCCGCATCCTCGACCTAGACCTCCTCCGCAGCTGACCCCCTCGCCGCCTCCCGCATTCAGCAGGCTCAGCGGGGTTATTCGAGTTAAGGCGAGATCCACATCACGTCGGATGACCCCGACGCCAAGGACACCTTCCACACCACCTTGTCCAACAACGAACAGTCAAAGCGCTACCACCCGACGTTCTACGCCCAGCTCGCTCGCCTCTTGACCGAGTTTGGCAAATCCGTTCCCGGCTGGACCGACGCCGCCGAGTCGTAGCACCCAAGTAACGGC
>JBOHGH010000196.1:0-6298 GCA_050699975.1 Pseudonocardiaceae bacterium | reverse complement strand
GGCACCGATAGCCCCGCTGAGCCCGCTGAATGCGGATTGGGTGCCAGGGCTACGCCCAGAGCTGCCCGTCGAGGCGGGCGGCTGCCTCTTCGAGGTCGCCGGAGTAGGCGCCGGTGGACAGGTACTTCCAGCCGGCGTCGCAGACCACGATGACGATGTCCGCGGCCTCGCCGGCGCCTGCGGCCTTCTCCGCGACGGCCAGCGCGGCGTGCAGGATCCCGCCGGTGGAGATGCCGGCGAAGATGCCCTCGGTTTCCAGCAGCTCGCGGGTGCGACGCAGCGCGTCGTAGGAGCCGACGGAGAACCGGCCGGTGAGCACTTCCGGGTCGTAGAGCTCGGGCACGAACCCCTCGTCGAGGTTGCGCAGGCCGTAGACCAGCTCCCCGTAGCGCGGCTCGGCAGCGATGATCTGCACGTCGGGCTTGTGCTCCCGCAGGTAGCGCCCCACCCCGACCAGGGTGCCGGTGGTGCCGAGTCCGGCGACGAAATGCGTCACGGTGGGGAGGTCGCGCAGGATCTCCGGGCCGGTGGTGCGGTAGTGCGCCGCAGGGTTGGCGGGGTTGCCGTACTGGTAGAGCATGACCCAGTCGGGGTGCGCGGCGGCCAGCTTCTTGGCCCGCGCCACCGCCTGGTTGGAGCCACCGGCGGCCGGCGAGAAAATGATCTCCGCGCCGTATGCCTCGAGGAGCTGTCGCCGCTCGATCGAGGTGTTCTCCGGCATGACGCAGACCAGCCGGTAGCCCTTGAGTTTTGCCGCCATGGCCAGTGAGATTCCGGTATTGCCCGAGGTCGGTTCCATGATGGTGCAACCCTTGGTGAGCCGCCCGGAGCGCTCGGCGTCCTCGATCATCGCCAGCGCCGGGCGGTCCTTCACCGAACCGGTGGGGTTGCGGTCCTCCAGCTTGGCCCACAGTCGCACGTCGGACGCGGGTGAGAGGTGCGGCAGCCCCACCAGCGGGGTGTCACCCACCGCATCGACCAACGAGTCATAGCGGGCCATGGCGGCTCCCTTCGATCGCGCTCGTGAGTGGCGTTGAGTGCTATGACACCGTTTCCCACTCACAGGCGGCGCAGCCGCCTGCGACAGCCGGCAGGATGGTGACGTTGTCGCCGTCCTTCACCGCAGCGTCGAGGCCCCCGGCGAAGCGCACGTCCTCGTCGTTGACGTAGACATTGACGAAGCGGTGCAGTGTTCCCTCTTTCACCAGCCGGGCCTTGATCCCTCCGTACTGGCTGTCCAGGTCCTCGATCACCTCGCCGACGTTGGAGCCCGATGCCTGCACGGACTTCTCGCCCCCGGTGTGGGTGCGCAGGATGGTGGGAACGGAGACGGTGACGGCCATTGTCGGATCCTCCTGTGGGTGCGGGCAACTCACCAGTTCATCTACGCACAACCAACCCCGGGCATTCCGAAGACTGCGCGAGCCGGTGCGCGGATCACAGCGCGTCGGGGACGTCGTCGGCGCCGGTATGGGAGAACATGTACGACTCCACAACCTCGACCGGCTCCTCGGTGACCTCGCCGTCGATGATGCGGTAGGAGCGCAACTCGTGGGTATCCGGATCGCGGGTGGAGATCAGCACGTAATGCGCGCCGGGCTCCGACGCATAGGAGATATCGGTGCGCGACGGGTAGGCCTCGGTGGCGGTGTGCGAGTGGTAGATCACGACCGGTTCCTCGTTCGCGGCGTCCATCGCCCGCCACACCCGCAGTTGCTCGGCCGAGTCGAACCGGTAGAAGGTCGGCGAGCGCTCGGCATTGACCATCTCGACGAATCGCTCCGGGCGGTCCGAGCCCTCCGGGCCCGCCAGGACACCACACGCCTCATCCGGATGGTCCCGACGGGCATGCCGGACCATCGCGTCGACGAGGTCGCGGCGGATCGTCAGCACATCGTCATCCTACGTGCCGGAGACGGCCTGGATCAGGGACTCTTGCACCCAGGTCAGCCAGTGGTACACGCCAAGGTGCGGTGCGCGGGGGTCGTCGGGCGCAAGCTCGTCGGGCATGTCCTCGGTGACATCGAGCACGGTGCCCAGCGCCAAGCGGACGTCGTTGAGCGCGGCGAGCCAGGCCTGCGCCTGTTCATCGGACAGCCGCACCCGGCCACCCCGCGCTGGGCAGGTGTCCAGCACGACACCGGCCACGCCGTCCTTGACCGCCAGCAACTCGGGCTCGTGCAGCGCCCGCAGACCGCCGGACAGCGTGGCGTCGTCGCGGTGAAAGTCGGGCAACAACCGGGCAAGCACGCGGTCATCGGGGGCCGTGGTGGGGCCGGCGATGATGCCGGTGATCTGGGCGAGCTCATCCTGCGGGGTCCCGGCAACCCGTGCTCCGAGCATGTCGCGGACCTGGCCGACCAGCCCGCGCAGCAGCCCAGCCTCCCGCTCGGACAGGACGGTCGTGACGAGCCCTCGGCTGCGCCGCCAGCCGTTCATGCGTCCCGCTGCATGGTCGCCCAGAGCCCGGCGCCGTGCAGCTTCGCGACGTCGATCTCCACCTTGTCTCGAGAACCCCTGGTCACCACGGCCCGACCCTTGTGGTGCACGTCGAGCATCAACTTGGTCGCCTCGTCCCGGCTGTAACCGAAGAGATTCTGGAACACGTACGTGACATAGGACATCAGGTTCACCGGGTCGTTCCAGACGATCGTCAGCCAGGGCCGGTCCTCAGTTCCGACCTCGTCCACCGCTGGGTCGACCTGGGTCTGCTCCAGTTCGACGGGTGTAGTCATGCTGCAATGTTCTCACCACGACCAGCCATACGCTCTGGAGATGCCACTGCCCACTCCGGACAGCACCGCGCTGCTCACCGACCAGTATGAGCTGACGATGCTCGCCGGTGCGCTGGCTGACGGTTCGGCCGACCGGCGCTGCACGTTCGAGGTCTTCGCGCGCGGGCTGGGCGGTCACCGCTACGGCATCGTCGCCGGTGTCGCTCGGCTGCTCGACGCCGTGGCCCGGTTCCGGTTCGGCGACGAGCAACTGGCGTTCCTGCACCGCATGCTGGACCCACGCACCCTGGACTGGCTGGCCGGCTACCGGTTCCGCGGCGACATCGACGGCTATCCCGAGGGTGAGCTGTACTTCCCCGGCTCCCCGGTGCTGGCAGTCACCGGCAGCTTCGCCGAGTCGGTGGTCCTGGAGACCCTGGTGTTGTCCGTGCTCAACCACGACTGCGCGGTGGCTACCGCAGCGGCCAGGATGGTGGGCGCGGCCGGTGACCGCCCCTTGGTGGAGATGGGCGGTCGCCGCACCCACGAGGATGCAGCGGTGGCGGCGGCCCGCGCGGCCTACCTGGCCGGCTTCGCCGCGACGTCCAACCTGGCCGCCGGGCAGCGCTACGGCATCCCCACCACCGGCACCGCGGCGCACGCGTTCACCCTGCTGCACGACAGCGAGGCGGACGCCTTCGCCGCGCAGGTCGCGGCGCTGGGCACCGACACCACCTTGCTGGTGGACACCTACGACATCACCCGGGGCATCGCCACCGCGATCGAGGTCGCCGGTCCGCGGCTGCGGGCGATCCGGATCGACTCGGGAGATCTCGGGAAGCTGGCCCGGCAGGCTCGTGCGCAACTCGACCGGCTGGGCGCGCCGGACGTGCAGATCGTGGTCTCCGGCGATCTGGACGAGTACTCGATCGCGGCGCTGCGTGCCGAGCCGGTGGACGCCTATGGGGTGGGCACCTCGGTGGTGACCGGCTCTGGCGTGCCGACCGCCGGAATGGTCTACAAGCTGGTCGAGGTCGACGGTCGGCCGGTGGCCAAGCGCAGCGAATCCAAGGCTTCTCGGGGCGGGGCCAAGGGTGCCCTGCGCCGCTACAAGCCCAGCGGCACCGCTGTCGTGGAACTGGTGTTCCCGCGTGGCCGGCAGCTCGAGCTCGAGGAGCACGACCGGGTGCTCCCGGTGCCGATGCTGCGGGGAGGGCACCCGGTCGGCCCGCCAGACACGCTGCAACGGGGGCGCGAGCGGGTCCGAGCTGCGCTGCGCCGCCTGCCGATCGACGGGCTGCGGCTCTCTCCCGGCGAGCCCGCCATCCCTACCGTGTTCATCTGATCCGGTCGGCCTGGCGGCGGGCGCAACGCTGTAGCGTGGGCCGCCGTGTCGGCCCCTACCACCTTGCCTGACGTCGGGGCGCTGCTCGCCGCGGCGGTGCACGCGGTGGGTGGAACCGACCGCCCGGGCCAGGCCCTGATGGCCGATGCGGTCGACCGAGCGATCCGCACCGGGGAGCACCTCGCGGTGCAGGCCGGCACCGGCACCGGCAAATCGCTGGCCTATCTGGTGCCGGCGATCCGGCACGCCGTCGCCGCGGGGACCACAGTGGTCGTCTCCACCGCGACCATCGCGCTGCAGCGCCAACTCGTAGACCGCGACCTGCCTCGGCTTGCTAGCGCACTGGAGCCGCTGTTGGGAAACGCCCCGAGCTTCGCGATCCTCAAGGGACGGCGAAACTACCTGTGCCTGCACCGGCTCAACACCGGCCCGCCCGACGAGGGCGAGGACCTGTTCGACGCTGCCTCGGCAGCTTCCCCTACGTCGGTACTGGGGCGCCAGATCGCCCGGCTACACGAGTGGTCCTCGGGCACCGACACCGGTGACCGCGACGAGTTGGTGCCCGGAGTCACCGACCGGGCCTGGCGGCAGGTGTCGGTGAGCGCCCGGGAATGTCTGGGCCTGTCCCGCTGCCCAGTCGGCATGGATTGCTTCGCCGAACAGGCCCGGGCCCGGGCCGGACGTGCCGAGGTGGTGGTCACCAACCATGCACTGCTCGCGATCGACGCGATGGGCGAGCACCAGGTTCTCCCCGAGCATGCCGTGGTGGTCGTCGACGAGGCACACGACCTGGTCGACCGGGTCACCAGCGCGGCCACCGAGGAGCTGACCGCAGCGATGGTGGAGACCGCGTCGCGACGCTGCGGGCGGCTGATCGACCAGCAGGTCGCCGACGAGCTGGCCGCGGCGGGAGACGGGCTCGCACTGCTGCTCACCGATGCGCCGGCGCAGCGTTGGGACACCCTCGGCGCCAGCATGGCTGGGGCGCTCACCGCGGTGCGCGACACCGCCCACCGGTGCACCACAGCGCTGGGCAGCAACGGGGGGGAGCGCCGTGAGGATCCCGATGCTGCCGCCGGTCGCCGCCTGGCGCAGGCCGTGCTGGAGCAGGTGCATTCGGCTGCGGCCCGGGTGCTCGCCGCCTTCCCGGACGCTGCGTCTGCGCACCCCGAGGCGGACCGGCGCGACGTCGTCTGGCTGGCCGAGGAGACCGTGCGCGGGCGGGTGCTGAGGGTGGCCCCGCTGTCCGTCGCCGGGCTGCTGCGGCAGCGGCTGTTCGGCGAGCGCACGGTGGTGCTCACCTCGGCCACCCTCACCTTGGGTGGGACGTTCGACGCGCTCGCCGCGCAGTGGGGCCTGCCCCCGCAGCGGCCGTCCGCAGTCGCAACGACCGCTGCAACAGCCACCCAGCGGCCGCCGCCAGCCGATGCCGACGAGGGCCCGGTCTGGACCGGCCTGGACGCGGGCTCTCCGTTCGAGTTCCGCCGCGCCGGGATCCTCTACACCGCCGCGCACCTGCCCGCACCTGGCCGCGACGGGCTACTCCCGGCGTACCTCGACGAACTCCACGCGCTGGTCACCGCGGCGGGTGGGCGCACGCTGGGCCTTTTCTCCTCGATGCGGGCCGCCAAGCAGGCCGCCGAGGCACTGCGGTCCCGGCTGGACCTGCCGATCCTGTGCCAGGGCGACGACGCGACCGGCCTGCTGGTGGCGCAGTTCGCCCAGGACGAGCCGACCTGCCTGTTCGGCACTCTGTCGCTGTGGCAGGGCGTCGACGTGCCCGGCCGATCACTGTCTCTGGTGGTGGTCGACCGAATCCCGTTCCCCCGACCCGACGACCCGCTGAGTTCGGCGCGGCAGCGCGCAGTGGCCGCCCGAGGTGGCAACGGATTCCTCACCGTGGCCGCGACGCATGCCGCGCTGCTGCTCGCGCAGGGCGCTGGTCGGCTGCTGCGATCGACCGAGGACCGCGGCATGGTGGCGATCCTGGACCCCAGGCTGGCCACCGCTCGCTACGGCCGTTTCCTGCGCGCCTCGCTCCCCCCGTTCTGGCCCACCACCGACCCCACCCTGGCACGAGCCGCGCTCACCCGGCTCGCCGCAGGGCCCACTGCGCGGCGCACGTGACCGTGCCGGGGGCGACCTCGGTGAACCCGGCGTCACGCACGGCCAGGACCCCGCGCTGCCGCCAGGCCCGGTCCGGCCGGTCCCCCGCCGCCAGCCCGGCCCACTGTTGGGC
>JBOHGH010000195.1:0-6352 GCA_050699975.1 Pseudonocardiaceae bacterium | reverse complement strand
GAGCTGCTCAACTGGCTCACCAACCTCTGACCGCGCCCAGGTTATGCGCAGCCTCCGGCCGCTACCACCGCCCCCGCCAGCGCCAACCGCCAGGCGCTGCGCATAACCCAGCGCTGCTCATAGGGAGGGTTATGCGCAGCTGCGCATAAGGAACCCTGCGGGGTCCCCTCTTGTGTCGCCTGCCTGATCCCGTCCACCATCACCCCGGCCTCCAGATAGTTCCGGATGAGCTTGAGGATTTTGCGGTCTGACACCTTGCGCGCCACCCGCGCCATGAGCACATCGAACTGAACCCGGTCAAAGAACCGGTCCAGATCAACGTCTACGACCCACTCCAGGCCATCCTGGACGCACCGCCGCGCGACCCTCACCGCCTGATGGGCGGACCGGCCGGGACGAAACCCGAACGATGACCCCGAGAAGAACGGGTCGAAGATAGGCGTGAGCACCTGCGCAATAGCCTGCTGAATCAGCCGGTCCAAACAGGTGGGCACCCCCAACAAACGCTCCCCAGCTCCCCCGGGCTTAGGGATCACCACCCGGCGGACCGGCGAGGGCCGGTACGTACCCGCGTCCAAAGCCTCCCGAACCGTTGCCCAGTGCTCCCGCAGCCACGGACCAAGCTCGTCTGTGGTCATGCCATCCACACCAGGCGCACCCCGGTTAACTCTGACACGCCTCAACGCCCGGCTCAGATTCTCCGGTGCGAGCATCTGCTCCCACAACGAGACCTCCAAGCCCGGGATCGCGGCCTCCTCGGAGTGCGCCGACCTGCCGCTACGCTCCGCTGCGGAACTCAACGGACCTCACCGTCTCCTCCCGACAGCGAACCCGCGTGATGCGGGATGGCTGCGATCACTGCGACCAGCACGAGCAACACCGACTCCTCCGCCACACTCGACGTTCGGCCCTTCCCGACCCACTACCTCGATCCCCGGCCGGTACTACGACCTCTGCTGACTTCTGCCCAGTCAAACCCGCACCTTGCGATGCAGGCCGTCGGCGCGGCGCCACCACAGCACAACCAACACCCAGGCAGACCTCCCCGGATAAGAACGATCAATGTCCCTCTACGCCCGCCGCGTCTACGTGACGACCCTGTTGATGGTGACGGGCTTCACCTTCTTGAGCAGGCTCACCCAGACCGCCCCGCCTTCTACGCGATTCGTGTTCCTCGGTGCAGAGTTTCGCCTCGGGCTTCCTTCCCACCCCGCCTCACGACGACGCAGTTGCCTCCGGCTCGGAGTTAGCACCACCTCTTCCTCCAGGGGACTTTCACCCCCAATCGATCGCCCATGCCGGGCGTACCCAAGACACGCCGGAGGCGTGCCGCGATCCCGAAGGCGCCGCGGCAGCGATGGCGACTAGGTCGTCGCTCTACCAGGAGACTTGATAGCGCAGCAGCAGGGGTGACCTTGATTACCAGCAAAGCCGAGACGAGGTCCCTGACGACGACTGCGGCATGGGCAGCACGGGCGTGGCGTGCACGATCGGCACCCGAGTGACGTCGGAGTCCGAGCAGAGCTGAGGGCTCGTCTGACCCAAACCCAGCCGACCGGGCGCGTTGCGCAGGTCGGAGTCAAGTCGCTTGCCCAATGCGTCCATCCACCTGCACGGCCCCACTCGGCGGTTCGTCTGGTGGGTGTCGCGCTAGGACGGCGACACCCAGCAGACGCCCTGGCGACGTCTCGAGCGGCTGCTGAAGTGACGGGGTTCGTGGGGCAGGCTGCTTTAGCGCTCAACGTTGGGAGCCCTTGGCAGCAACGGTTGCAGAACGTGACTGATCGACACTTGATCTATCGATGCAAAGTCGCGAGCCAATGATAGAATTTGAATTGATCTTGCCTCGGTCAAGAAGCTGCTTGATCTCGTCGCGCGTGCGCAACAAAGCTCTTGAGCGCTACGCATGGTCAAACTTGTGTATCGGCGAGTATGGTAACTCTCGCACATGAGTGGGCGGGGCTACGATCAAGCACGGCAGGTGGTGACTGTTGCGTGGGCGAACAGCAGTTATACGCGGCGGCTCAGCGGCTAGGTTTGCGAATCAGGCAGGCAAGGGAGCAAGCGCGGCCTTCTGATGGCAGCCAGCCAACACAGAAGTGGCTCGCACAGCAGTTCAATCCGCCGCGCGCTGCCCAACAGATCAGCACCTTCGAGAACGGCCGCGAGATCCCTGGTATTTCTGTGCTGGCTGATCTCTATAAAATTCTTCGCGAGTCGACCGGAATGACGCCCAATGCCGCGGAGTTTGCGGCTTGGCTGACCGACTGGATGCTAGCGCGGTCCGAGAAGGACGCCCCGGAAGGCTCGGAGCTGCTTCAAGAGGCGTTGCGGCTTTTGGATCAGCCGTCATCCAGAGAGAACCGAGGACCGCCGGGGCCACTGCGCTCCCTTGCCGAGTTTCCTGGAAATGATCTATTAACTATTATCCTTGGTGATCGCCGAGAGCCTCGAGCGAAGAGTGCTGCCGACTGTTTGATCTACTCGGGCTCGATGACTGATGCGATGTATATAAGTCTCGTGGGGCGACACATGGAGAATACGGCTATTCGCTCCGACAAGCTGCTTGTCAGGATGCCGACCGACTATCTCGAGAATATGCCCGAAGTGGCCAATAGCAATCTACTCATCGTTGGTAGTCCGGCGGTTAATTGGGGTGCGCGGATCCTAAACAAGAGTGACGCAATCTTCGCCTTCAGGATAGATGAGGATGTCGTCAAGCGAGATGAAGAACTTCGAGCGGATGACCGAATGCAAGACGATACCTTCGCATCGATCTTCTGGGACCTAGCGAGAGAAGCCCGTGTCGTTGATGGTGTTACGCAGTTTGACGAGGACGGAATCCAAGATCGGATCGACGATAAAGACGAAAGGAGGCTGGTACCTGAGGCGGCCGACTTAGCCCGTCGTGTTCTGGACGGCTCTACTGCCAAGGCTATGATGAACAAGTTCCGGAGCCTAGGGATCTTAGATCCAGCCGATCAAGAACATCACGCGCAGGTAACTTATGGGTCCAACGATTTCGCGCTGGTCACTCTCGCGAGGAATCCCTGGAGCGTCGATGGCCGGTACCGGGCCGTCATCTGTGGGGGGATCCACGGACCCGGGACCGCTTCGGCGCTCCGTGAGCTACTGACACGGCCCGAACGGTTCGAGAACTATCCTCTCGGCGCCGTACTTGAAGTCAAACTGCGGCTCGACCTTGACTGGCCGACTCGGTTCGAGAAGGCATCTACCTCCTTCCAGACACGTGAGTACGCGGCAGCTAGCGTGCTAGAGCACCTGGAAGCTGCCACCAAGGCAACTCGCGACGGACGGAACTTGGTCTTTCGACTGATGAGCGAGGAGTCCTTGCGAGCGCGGGCTGCCTTCGTTAGGGAAGTCCTTGAGAATGGGTAGGTCGTCACTGTAAGCCACGGTCCGGCTCACAGTGATTTGACGCAAGGAGGCACTGATGGGCTCAGCCCCAACGCCGCGACGGCGGCGTTGCCCAAATGACCGACGCTCGCTGGCCCTGTCGATCATCGTGGTGACTGCGGTAGTCGCAACCGTGATCGTGGTCGTCACTGGAGGCACAGCTGGCCTGGCCGACCTGGCCACGCTCATTTTAAGCATTTCAGCGGTCGTAGTTTCACTCGCGACCAGCCGGAGAGCGCGCCGGAAGAAGTAGGTAGCGCAACCGTCAACGGCTGCCCCCTCTGTACCAGTGCGGCCATCCACAAACCGGCAGCACCTGCATCCGTTGATTGCTTGACTCGTCTTCCGACTTCCTTCGTGAGTCGGTATCAGCGTCGACCTGGACCAGGTTTGTGAACAAGAGTTCGGCTACCCCAGCCGTAGCGAGGGCCCCCGCATGGGGACACCGCAGATCGAGCCGTCAGGCTTTGGCTTGCCGCACCACAGCACGCCAGTCAATAGCGTCCAGGATTCTCGGTTGCCGGTCTGGATAGGCGCGCCGATTTAGCCGTCGGACAGCACGGCATGTCCCTTCCTCACGGTCAGGATCGCATCGACTGCGATCCACTGTTCCGGCTCGACAATTCGCTCCCAGCAACCGACGATCGGGTGACCGCTGTCATCGCTCACGATCTCGCCGTTGAGCCTGCGCCAGCCGCACATGCGCGTATTTTCCTGGCGACTCCTGACACGCCAAAAACTGCTCAAATCCGGCCGCCAGACGTCACCTCGTACGAAACGTGCCTCCCAGCCACCGGGACGACCGGGTGGGGCCACACGGTCATTGCGTTTCGGCGCCATGATCAGTCTTCGGTCGGGTTCGGTACCGCGCCGAAGTCATCCTTCAAAAGGCTGGAGAGCTGCTCGGCCAGCTCAGGATCCGCGTGGACGGCGGCAGTGGCCTTCCACCCTCGAACCGTTTGAGCCAGCGATGTCCACTGCCCCATCTCCGCTGAAGCCTGGAACGCGCGCACGAAGTCCGTCACAAACTGAACGCGATCTTGCTCGGGCAGGAAGTCAGCCCAGGGAAATTCATCGACAAGCGCTGCGGCCGCAGTCTGCGGCTCCATGTGCGCGAGCAGGTTGCGCAGCGCGCGAGCGGCCGTCACCGCGCCCTCACGGCGCTGCCATGCGTGATCCCAGCCCCGCTGGCCGGCTGCGTTACCTCACGGTCTCCCAGCCGTGGCGCTGGAGCAGGACGGCGGGCATGTGGGCGATTGGGCATCTCAGAGGGCGCTCACACCCAGGGCGGTGAGCAGCACCAGCACCACGGTGACCACGGCGAACAGGCCGTGCCCGATGACGACGGGGACAGGCAGGTGCCGCTCGGCCGGCTCCGCCGGCTCCGGTCCGGACCTGGCCGCACCGGAGCCGGCGGCGACTGCGCGGCCTCGGTAGACCGGGATCCAGCGGATCAGCATGATGAAGCCCAGCAACGCAACCGGGATCAGCAGCGCGAACGCCACCCAGGCCAGCCGATCCTGGCCGGTGAGCAGGTAGGCGATCCAGACCACCAGGCCACCCGCGGCGAGCCCGAAGTGGGAGAACATCAGGCCGGCGGGAAACCGGGTGGCCCCGCTGCGCTGCTGGCGCAACCCGCCTCGGGAGATCCACTGGCCCAACATGACGAAGCCGCCCAGCGCAGTGACCACCCAAGCGACCAATGCGGCGATACCCATGACAGCGATACTCATGACCGAGTCTCCTTGAGATATGTGGAACAACCCCGGCGGCGGGGTGGCCTCAATGCCCGCGATCAGCCCGGCCACTGGGCCGCTGCTGGGTCCGAGGAAGGGGGTGGCGGTAGCCCGAGGCCTGGGTGGCTTCATCGGCCACCCGCACCCCGTAGCGGAAGGCGAGCGTGCCGCCCAGCCATCCCGACACGGCCAGCGCGACCAGGCAGGCAGCGGACAGCGCCAGCGGACCCCACCCGACGCTGGTGGATAGGTCGCTGGTCTTTCGCCACAGGAAGCCGCCGAGGTACCCGGCGGTCACCGCCAGGTTGAGCACTGCGTGCACCAGCCCGATGCGAAACACCGGCGCGCGGGCAGGGATGGCCAGCAGGTCCAGGAACCCGACCAGCGCGGCAGCCAACGCCCCCACCACACCCAGCCCGATCAGCCATAGCGAACCTCGGGCCAAAAACCCCGGGTCGGCGACCAGATGCGAGGCGAGGTCGAACACCAGACTCGCCACCCAGGCCCCGATCGGCACGGTCACCAGGATCGGGTGCAGCGGATGTCCGTAGGGCCCGGCCAAAACCGCGCTCACCGGGTGCTTGGCCTGCTGCAGATCGCTGGTCATCACCAGCCTCCCCACCGAACCAATTTCTCCAAATTAGTTTGGCGCTATCCGTCTCCCAGGTCAATAATCCGTGGCAGGGCGCTGCCTGAGGATTTTCGACGAGAGGCGCCGCCGTTAAGGTGAGCCTTGTGGACCCCGCAACCAACTCCCGCGCCGGGGCCGATCGCCTGCCTGCCGCGGCTGCGGTGGCGGCCGTGGCGGCGCTGAGTGATGAGCTGCGACGGCGCATGTATGGGTTCATCCGCCGGGCCCGCCGCCCGGTCAGCCGGGAGGAGGCCGCCAAAAGTGTGGGGATCTCCCGGAGGCTGGCTGCGTTCCACCTGGACAAGCTGGTCGAGGTGGGGCTGCTGCGGGCTCGCTACGAGCCGGTCGGCGGGATCCGAAAGGTGGGCCGCACCCCGAAGGTCTACGAGCCCACCGACGCCGAGGTGCGGATCAGCATCCCGCCCAGGGAGCACGATCTGCTGGCCGCCATCCTCATCGACGCCGTGCTCACCGAAGACCAGGGCAAGGCCGGCCACGAGGCGGCCCTGCAGATCGCCCGTCGCCGCGGCGCCGAGCTCGGCGCAGCCGAGCGCGAGCGAGCCCGCCC
>JBOHGH010000194.1:0-6441 GCA_050699975.1 Pseudonocardiaceae bacterium | reverse complement strand
GGCGCTGGCGCCCGCGGTGAACCCGAGGAAGTCCGGACTGGCCAGCGGGTTGCGCGCAATCGTCTGCAGGATCGCGCCGGACAGTCCAAGCGCTGCGCCGACCAGCACGCCGGTCAGCGTGCGCGGTAGCCGCAGCTCCAGCACGATGAACTGGTCTGCGCCGTCGCCACCGCCGAGCAGGACACTGAGCACCTCGCCGATCGAGATCGGGAAGTCGCCGCGACCGATATTCACCGCTGCCATCACCACGATCAGCGCCAGCCCGACCACCGTGACCGCGATCATCCTGGGCCGCCACACCCCGGAGAAGGGGCCGATTCGCAGCGGGGGGCGACCGGCCACCCGCCCGCGCTGCAGCGTCCCAGTCGTCTCTTTGATCGTCACAGTGTCACCAGCCGGCGACGGCGCACCAGGGCGATGAAGAACGGTGCCCCTATCAGCGCGATCACGATGCCTACCTGCAGCTCTCCTGGCCGCACCACGACCCGGCCGATCACGTCGGCGGTCAGCAGCAGCACGGCGCCGGTCAGCCCTGCGGCGGGTAGCAGCCAACGGTGATCCGGTCCGGTCAGCGCCCGCGCCACGTGCGGCACCACCAAGCCGACGAACGCGATGGGCCCGCACGCCGCCACCGCAGCGCCGGCCAGCAGCGTGATCGCCACCAGCCCGGTCCCGCGGGTCACCGCGACTCGCTGCCCCAGCGCGCGGGCGACGTCGTCGCCCAGGGCCAGCAGATTCAGGCCGGGCGCGTTCAGCACCGCCAGTATCAGCCCGGCCAGCAGGAACGGCGCGACCTGGGTCGCAACTGCGGCATCGCGGCCGGCCAGCGACCCGACCACCCAGAACCGGTAAGCATCGAGCGTTGCAAGGTCGGCCAGCAGCAGTGTCTGGATCAGCGCGTAGAGCAGGAAGCTCACGGACACCCCGGCCAATGCGAGGGTCACCGGCGTCGGCCCGCCCCGGCCCAATGACCCCAGCATGAACACCAGCACACTGGCTGCGAATGCCCCGGCGAAGGCGAACCACACGTAACCGAACAAGCTCGTCACGCCGAACGCGTAGATACCCAGCACCACGAAGAAGGCCGCGCCCGCCTCCACCCCGAGGATGCCGGGGTCGGCGAGCGGGTTGCGGGTGTGGCCCTGCATCAGCGCTCCCGCGAGCCCCAGCGCTATACCCACCCCGATCCCGAGCACGGTGCGCGGCGCCCGCAGCGAGCGGACCACGATGTCGTCCTCGGTGCCGGTTGGCGACCAGATCGCGTCCCACACCGCACCGATCGCGATCGGTTTGGCCCCGACCGCCAGGCTGGCCAGCGCCGCGAGTGCCAGCAGGACCAGCAGCCCGGTGACGACCAGCAGGCGGCGTCGTCGCAGCCCACCCGGGCCGGCCGAAACTGTCGCCGGTGGCTGACCACGTGGTGGCGGACGGGTGGTGGTCGACGTCACGAATGTCTCCTCCCGCCCCTCGATCGAGGGTCACCCATTGAGGATTGCCTACAGTAAGTTAGATATGGCTAAATACCTAGACCCGGGTGGAGGCTCGCTTGCCTGCCGATCGGGGATGCCGGCAGCTGTGTGCCGATCGCCGTGGCTATGAGGTCGTCGCGAAACCCTTCATGTCGTCGAGAACCAGGTCAGCGGCGATCGGCCCGATGCCGAGGTACCACAGGTCATCCGGTACCTCGTGTGCCCGGCCGCTGGACACCGCACCGAGGCGCTGCCACAGCGGGCCCGCCGTAAGCTGGTTCTGCTCGGTCTCGCCGTATGAGGAGTAGAAGAGCACGTCACCGTCGGCCAGCGAGAGCTGCTCTCGACTGATCTCGACGAAGGTCTTGTCGACTTGTTGGGGTTGCGGACGGGCGAAGCCGGCATCGCGCAGGATGGTCCCGATGAAGGAGCCTTCCCCGTAGAGCCGGATGTTGGTCGGGGTAAACCGGAGCATGCTCACCGCCAGCGTGCTCGGGTCACCGAATTGCTGGCCGACCTGTTTCGCCTTCTGCTCGTAGTCCGCCAGGATGCGATCGGCCTCCTCCCGCTTGCCCAGCGCGTCGCCCGCGAGCAGGAAATTCTCCTTCCAGGACACCCCGACCTTCTCGGCGAACACGGTAGGGGCGATGTCGCTGAACTTGTCGTAGAGCTGCTCATGACGCACCTTGTTGGACAAGATCAGGTCTGGCTGCAAGGCAGCGATCTCCTCCAGATTCGGGTCGTTGATGGTGCCGACCATCGTCACGTTCTGGGCGCGATCGGCCAGGTAGGACTGCAGCCCGGTGGTGGCGTCGGCGCGGACCGCCCCCACTGGGGTGATGCCGAGGGCGACGACCGAGTCCAGCTCACCGGTGTCGAGCACGACCACGCGCGCCGGGTTGCCGGTGATCTCGGTGCTGCCCATCGCGTGCTGCACGACGCGGGGAACGGAGTCGGCGCCGCCCGCGCCCGCTGAGTCCGGATCCGCTCCAGAGCCACCGCAGCCAGTCGCCATCAGGGCAACCAACGCGAACACCACAACTATCAGTCGACGGGGTCGTCGCATCCTATCTCTCCTAAGTCCGGCTAGGTCAGGTTTGGCTAACCTAGTGGAAAAATAGCCCAAATGGGACGAGTCCGCAGCGGGAATGCTCCGGCTTGCGCCACCGGTTGAGCACAGTGCTGCCGTGAGCACTGCTAAGAAGATCGAATAGGGGTGGTGTCGTGGGCGCGGGTCCGCAACCGTCGTCCACCGGCGCTGCACAGGTCGCTGTGCGGCTGCCCCGCGAGGTCTGGGTGCTGGTCGTGGTCAGCTTCGTGATCGCGATCGGCTTCGGCATCGTCGCGCCCGCGTTGCCGACCTTCGCTCGCAGCTTCGACGTCAGCGTCACAGCAGCCTCGATCGTGGTGAGCGCGTTTGCGTTCATGCGGTTGGCGTTCGCACCGGCCAGCGGCAAGCTGGTCTCGGCGTTCGGCGAACGACCCGTCTACATCTGGGGCATCATCCTGGTCGGCCTCTCCACCGGTGCCTGCGCCTTCGCTGCGGGCTACTGGCAGTTGCTGGTGCTGCGGGCGCTGGGGGGTATCGGGTCGACCATGTTCACCGTCTCGGCGATCGCCCTGTTGATCAGGCTCACCCCGCCGGAGCTGCGCGGGCGGTCCACCGGGCTGTGGTCGAGCAGCTTCCTGCTCGGCGGCATCACCGGCCCGTTGGTCGGCGGCGGGCTGATCGCCATCTCGTTGCGTGCACCGTTCGTGTTCTACGCGGTGGCGCTGTTCGTCGCGGCCGCGGTGGCGTGGCTGTTCCTGCGGCGCTCCACGCTGGCTGCTGCCGCACCGGCCGGGGACATCCCGGCACTGACCGTGCGCGAAGCGCTGCGGCACCCGGCTTACCGCGCCGCGCTGATCTCCAACTTCGCCAATGGCTGGGCGTTGTTCGGCGTGCGAGTGTCGCTGGTGCCGCTGTTCGTCGTCGAGGTGCTGCACCGGGGGGCATCGCTGGCCGGGTTGGCGCTGTCGGTCTTCGCCGCCGGCAATGTGGCTGCGCTGATGTTCTCCGGCAAGCTCGCGGACTCCGTCGGGCGCCGCCGGCCGATGCTGGTCGGGCTGGTCGTCACCGGTGGCGCGACCATCTGGCTCGGCTTCACCGGCGAGGTACCGGAGTTCCTGGCCGCCGCCTTGATCGCCGGCGCCGGCACCGGGCTGATCACGCCGGCTCAGGGAGCCACAGTAGCCGATGTGATCGGCTCGCAGGCCAAGGGTGGTCCGGTGCTCGCAGCTTTCCAGATGACTGCCGATATCGGTGCGATCCTGGGTCCGATCACCGCAGGGTTGCTCGCCGACCACTTGTCCTACTCCGCGGCCTTCGTCTTGACCGGCGGCATCTCGCTGCTCGCCGCAGTGGCCTGGCTGCGCTCACCGGAGACGCTGCCCCGGCCGCCGGTCAACACCGCAACCGACCTCGCTGCCGAGTGCGGCTGCCGTGACGAGGGTCCCGAGTTGCCGACCGGGCAGCGGGTAGCCGGGCGGCTGCGCCAGCCGTAGCCCTGCCACTGCTCAGCCCGTGCTGACCCCGATCAGCGCACCGACCAGGTACGTCGCTACCGCGGCGATCGCGCCGAACCCCACCTGGCGCAGCCCGCCCAACCACCACGAGCGGATGGTGAACTGGGACGCGAGCGCCCCGGCCAGGAACAGCCCCACCGCGCCCGCGGCGAGGCCTGCGGCCAGCGAGTCGAAGCCGAGCAGGTACGGGATCAGTGGGACCAGCGCGCCGATCGCGAAGCACAGAAACGACGAGCCGCTGGCCACCCATGGCGAGGGCTGCTCGTCCGGGTTCACGCCGAGCTCCTGGTTGATGTGCACCCGGACCGCCAGTGACGGGTCGGCGTGCACCTCGTCGGCCACCTGCTGCGCGGTCTTGCGAGTCAGGCCCATCTGCATGAAGGAGGCGACCAGCTCGGCCTTCTCCGCGGACGGGTGCCGGCGCAGCTCGTCGCGTTCCACTGTGACCTCGGCGCGCACGGCGTCGTTCTGTGTCTCGACCGACGCGTACTCGCCGAGCGCCATTGAGAACGCGCCCGCCACCAGACCGGCCATCCCGGTCAGTACGATCAGGTCGGCACTGGCCCCTGCGCCACCCACCCCGGCGACCAGCGCGATGTTGGTCACCAAACCGTCCATCGCGCCGAAAACAGCCGGCCGTAACCATCCTCCGGATACGTCCTGGTGGACGTGCCCGACCTCGTCACCTGGCTCGACAGCCATCCCGCACCTCCGTGACGCCCGCCGCCGACCACGGTACGGAGCGCGCCGGGTGCATCCGGAACTCAGGTTCGGCTCGCCATGGGCAGCCTCACCTGTTGTCTCAGTGACTGGTTACTCTGTTCGGGTGCCTCGCCTGTCCCGCCCCGTCATCGATGGGCTGGGCACCGTGGCGCGGCTTGGGCTAGCTGTGGTGTTTCTATTCTCCGGGGTGCTCAAGGTCGTCGATCCGGCCCAGACCCGGGTCGCGGTGCTGGCCTACGAGGTGCTACCGCCGGGCCTGGTCGGCCCGGTTGCCATCGGCTTGCCGCTGGTGGAACTGGCGCTGGGAACCCTGCTGGTGGCGGGCGCGTTCACCCGGTGGACCGCGCTCGCCTCGGCGGCGCTGCTGGTAGTGCTGTTGACCGGGGTGGCGCAGGCCTGGGCTCGCGGACTGTCCATCGACTGCGGCTGCTTCGGCGGTGGCGGGCCGGTAGCCGAGGGCGCCACCCGCTACCCACAGGAGCTCGCGCGAGACGTCGGTTTGTTGCTGCTGGCGTTGTGGCTGGCGGTCCGGCCCCGGACGGCGTTGAGCGTCGACGGGTGGCTGCGCGCGGATCCGGACAGACAGTGGAGTCGAGCCGGGCATCCGGCCGGATGAGCTAGGGAGGAACGTGTCGTGGGCGGGGCGGAACGGGGCGAGCAAAAGCGCAAGCGCCAGGCTGCTGAGGCGGTGACCGCGGCCCGCGCGAGCAGCAGGCCCAGCCGCGGAGTGGTGGCTGGAGTCGCCATCGTCGTCGGGCTCGCCATCGTCGTCGGGCTCGCGCTGTGGCTGCAGAACCTCAACAAGCCGGCTGACCTCCCGGCAGCGATTCCCGTCGTCGCCGTCGGGCCGGAGTACCCGGTGGCCGCGCAGGGCGACGTCATCGTGACCGGAAGCCCTCAGGCGCCCGTGACCATCGATGTCTACGAGGACTTCCTGTGCCCGGCTTGCGGACAGTTCGAGAAGCGCTACCATCAGCAGCTCGCGCAAGCTGCCGCGGACGGCAAGGCCAAGGTGGTGTATCACCCGGTCGCCATCCTCGATGACCTCTCCGTCCCGGCCGGATACTCCACGCTGGCCGCCGGCGCGACTTTCTGCGCCGCCGAGGCCAATATCTTCCCGCGGTTTCACGCCAGCTTGTTCGCCACCCAGCCGACCGAAGGTGGTCCCGCGTGGACCGGCGCCCAGCTCCAGCAGCTCGGCCGCGACCTGGGTGCCGGCGATAGCTTCGCGAGCTGTGTGCAGGCCGGGTCCGACCGGCGCGTCGCCGCGTCCACCGAGATCGCCAAGCGATTCATCAGCGGCCTGCGAACCGACGGCCGGTTCGGCACCCCGAGTGCCGTCGTGAACGGCAAGATCGCCGACATCGATGACGAAGGGTGGTTGGACCAGGCGCTGAGCGGCGCGCGACGCTGACCGGTCCTGTTCGGGAGCCACCCCCGGTTTCGTGTACGGTTGCCTACGCGCCGCGGTGGGCTGCGGTGATTGCTTCGGGGCTGTAGCGCAGCTGGTAGCGCACCGCACTGGCAGTGCGGGGGTCACGGGTTCGAATCCCGTCAGCTCCACCATGGCAGCCTTACTCGCACTCTGGCCCGCAAGGGCAGAGGCGAGGAGGTCGCTGAGGCGCGTTGTGGCGACTTTCTCCGGCGTGTCTGCGACGTTGTGGGTGGCTGTGCGTGTCTGTGG
>JBOHGH010000193.1:0-6494 GCA_050699975.1 Pseudonocardiaceae bacterium | reverse complement strand
CCTCATAACCCCGCTGAGCCCGCTGAATGCGGGAAGCTCAGCGGGAGAGGGTCCAGGGCGGCTAGCAGGGGGATCTGTAGGGCTGCCCAGGGGCTGATGGCCCAGGGGGCGATCGTCGCCAGGGTTACCACGTCGGGCCACGGGGTCCAGCGGTGCTCCAGCACCTCGGTCGGGTTGGGCTGCGGGTCACCCTGGACGCTGGCCACCAGCACCGGGCAGAACTCGTTCTCCACCACCCCGTCGGGCGCCACCGCCCGGTACCGGAAATCAGGCAGCGCCATTGCCGAGCGCACCATCCGCACACCTAACTCGTCATGCAGCCGCCGCGCTGCCGCCTGCGCGAAGGGTTCACCAGGCAACGGGTGCCCGCAGCAGGAATTGGTCCACACCCCCGGCCAGGTCCGCTTGCTGGTGGCGCGACGGGTCATCAGCAACCGGCCCGACCCGTCGAAGATGTAGCAGGAGAACCCCAGGTGCAATGGGGTGTCGCCATGGTGAACCTGGGACTTGGGTAGCTCGCCAGCCGGACGCAGCTGCTCATCGAGCAGGACGACGGGAGTCTCGTCGGGGTGCACGGCGGGCACGGTAGCCCGGAGTTGATGTGATTGCTCACCGGCCCATCAGTCCGCCGAGCAATCCGCCGCCTGGCATCGTCGCTGTGATCGCGATGCAGCCCTGGCCAGCGCCACCTGCCGCTTTCTTCATCCGCCCGCTCAAGGACGGCTCACGGCCGGCTGAAGTGATGACCGATCGGGCGCCTGCCCGCCTCGAACTCGCCCTCGCCATCTGAACAGCGCACAACCGCCGTCGAGTGTCTCTGCCCACTACCAATGCAACAGTGCCGCTCGATGCGGGGTACTCTTCTTGCACTCCCGCTAGCCGCCATATAGCCACGTGCGGGCTTCGTAGGTGAAGCGGTCGGTCCTGAGCTGGACGAGGAGAGGGAACGTTTAGATGCCCGAAGCAGCACGTCCAGACCCCACGATCCTCCGTCGTAGGCTTCGAAGTGAACTTCGCAAAGCACGCGATACCGCAGGCATGACCCAACGCGACGTCGCGGTAGCCATGGACTGGTCCCAGTCGAAGTTGATTCGGATCGAGAGCGGTGCGGTCAATATTAGCACTAACGATCTGCGCGCATTACTAGGTCACTACGGCATGGAGTCGAACCCAGGGCCACGTCATGATTACTCAACGTGACAGGTCGTTATGCTGGGCGGCGTACTTGTGTTTGGTCGTCGCGGGTGTTGGCAATGGTGTTCGTGGAGGCGGGGTTCCTGTCGGCGCATCAGTCGCCGACCCTCGGTGTTTTGAGTTGTCGGGATGGGATTCGATCACGCTGGATCTGTGGTGCCGGTCGCCTTGTAGCCTTGAGTATCTGTTCTGTGGCAGTTCGCGGCGTGGCACATCCAAAGATGGCCTCCTATCTGGGATAGTGAAAGTCGCCAAACACCCACCGCCCAGAACAGAAGGCCATCCGATGTCATTGTGGCATGCCGCTGTCGCTGAGTCGAGTACATCCGCCGGACAAGACAAGCGGGAACCTAACATCTCCAGCTTGTTGGAGATGTTAGGCCGCCTGACTGATCCGCGTAGCCCGCAGGGACGGCGACACGAGTTGGTGTTCACTGTGGCGGGCGCGGTGGTCGCGGTGCTGGCGGGTGCGTCGAACTATCGTCAAGTAGCGTCCCAGGTTGGGGATCTTCCACAGTCGCTGCTCGCGAAACTGGGCGCGACATGGAATTGGTTTCACAACCGGTATGACTGGCCCAGCGAACCGACGCTGCGGCGGGTGTTGCAGACCATCGACGCCGGCCAGCTGGACCTGCTGATCGGGTCGTGGCTGTTCGAACGGGCACACCGCGGCACCGACGACCTGCTGGCGATCGCGGTGGACGGCAAGGTCCTTCGAGGCGCCTGGACCGACGACAACGGCCAGGTCACCCTGTTCTCCGCGATGATCCACGGCACCGGTGTCACCGTCGCCCAGATCCGGGTGCCCGACGGAACAAACGAGATCACCCAAGTCGACACTCTCCTGGCGGGTATCCCGGCCGGGACACCCGAACGCGTCATCCTCACCCTCGATGCCGCGCACACCCAACGTGACACAGCCCAACACCTGCGCGCCGAACGGGGCTTCGACTACGTGATGACGGTCAAAGCAAACCAGCCGACCCTGCAGAAAGAGGTATTCGCCAAGTGCCTTCCACTGCTGACCACCGCACCCGGACACGTCGTCGAAGAACGCACCCGTGGCTGGATCAACCGATGGTCGACCTGGACCACCGACGCCACCGGAATCGACTTCCCTCACGCCGCCCAACTCGGCTGCATCCGCCGAGACGTCCTGGGACTAGACGGGATAGCCGTCAGCAAAGAGTTCGCCCTCATCATCACCAGCAGCCCCGCCGAACACACCAGCCCCGCCGACCTGCACACCCATGTACGCCAACACTGGGGAATCGAGAACAAAAGCCACCACGTTCGTGACACCACCTGGCGCGAAGACCACCACCAAGCCTGGGTCGGGAACGGACCACACTCCATGGCAGCACTCCGCAACCTCGCCGCAGGACTTTTCCGCCTTAACGGGCTACACAAAATCAAAGAAGCGACCGAGATGATCTGCCGCGACCGCAACCGCGCCCTCCCACTCCTGGCTACTTAACGTCACACTCGACACACTCAGTAACCATGACGTGGCCCTGCTGCGGGACGCGGGCTTATGAAGCCATATCAGACGCGCACGAGTTCGGAAAGGTGACCGAGGGTATAATGGTCGTGCGGAACATCGCGACTCATGTGCTCACGGAACGCGCCAATCCGGAATCAAAGATGCTATATCCGGGCTCCAAGGTTTTTCCGAGCGAATACCTCTTTCCTGGAGACGGGAATCTGTTCTGGCTGGATGTCCATGAGTTAAACGCGGGCGCTGAGAAGGAAGTACGCGAACGCGACAAGAAGGGCTATTACAGGGACAAGGTTGCGGGATTCCTGGTGTTGGGCACGTTCGTGGCAGTGCGGAGATTCCTCATTGATGACGTGAGTAACTCATTCTCCTAACCCAAGTCCGCAGATCCAGAGGAGACTCGTGCGGCCAGTACGAATTGCACTCCTCCCCTGGGTAGATGTCCTGCGTCATTGTCCCTCGTATCAACTGAGCCGGGCTGTAAGGATGTGGGTATGTCAGAGCAAGCCGACGGGTCGGACGGCCCCGCTGAGATGTCGGACTCGGGTAATCGAATTGAGAGGTCTGCGTCAGAATTTATCGAGATGTTCGATGCATTACTGACTAGTCTAGACCTGAAGTTTTCGCCGACAATCCCTATTCGTGTGGTGGTGGCGAAGGCAGTTGCCGAGCGGCAGGTAAACGCGCTCCGTGCGTCCGTCGTTTAAGGCAAGAACAATCTCGGACAGTTGGCTAGTTCGTTTGTCCGTCAGGCTTGCGAGGAACAGATCTGGCTGAGGTACATCGCGCAGCTTGAACCAAGCTTGAACCAGCCGTCGCAGATAGGTTGCTCATTGCGATGGGCAACAGCGACTTAATGCGAGGCCTCGTTGCGTTTCGTAACTACGCAGGACTGGAGACTCTGGTCAAGCTCGGCTTCCCGGCGAGCTTAGTACAGTCGGCTGACGTGTATGTCGATAAGACGAAGTTGGACTTCTCAGACTTGGGCGATCAGTTGAGCTGGCCGAATCGGAAGCGACCGCCATCGACCGGCTGGATTGCTGATCAAGTTGGTGATCGCCGTACGTATGACTACCTGTTTGCAGCCTCAAGTCGAGTTGTGCACTTCTCGGCAGGCGAAGCATTTCGCAACACCTGGTGGGACGCAGAAATGCGCTTACATCTAGCAGGGGGGCGGCAAAAGCACCAGTATGCGTTTGCGCTGCACTGCCTGATCTTGACGGCCCTGGAAACGTTTACCAGCGTCTTGACGATCATGGAATTGTCTTCGGAGATTGAGCTGGATGAGGGCACTCTGTTAGATGCCGCGCGTCGGTATAAGGAACTCGATCTCGTACCTCTGATGATTCCTGAAGAATTCAATCTACGGCCGCGCCAAGTAAGCAACATGGTCAAGTTATACGGGGACCGCGAGACTGGTCAGTCATCGTGATACAAAAACTAGGTTATTTCGCGACGTGTTCTAAGCCTGGCCGTCGTTCGTTTACCTACCCCAGTACACGAGCGCGGAGTGGTTCGATCGGCTCCAACACTGCCACGGGTGCGTTCCAGAAGATCAGCGCTAATTCCAGGTCGCAGTCACCCATTCTTGACCCCACGCGTACCGCTGGCCGCGTCGTGTGGTACGAAGGCTGGTCACTCGCCCGGCTGCGTTGAGGTGACCTGTGCACAACGACCCCTATCACTACGCTATCACTACCCGCCCGACCTGGTCGCCGTGTTGGTCGACACCGTTCCGATCCTCGTGCGGTCGAAGCCGGACACTCTTGAATTCTTCCGCGGTGCCGGGGTCGCCCCCAAGCATCTCGCCGACCTGGAGCGTCGTCTTGTCGCTGATCGGAGCTCGGTCGGCAAGTACGAGATCGCCCGCACGGTCATCCATCGGATCAACGCCGAGGGAGAGTCCGGACTCCGCACCCGCCGGGAGATCGTGCGTCGCGTCGTGGACTGGGGTGACTTCTCGACCTGCTGGCCAGAGAAGGCGCTCCAAGCGCAGGGATTGGTGGCCAAGGTGCGCGACCTCGTCAACGTCAAGGACGCATTCACTCGTATGCAGCAGGAGCGCGAGCGGGAGCGTCACGAACGGCTGCGCCCCCAGCGTGAGGCGGCCGCAGCAGCTGAGCGCAAGCGAACCGAGCGAGAGGTGCTGCTGCGCGAGCTGGGAGCGCTGTTCCCGATGGCCAACGCCCACCAACGTGGACTCGCCTTTGAACGACTGCTCAACCAGATCTTCAAGCTGGACGGTTTGAACGTGCGCGAAGGCTTTACCCTGTCGACCGAAAGCGGACAGATCGGTGAGCAGATCGACGGGCTTGTCGAACTCGGCTTACAGCCGTATCTGGTCGAAGCCAAGTGGTGGAAGAACCCGCTCGGGGTCGACGGGGTTGCTCAGCACCTCGTGCGGGTCTACAGCCGACCCGGTGTACACGGCTTGATCGTGTCGGCCAGCGAGTTCGCGGATACCGCAGTCCAGCAGTGCCGGCACGCCCTGACCCAGAGAGTCATCGTTCTGGCCGAGCTGCGCGAAATCGTAATGCTCCTTGAGCGTCACGGTAACTTCGCTACCTGGCTTCAGGCCAAGACCCGCGCCGCCGCCGTGGACCGCAACCCACTCTTCTTTCCAAGACTGGCCCAGGCCGCGTAAGAAGCCGCCGATATATGGCACGCACTGTCATGCCGCTGTGTGCGCGGTAAACGCTGGGCATGTGCGGCTACGGATGCGTCGCGACCGGTGTTGCCTTGGTAGCTCGTTGTGCGGGTGAGATCCGGCGGACACCCGCGATGTGCAGGAGGCGCTTGACGCTCTTGAGGCTCACGCCGTGGGCAGCGGCGAGGGAGGCGGCGGTGGCGCCTTCGCGGTAGGCGGTGATCAGGTCGGTGATGTCGCGCTCATTGAGGCGGTCGCGCAGGCTCCACGGACGCTTCGCGCTCGGTCTCGGGTCGTTCACCGAGCTGGTGAGCGCCGCGGTGTGGCAAAGTCGCAGGTCAGCGGCTTGCGCTGAGTGCGAGTAAGCGGTAAGTACCTCCACCGCGTGTTTCATCCTCGCGTGACCAGTGGTTTTGCGGTGGGTTGTGTCCGGGTTGCTTGCGCGCCGGTGCGAATGCCCTGTTCAGGGGCCGCTCCGGGGTTCGATTCCCCTCAGGTGTTCTGCTTGCACCTTGTTGGTACTTGTCACGTAGCGTGTCGAGGTCGGCCAGGGCAGGCTGGCAGGCGTCTGGCCGGTAGCGGTAACGGGTCCATGCCGATGGATGGGCCCAACCCGGCAAAGACATGCTCCCCCCTGGTGCTCTGAGGCCTGAGCAGGCACCCGGTCGTCGTGTTCGGTCCGTGGTGCCACTCGCAGGGGCCTCGTGGGAGTGGCCGCGTTGAACTAGGCTTTCGATGAGCGACGACATCCGCACATGCCGATGAGTGTGCGTTCGCGCCACCGACTGCGCGACCAGCAGGAAGATCAAGCCGCAATGTTTCGGTATCCCAAGTCGGCGGTCATGCCCTACGTACAACGGGGCGCCGGTGAAGTCCACTACCGCAATCCGGCAGTCTCCGCCGACCACCATCATGCCGGGTTTGTCTCCGACAAGAGTGACGATCACGGTTGCACGGTGAACTCGAACTGGTCGTCGATACTCAGCTCATGACCTATCCAGGAGCCGGTCAAAGAACTCCGAGACAGTGAGGGTTATTCACGAGCCCTGATAAATTATAGATGAGTCGTCCGCGGCGCGCCTATTTGGACGACGGCCCGCTTCTCGAAAGAATTGGGTTGCCAGACTCAATTCGAAAGAAACGGACCGCCGAGAA
>JBOHGH010000192.1:0-6500 GCA_050699975.1 Pseudonocardiaceae bacterium | reverse complement strand
CACGGCAACTTCGGGTGGAAAGTTGCCGTGCGCGGCAACTCCGCACGCGACCCGACTCCTTCCCCGAAGGTCACCGACAGTGGCGTCGTGACGAGGGATGATCGGGCGGACACCGGACCCCGCGCTCGGAGACCAGGCCTGAGTCTTGCCCGTGCTAAGCTCTGCTGCGCCGCGGGTGTAGTTCAATGGTAGAATGAGAGCTTCCCAAGCTCTAGACGCGGGTTCGATTCCCGTCACCCGCTCCACAACAATATTCCCGGTCAAAGGCTACTTCCGTAGGCTTAAATTCCTATCATTGATAATCGGCAATTCCTGGTGCGCTGTCTACGTGCTGTAGCCCCCGTACTCTAGTCTGGCGAGGAAAGCATGCGGTTGCACCGTTATGCGTGGCTCAGTTCTCGGTAGACGCGGCGACGGGCGTTCGCCATAAGTTCCTCTACCCTGATGCTTGCATTCCAGATACGGCACGTACCGTCCCTTGAAACAGACGAATCCGCTGCGCCGCGCCCGACACCCACGCTCAGCAGGGCGCCAGCCTGCCGCGCGGCGAGGAGCGCTCGCCGAGGCGCTGGTGCGACACGGTGACGGGACGAGCACGTTCGGGCGCACATGCTGCGGCTCGTGTCCGTGGTGGGATGGCGCGGCCAGCGCGGCGGCGATTCGGTGCTGCCCCGCACATCGCCCGGTCGCGCCGCCACGCTGCCCATCGTGCCTGCCAGCCCGAGCAGAGCCTCCATCGGTCGCCCGCGGCGCGCTGGCTCGAGGTTCAGGCCGCGCTGCGCGACTGGTCACCGCGGCTGGCAGCCATTCGGGGCGCGTTCGGGCGCTGTCTGGTTGATCAGTGTCCGGCTGCCTGCGCGTAGGGGCGAAGCGGCGGTTCTGCGGTCACCTTCTCCCCGAGCACGAGTCCGGATGGGACCTGCGCGGTGAGGGATGCGATGCTGGTGGTGGCGTCGATCGGGTTGATGCCCGCGGCGTAGAGCTGGCCGCACACGGCGTTCGGTACTCGGGTCAGGTCGACCTGTCCGGGATGGGTCAGGGCGTCCATGACGATTCCCAGTTCAGCGGCGTCGAACACGGACGCGATGTGGTCGACCGGTCGACCTGGGCACTTGTCCTGGACGTAGAAGTTTCCGCTCCCGTTCCCGGGGATGAGCCGTCTCCGGCCGGCATCGGCGGCTACGTCCGTGATACTGCCGATGGCCGGGTAGACCGGGCCGGCCGGCACAGGGTCGCTGTTCATCGCAGTGTTGAAGTCGGAGCCGATGCGGAACTGCCAGGCGGCGGGAATACAGGCGGTGACGCAGAGGACGTTCCCGATGGACAAGCCCTGGTTGGCTCCTTCGATGCTGACGACGTGATCGACCTTGGCGCGCACATCCGGCCACCATCGAACCGCCCACCGTGCCACCATCGCCCCCAGGCTATGGCCGACCAGCGAGACGGGGCGGCCCGTCTGTTGGTGGATCCAGCGCACGGCCGCCACGGTGAACTCCGTGTTGGTCTGCACGTCACCCAGCAGGCGGTCGGGCATGTCGAGGGTGCACCAGTCGAAGTCGGCGTTGGACAGCACGACGCCGAGCCCCTTGGCGTAGGTCTCGGTGCCCCACAGGCCGAGGCCGGCCCCCAGAAGCACCACCTGCTTGTCCGGATGGTGAAACCCGTTCGGGCATATCAGCGCACTGGCCAGGACAGCCGGCGATGTCTGCAGTGCCGGTCCGGTGTCTGCTGCGTTGGCGGGACCGGCGAGCGTCGCCAGTACCGCGGCTGCCGCCAGGGCGACCCCCGCCGACCGGCGAACCCACTGTGCGGTCCGGCGCCGCACGAGGCGGAGTGTCGGTGTGAGCTGCTCGGCGACGGATGCCGTAGGGGGGCCTTGTCGTGATGCCGTCATGGCGGTGTCCTCCGCGGGGTGTCGTGTTCTGGCGGAACCCGCCACAGCGTTCATGCCTGGAGATCCGATGTGCTGACAACGATGTCGTCAGCACTGACGGCGTGGTCGTTGTCCTGACCAACGCGGCGACGGGACCGCAAACGGGTCAGATTCTGGAGTCCAGTCCGACCGTCGCGGTGGTCCCGTCGACGGCGTCGCTGAACAGCCGCAACAGCCGCCGCGCTATCGACGAGCACAGCCCAACGCCCGCGTAACCGCATCACAATCTCCCTCCCTCCTCATGGCGCATCCCGCCCCGTCGTTACGTGCGTCCCTCTGTGCGGACGAGTCCGTATGGGGCGGTCGTGGGTCTGTCTCGATGGCTCTCATGGGGCCATGCGGTGGCCGGTCTGGCCTGGTGGGTACGGACGGCTGAGGAGATAAGCCGGGTCCGAGAGTGACCGAGCAGGACATCCCCTATGTTGGCCTACCCCGAGTACGACGTTCTCGTGTGTGAACGGCATCGCGTTGAGGTGGTGGAGATGGTGTGAACGGCGCTGGTGGGGCTTTGCGGCCCTCGCACGCTAGCGACCCTAGGGTGCTTGATCAACTTTCGATGATCCGCATCGTTGTGCATGACGACGAATCCACCGAAAACCTTGACGTGGGGCTTTCACCATGCGCAGCGCTCGGCGGGAGATCACCGGCTATCTCATCAGCCAGGGCTACGAGCCGCCCGGTAGGTGGGAAACCCAGAAGTTCGGTGCTGAACGAGGATCGATCGAGGACGCGTGCAATTTTCGAGGTGAAGAAGACGGGTTAGGTCGATGATGCGGAAGGGGTTAGCGGGGGACCCTTGCTGATGTATAAGAACGATCCGGAACGACTACGCGAGGTCGATCGGGACCTAACTTTCGCATGAGGCATAGCTAAGGAGCACTAGTGAGGATAAAGGAAATTCTGCTCGCGGTAGTTATCATTTCAGTTGCAGTGGTGTTAACGCCCCGTTCCGAGAAGGCCGCGCCGCACGATACCGGAACTAACAGTGTGACTACGCCGCAGAGGCCTTATCCTTGTGAATCCGACCACTCGGCCCGATGCACCTGGGAGCAGTACCGGCAGATAGCTGAGGAAGATTGCGATAAGTATAGAGCCCAAGGTGGGCAATGCGAAATAGTCACCAATGGCCAGCCGCCGCACGCGGTACGCATTCCGTCTGATAGGGAACGCGACGACATGCATCGAAAAATCGATGAGGGTGCCAGACGCCTATGCGACAACCTCGCTAACGCCGGATACGAATGCCACGGTAGTAGCAACTGACCCATCATGAGCGCCCGCGAATTATCGGTACCCCGGGGGTAAGCCTGGAAGGCCCTGCCAGTGATGGGAAGGGATGTTGCCCGGGGCACTGTCCGTGAACTCGACGCCAGCGACATTTCAGTCCTGGCCAGACGTCGCTCTCGTCGAGCTCACGGGGCCGCGGCACCGACAGACACACGCCCGACTGTTGCTCTGGAGGCGACTCAAACCGCACCGTTGACTCGATCATGACGGCTGTGCCCGTCTAAGCCCTCTCCCACCCGCAGACACCAGCCGGGTGGATTCCGACCTCAGCTCAGTCCCCACAGGCACCCTATTGGTTTGTGATCAGCCCTCCTGTTGCCGAGCTCGACAACAGAGCTGTCCACGGCCGGTGCAGCAGCTCTGCTGTCGAGCTCGGCGCACCTGGAGCACTCAAGATCCGACCACCCGGCACGGTGACGTGCCCAGCGTTGACATCCGCCGCCGCGACGAGGTTCGCGGTCAGGACGAGATACAGACAGCACAGTAGGTGGGATACTGGCCGGTGGCGCGGCCCGACCACGCGAGGGGAGCGCAAAACCATGCCCGACGATCACCGCCGCTCGCAGCCGATGACTCCGTGGCAGGCATGGCTGTCGATGTTCGGCATCCGGGCGCCGCTGTCCGGTGACGTGACCCAGGACATCGCGGCCTCGATCGGCGGCCAACTCGGCCTGCTCAACATCAACGCCACCCGATCCGGCGACCCCGCGTTGGAGCAGCGCATCATCACCCAGGTAGCCAGCTACGGCCGCCAGCTCGGCCGGCTCGTCGACGCCGTCGACGTGCTGGCCCGGCGGCAGTCTCGGCGCGGCCTCGGTGCGGCGGACATCCGCGCGCTGGACCAGCTCCATGACCTCGCCGTGCGGCTCGCTGAGGTCAAGGAGCAGGCGGCGGTCGACCAGGTCGACCGCATCGTCGTCGAGGTGCAGGCGTTGAGCCGGGACCCGGAAGCCAACGCGGAGGCGATCCGGCGGGTGCGCGAGGCCTTGCCCGAACAGTAATCCGAGCGAGCCGAAACCAGCGCCGCGATGCGGGTTCGTAACAATGCGTGACGGCTTTCGTTGCACCCAGTAGCGCAGTCGTCGCGCCAGAATCCGGTCCACCGCGGTGAAGGCGTTCCGCGATGTGCTAACGCTCCGGCGCCACCACCCATCGCGAGGTATACCGGGCATGCCCAGACGTCGACCGCTGGCCGCGGCCCTGCTGGTGACCGCGGTGGCGCTGGTCTCCGCGGTGTTCGGGACCGGTCCAGCCATCGCGGGGCCGCCAGTGCCGGCGGCCGGCGAGCCCCCGACCGATGAGCCCGAGTGCCCGGTCAGGCTGGCCTGCCGTTTCACCCCGGCCGCCTACGCCCAGACCGATCCGGGCGACCCCGACGCCTACGGCAACTACGACCCGGCCGACCGCCCGGACGACGGTCACGACGTCCGATACATCGTCATCCACAACACCGAGGAGGGCTACGACGCCGCGATCGCGCGGTTTCAGGACCCGCACAAGGGTGTCTCGGCGCACTACCTGATCCGGTCCTCTGACGGCGAGGTCACCCAGCTCGTCCACACCAGCGACATCGCCTACCACGCCGGCAACTACTGGTTCAACATGCACTCCATCGGCATCGAGCACGAGGGCGTCCTCGTCGACGGCGCCCGCTGGTACACCGAGGAGATGTACCAGGCCTCCGCCCGGCTGGTGCGCTACCTTGCGGCGCGCTTCCACATCCCGCTGGACCGGGAGCACATCCTGGGCCACGACGAGCTGCCCGGCCTCACACCGGACCGGGTCGCCGCGATGCACTACGACCCCGGTCCGTACTGGGACTGGGCGCGCTACTTCGACCTGCTGGGTGCGCCGCTGCCAGCCCCGCGCGGATCGGCCGCACCGGTACTGACGATCACGCCGCGCTTCGACACCAACGTCGAGCCGCTGCAGAGCTGCGCCGACGGCACCTGCACCGACGTGGCACCGCAGGGCAGCAACGTCGTGTACCTGCACACTGAGCCCAGGGCCGACGCCCCGCTGATCGGGGACCCGGTGCTGCACCCGGATGGCTCCCCGGGCACCACCCGGGTCGCGGACTGGTCAGCCAGGGCGGTTGCCGGGCAATCCTTCGTCGTGGCCGGGCGCCGCGGCACGTGGACGGCGATCTGGTTCGGCGGCAGGGTGGGCTGGTTCGATGACCCACCGGGCCGGGTGAGCGCACCGAGGCGACACGGCGCGCTCGTCACGCCGCGCCCGGGGCGCTCGGCCGTCCCGGTCTACGGCGCCGCCTATCCGGAAGCCGCCGCCTACCCACCGACGATCCCGGTGACCGCTGTCGTGCCGCTGCAGTACACGATCCCTGCAGGTCAGGTCTACCTCGGCGGGAGGCGAAGCCACGGGACCTACTACTACGCACGGTTCGACGGGGCCGATGTGCCGGACAACCACACCCTGGTCGTGGGCAACCGACGCCTGGTGGAGATCTCCTTCAACCACCGGCGGGCCTTCGTCGACGCCGCAGACGTCCTCGTCCTGCGCTGACTCACTATTTCATCAACTGCTCGAGGTCATCTGCCGGTGCTAACTCGTCCCGGAAGCGCGCACGCTCCTCGTCGGACAACGGAATCCCCTCGAGCTCGGCGCGCAGGGCGCGAACGCGCTCCGCTTCGCCCAGAGCAACCGCGAGTTCGGCCCTGGCCGCGAGAGCGCGAACACGCTCGATAGGGGTAGCAGGGTCGTCCCGAGCCAAGGCTACGTCAAGTACCCTGGCCGCCTTGACGTCGTCATGCCCCTTCAGGTCACGCAGCCAGACCGCCGTGTCGAGCGCCTGCACCAGCGCCGGGACCGCCCCTGCTCGGGCTCCTCGTCGTAGCTGGTCTCCGGCGCGTCCCGCGCGATGAAAATGATCGAATTGCCGGCCGGGTCGAACACGGCGAATCGGCTATAGCCTTTCCGCAACCTGGTTATCCGGGGCAGCCCTGCGGTCGGGAGTTTCCCAAAAGCCTGCTTGAAGCCGCCATAGAAGTGCAGTTGGGCGCCGCCCCGGCGCACGGCCCCATACACATACGGCCACGTCTGCTGGTGGGTCACCTCAAACCCAACGCCCGGTAGAAGTCGAGTGTCTCCCCGAGCACGCCACACGGGAGTACCGGAATCACTTCGTCGTCCGTCACGTAGCTGTTCAGCTGGGTTTGAGGGCTGGCGGTAGCCATGCGCCGGTGGTGAAGAGTTGGCGGAGGGCGTCGAGTTTGTCGATGCCCCATTTGGTCGCGGTGTCGAGGTAGGAGTGCACGATCGC
>JBOHGH010000191.1:0-6556 GCA_050699975.1 Pseudonocardiaceae bacterium | reverse complement strand
ATGGTGAACGTGGTCGACGAGGTGATCGAGGACGTGGTGCTCGGCGAGGAACCCGAAGAGTGGTCGCACCTGCAGCCCACGGCGCGGGCATTGGCGCGGCTCCCGGACACCGAGCGGCTGGGCTATGTGCGCGCGGACCGCTGGATCGGCTACACCCGCGCGACCGAGGCGCTGGCCCAGCTGGAGACGCTGTTCGGCTGGCCGGTCAAGCAACGGATGCCCAATCTGCTGCTGATCGGACCGACCAACAACGGCAAGTCGATGATCATCGAGAAGCTCCGGCGAACCCACCCGCCGACGTCGCATCCGGAGCGTGAGGAGATCCCGGTGCTGGCGGTGCAGATGCCCTCCGAGCCGTCGGTGACCCGGTTCTACACCGCGCTGCTGGCCGCGCTGGGTGCACCGCTACGACCCCGGCAACGGTTGGCCGAACTCGAGCAGCTCGCGTTGACGCTGCTACGCCAGGCCGGCGTCCGCGTCCTGGTCATTGACGAACTCCACAACGTATTGGCCGGGCGCGGCGACACCCGCCGAGAATTCCTCAACCTCATCCGGTTCTTGGGCAACGAGCTACGCATCCCGCTGGTCGGGGTCGGCACCCGGGAGGCCTACCTGGCCATCCGCGCCGACGACCAGCTGGAGAACCGGTTCGCCCCGTTCGTTCTGCCCCGCTGGGCGCCCGACGAGCAGGCCTGCTCGCTGTTGGCGAGCTTCGCCGCGTCGTTCCCGCTGCGCCGGCCCTCGGTGATCGCCACTCCGGAGATGGCCGAGTACCTGCTCACCCGTTGTGAAGGCACCATCGGCGAGCTGACTCACCTGCTCACCGACGCCGCCGTCGCGGCGATCGAGACCGGCGAGGAGGCGATCAACCAGCGCACGCTGCAGCTGGCGCCCTATACCGGGCCAACCGAACGACGCCGCTGTTTCGAGCGCGAACTCGTGTGAGCCCGCCCCGACATCGGCAACGGCGGTGGCCACGGCATCCACTCCCAGGTCCGGTCGAGGCGCTGTCCTCGTGGCTGGCCCGGGTGGCGGCGCTCTACGGCCTGTCGGTCCCCGAGCTGTTGCGGCACAACCTCGGGGCGGCGTCAGTCCAGATCAGCGATGCGGTGCTCGCCGATCTGGACTGGGATCCACCCGCCGCGATGCTCGCCGCGCTGGCCGAGCGCACCGGTGTCGAGATGGCTCACCTACAGGCGATGACGATCGCCGGCTGGGTGCCCTGGTTGACCGACACCCTGACCGATCTTGATGCCGTCGACGCCCAGGAGCTGTTCGATACCTACGTCCGTCAGCACTCGGTGCTGCTGAGCGCCGCTGGCCGCAACGAGGTGCACCGGTGGCGGGGGCCGTGGCTGACCGCGCCAGCGCCTCGGTGGGAGCGCCGGGTCTGTCCGGTGTGCGCCGCCGATCCCGAGCGTGGCACCGCGCTGATGTGGCGGTTACCGATCATGGTCAGCTGCGTGGAGCACGCCTGCCGGCTCGAACCCGCTCTCGAGGCTGATCTCGCGCGCCTCCGACAGATCCCCCTGGCGCCGACACCGGTGGGCGAGCACGTCGCCGCGTTGGATCGACGCACCTACCAGGGCCTGACCACCGGCAGGGTCACCTTGCCCGGCCGGTCAACCCACGTGGGAGTGTGGTTCCGGCTACTACGCACCCTGCTTGACGAACTCAGCACCGCGCACTCACGCGTCGGCGTCCGCTCCAGAGCCGCGCTGGAGCACATCTGGTCGGCCACCGGCCAACCCGTCCGCGCGGGCCTGCAGGTGTGGCGACCCTTCGAACAACTGGACTGGCCAACACAACGGGCGATGCTGGAGGCCGCGGCCGTCGCGCTGCATCTGGTCGAAACCGGAGCGATCGCCGCCCGGGGCACCCTCGGCCCGCTGCTGGCGGTCGAACCGCACCGACCCGTCGACGATGGTGACCGTCCATGCCACCAGGGCTATGAGTACCACTGGGCACGCGCGCGGGAGGCATTCGACGCCGCGCTCGCCCTCGCCCGCGTCGACCCGGGGACCGCGCAACATCTACTGAGGCTGTTCACCCGGGACTGTGCGACCCCCGCTCGCGTAGCGCGCGAACGCCAGTGCCTGATCGACTCCGGTATCCCCGCCCGGTTTCTTCCGGTGCCCGCGGCGCCCACCCCGTCGGTCCACTCTCCGGTCGCGGCACCCGACCGAGTGCTTGTCACATAACCAAGGCATTTAACCGTTCACGCACCGTAGAATACCTAACGGGTTAGATGACAACTTTGGGTCCACGATCGCGCATGGTGTCGGTTGTCATGTAATCGAACGTATACGTGACGAGGAGCAGCGCATGCTGGTCGGGTACATGCGGGTCTCGAAAGCCGACGGGACCCAAACGGTCGCCCTGCAGCGCGACGCGCTGCTCGCCGCCGGCGTCGCCCCCGACCAGCTCTACGACGACCACGCCTCCGGACGCACCGATGACCGGCCCGGCCTGACCGCGTGCCTCAAGGCGCTACGCGAGGGCGACACACTGCTGGTGTGGAAACTCGACCGACTCGGGCGCAACCTGCGCCACCTGGTCAACACCGTGCACGAGCTCACCGCCCGGGGCGTCGGGCTGAAAGTGCTCACCGGCCAGGGCGCCGCCATCGACACCACCACCCCCGCCGGGAAACTGGTCTTCGGCATCTTCGCCGCCCTCGCCGAATTCGAACGAGAGTTGATCTCCGAACGCACCGTCGCCGGCCTGGCCTCCGCCCGCGCCCGAGGCCGCAGGGGTGGGCGGCCCTACAAGATGACCCCGGCCAAGCTGCGCCTGGCCAGCGCATCCATGGGCCAACCCGACACCAACGTCGGCGCCCTGTGCGCCGAACTGGGGATCACCCGCCAGACCCTCTACCGCCACGTCTCACCCCCGAGTTCGACAGATAATCGGCGTTTCTAGGTACGGGCCACGGAGAAACCGCTGGTCAGCGTGGTGCGGGGTGGTCCGACAGGCCAAAAATCCTAGTGACACGATTATGGCGTGTCGGATAGTTTGAGCTGCTGTTACTGCTGTACGGTCTAGTTCTGTGTACATCAGGGCGGCGACGCGGAAGAACAAGGACGGCTCCCCGGTGCGCTACCTGCAACTGGCGCACAACGTGTGGGACGCCCAAGCCCAGATGTCGCGGACCAAGGTGTTGTACTCCTTCGGTCGCGAAGACGAAATCGACCGGGCCGCGGTCGAGCGGGCGGTGACCGCGTTGACCAAGCTGCTCGATCCCGCGAAGGCCGCCGCCCTGACCGGCCCACCCGGGCTGGTGTTCACCCAAGCCCGCCCGATCGGGGGCACCTACGTGCTGGATCGGCTGTGGCGGCGGCTGGGTCTAGACACCGCGCTACGCACCCAGCTGGCCGGGTGTCGACGCGATCCCCGGGTGGAGCGGGTGCTGTTCGCGCTGGTCGCCAACCGGGCCCTCGACCCGTGCAGCAAGCTCGCGGCCACCGACTGGATCAGCTCTGATGTGCACATCGACGAGTTGACCGGAGTCGATGAGCAGTCGTGTTATCGGGCGATGGACTGGCTGCTGGAGGTCGAACCCGCGCTGGCGAAAGAGACATACTTCCAGGTCAGCGACCTGTTCAACCTTCACCTGGACTTGATCTTCTTCGATACCACCACCACGTATGCCGAGATCGACGAGCCCGACGAGCCGGTCGCTCGCGATGCGCACGGCCGGGTCCTCGACCCGGCACCCGACCCAGACCCGGCCGCCGCCCCAGCAACCGATGCGGTGGCTGACCCTGCCGGTGGCCCTGACCAGGATGCACGCGCCGCCATGGACGGGTCGCCGGGGAAGGCGGCCGGGTTCCGGGTGCACGGTCATTCGAAAGATCATCGACCGGATTTGCCGCAAGTTGTGGTGGGGATGGCGGTGACCCGGGAGGGCATCCCGGTACGGGTGTGGTCCTGGCCCGGGAATGCCACCGACACCAACCTGATCGCCCAGGTCAAACAAGATCTGCGGGAGTGGAGCCTGTCGCGGGTGATCTGGGTGGCCGATCGCGGCTTCACCTCGAAGTCCAACCGGAAGGCGTTGATGCGCGCCGGTGGCGGCTACATCCTCGGGGAGAAGCTGCGCTCAGGCTCACCCGAGGTCCAAGCCGCGCTCGCCCGCCCTGGGCGCTACCGCACGGTGGCCGACAACCTGCAGGTCAAGCAGGTCAACATCGGCACCGACGATCGGTTCGTGATCTGCTTCAACCCCGAACAAGCCACCCGTGACGCCGCGCTACGCGACAAGCTGGTCGACCACCTCACCACCATGCTCGACGGCAGCGACAAGCTGACCGCGACCAAACGCGCCGAGCTGCGTGGGGTGATCTCCACCAAGCCCGGGCTCAACCGGTTCCTGCGGGTCACCCCTGGTGGGCTGCTGCGCGTCGACACCAAGAAGATCACCGCCGAACAACGGTTGGACGGCAAGTACCTGCTGCGCTGCTCCGATCCGCACCTGTCCGCCGAGGACATCGCGCTGGGCTACAAACAGCTGCTGCAGGTCGAACGCGGGTGGCGGGACATGAAACAGATCATCGACCTGCGGCCCCTCTACCACCGCAAAGAGGACCGCATCCGAGCGCACGTGATCCTGTGTTGGCTGGCGCTGCTGCTCATCCGCATCGCCGAGACCACCACCGGGCAGACCTGGAACCAGATCCGAGCCCAGCTGCAACGCATCCACGCCGCGACCTTCACCGGCCCGGCCGGCACCTACCGCCAGACCAGCGAGTTGACCAAGCCCCAACGTGACGCGTTCACCGCCCTGGACATCCCCACCCCGCCCCGGATCATCGAGCTGACCACAAGCCCCTGACCAGCAACAACACCACCGCCTAGTGACACGCCACATCACTAGGCGATCACCCATTTCCCCAGCTCAGCGGACCTTTTGAGGGCCTAGACGATCACCACATCTGTCGAACTCGGGTCCCAGGTTGGCTGCGTAGAGCCCGATATCCGGACGACATGTGTCTGAGCAAATGCACCAGGGGCGGGTGTTAATACCCGACCACCGTCGGGGGGTCATCGGTGATCCTTCCCGAGATCGCGGTGGGTGGCAATCCGGGTGGATCGGGCCCGTTCGAGCCCGGCTCGGCGGGCGGCACGCACGCTCGGGCCTCGGCCGTGGTGCTCGTCGTCGGGGGTGGCGTAGCCCAGGCCCTCGTGCAGCCGCACGGTGTTGTAGTGCTGGCGGCGTAGGTCGAGCTCACGCTCCAGCTCGCCGGGATCGACGATCTTGTCCAGGTGCGGGTGCTCGCCCTTGAGGTGGCCGAAGAACGACTCGATCCAGGCCTGGTCGTTCGGGGTGGCGGGGCGCCCGAAGTGGGTCGCGATGCGGGCGCCGGCCAGGAACACCTTGGTGGAGCGTGAGGTCATCTGGGGGCCGTTGTCCGACAGCGCGAGCAGCACCGGTAGCTCGTCGTGATCGGGCACGCTGCCCCGGCCGAGCTCGTCGAGCAGCTGCTGATCGAGCAGGTGGTCCTTGCCGTCGGTGCTCAGGGCTCGGGTGAACGCGACCTCGACCTGGGTGGAGGACTCTTGCGCTGAGACCACGGTGGCCAGCCACAGCCGCGACACCACGTCCAGGACCGCGACCGCGCACCGTTTCGAGGCCCGGAAGTGGGTGAAGTCGTAGATCCAGATCACTCCGGGGACCAGCTCCGCCCACTCCGGCCAGGGCCGCGCCGGGGCCGGGTCACGGCGGGCGGGCGCGGGCAGCACGATGCCCTCACCAGCCAACACGCGCAGCACGGTGGACTCCGAGGCGTGCACCAGGTCCAGGCGGGAACCGCGGTGGGCCAGCTTGCGGTGCGACCGGTCGACCTCGCCCCATTCCTCGGCGAGCTTGACGATCGCGGCCCGTTCCCAGTCCAGCAGCGCATGCACCGCGGTGTCGGGGCCGGGGCGGCGGTCGGCGAGCTGGTCGAGCACGGCGCGGGTTTGCCAGCGCAGCACCCGAACATGATCCAGACCGAGCGTCGCGGCCGCCCGACGCAGCGACCAGCCGCCCTGTTCCCGAGCGTGGTCGACCAGGGCCAGCAGCCCGGCCTTGACGGGGGCCTCGACCCGTGGTGGGACCAGGCCGGCGGTCAGTCCCAACGCGATTTTCCCTGGTGCAGGTGCAGCGCCACGGCCTGCTCGGTCACCGTCGCACGCAGCCGCTCGATCTCGGCGCGGGCCGCGGCCAGCTCCGCCTGCTGCGGGGACTGCCCGGCCGGGCGACCGGGCACCGAGGCCGCCAGCGCGGACAGCGCGCCCTCCTTGGCCACCTTGCAGATGTGCAACACGGTCGTGCGGTCCACCCCCCAACTCGCCGCGGCCTCGCGCTGGGTGGCCTGCTTGGTCAGGATCTGCACGAACAGCTCGTACTTCTCCGAGGACGCCAACCGCTTGCGGGGCTTGCGCCCCGATGGCTCCGACATGATCTCCAACCTCCCAAGAGTTGATCAAACTAGCCCTTGGGTGGTCGGGTATTAAAACCCAGTCCTGGTGCAGGAACTCAGACGCGGAAGGCGTGATGCTCGGCACGATGTAC
>JBOHGH010000190.1:0-6583 GCA_050699975.1 Pseudonocardiaceae bacterium | reverse complement strand
GCTCCAACACCTCGCCATCCACCCGGGTGCTGGGCTGGCGCACCGAGGGAACCAGCGCCTCGAACCCGCCGCGGCGGTAGCGGCGAATCCAGCGGTCCAGCGTGTCACGCGAGTAGCTGTGCTGGCCACCGAACGGGCCGGGATGGCTGCGCGCGGCGATCGCTCGCACGATCCGCCCCCGCGTGGCTCTTCGATCTTAAGCGGGCACCGTCGGTTTCCTCGCTGACAATCGGCGGGTGTGCCGGGTGCAGTGCAACCGTACTCGTCGCCGGTAGTTGTCTCGGTTCCTGAAGCCGCTATCGGTTAACCGGCCCTCGGCAGCTGGACGCGCCGAGGCGGCGTGAGGTCCCACGAGTGGTGGTGGCATGCGTCGACACTGGTGCCGGGGTCCTCGTTGGGGGTGCCGATGCGGCTGCTGGTTGAGGCGACGGAGACGGGTCATCGGCTGGTCGGTGACGGGGCTGATGTTGAGCTGGTGAACCGGTTTCTGGAGCATCTGTCGGTGCGGAATTTCGCGTCCGCCACGCGGCGTGCCTATGCCTATGACCTGCTGAACTTCGCTCGGTTCTGCGCCGAACGCGGTCGGTCGGTGACCAACCTGACCCCGAGCGCGGTGTTCGACTATCTGGACTGGCAGCAGTCCGGCCGGGGCCGCCCGGCTGGGACTGATCGCACCCGCACGGTGGTGCCGTTGCGGGACTACCTCGGCGCGGCGCCGGCGTCGATGAACCGGCGGATCGCGGCGCTGCGCGGGTTGTGTGAGTACGCGGTGGTAGCCGGGGTGCGCGAGGACAACCCGGTGCCGGCGGCGCGCCGCTCGAGCGGGGCGCGGGTGCGTCGGGGGCTGCTGGGCCATCTGGGTCCGGGCCGTCCGCAGGGGGGCGGGCGGCTGGTGCGCTCGCCGCGACGGCTGCCCGAGTCGCTGGACTCGGACGAGGTCGAGGCGTTCATCGCGGACTTGCGCACCGCCCGGGACCGGTCGATGGCCCTGCTGATGCTGCTGGGCGGGCTGCGCGCCGGGGAAGTCCGCTCGTTGCGGCTGGCCGATGTGGACCTGGGGTTGCGCCGGGTGCGGGTGACCGGCAAGGGAGGCCGGCAGCGGGTAGTCCCGGTCGACAGGGCCTTCTTCAGCGAGCTGGCCGAGTATCTGCGCACCGAGCGACCACCGGGATGCCGCACTCCCGAGTGCTTCGTGGTGCTGCACGGCCCTACTACCGGGGGGCCACTGACCGAGGCTGGGATGCGGCGGATCTTCCGCCGACACCGGGCGACGGCGGGAACCCCGCGGGTGCGGCCACATCGGCTGCGCCACACCTACGGCACAGAGCTGGCCGGCGCCGGGATCGATCTGCTGGTCTTGCGTGAGCTGATGGGCCACGCGAGTCCGGAGACCACAGCCGGATACGTGCATCTGTCCGCGGCCACCTTGGCCAGCGAGTACACCGCCGCGCGGGCACGGATGGGGGCGTCATGCTAGCCGCGACCTCAACCGAGCTCCCCGCCGCCGCGGCGGTGGACACCCCGGCCGATCCGGGCCGCCTGCTCGCCGAGCATGACGCGTTCGTCGCTACCTTGTCCTGCGCCGGGCAGGCGAAGTATTTGCGTCGGCGCGCCGCCGAGCGGCTCTTGGCCGCGCACCCGGGCCTGCGGGCATGGATGACGCGTCCGGTCGCCGACCGTCTCGCCGAGATCCGCCGCTTGGGTGCGTGGCCGTTTCTGTCGTGGTGTTTCGCCACTGGCGCGCTGGTCCCCGACCTGGAGCTGTTGGCCCGCCGCTCACGCGGCATCCATTTCACCACCTGGGCGCGGCTGCACCCCGATGACACCGACCGCACCCAGGCGGCGGCGCGGGAGCTGGGCTGGTGCACGGAGTATGCGACCCGCGTCGCGGTCAACGCGCTCGCGCTGGTCTGCCTGACCCGCTCGGTCACCCTCGATCGGATCACCCTCGCCGACCTGGACATCGTGGGTGAGATCATCGAGCAGTCCCCGCTGATCCCGGCCGCGATGCGCAAGCACCTGCGCGCCGAGCACCATGGCCTGCGCGTGCTCTGCTACCAGCTCGGGGTGATCGACACCCCGCCGCCGCACGGGAACACCCGCAAACTGAGCATCACCGAGCGGATCGCCGACATTGACCAGCCCCGCATCCGTGAGGTGGTGACTCACTACCTGCGCACGATCTCGACCACGCTGCGCCCCAAATCGGTGCAAGGCCGCGCGGCGTCGCTGCGGGTGTTCGCCGGCTGGCTGGCCGCCAACCATCCCGAGATCACGACGCTGTCCCAGCTGCGGCGCACCCACCTGGAAGACTTCCTGATCTTCAACGCGGGTCGGGTCTCACACGGTCGGGTTCGCCACGGCCAGCCCATCTCGGTGCGTCACCACCATCGCACCGTGCAGGACCTGCGGCTGTTCTTCGATGATCTGGCCGCCTGGGGCTGGGCCGAGCGCCCGGCCAGCGTGTTGGTGCATCGCGGTGACGTGCCGCGCTTACCCGCGCCACTACCCCGGGCGCTGCCCCCCGACGTCGACACCGCCCTGATGCGTGCGGTGAGCGGCCTCGACGATGTCGCCGCCCGCGCCGGCATCACCATGCTGCGCGGTGCGGGGCTGCGTCTGGGCGAGCTGCGCGAGCTGGAGCTGGACTGTCTATGGGACCTGCCCGGACACGGAACCTGGCTCAAGGTGCCACTCGGCAAGCTCAACACCGAACGGGCCGTCCCGCTCGACGAACCCACCCTCGAAGCGCTCGACGCCTGGATGCGCCTGCGTGGTCGACAACGCGCCCTGCCTCATCCTCGCGATGGCCGGCCCACCGATTTCCTGTTCGCGATCGGCGGGCAGCGCATCGGCGGGTCTCGCATCCGCCGTGGTCTGGCCCAGGCCGCCGCCTCGGCCGGGCTGACCGACCGCGCCGGGGCGGTTCTGCACATCACCCCACACCAGCTGCGCCACACCTATGCCACCGGTCTGATCAACGCCGGGATGAGCCTGCAGGCGCTGATGTCGCTACTCGGGCATTATGCGGGTGATCTTGTCAAGTGGATCATGTCAGGAAGCGCTCCGGTCGAGTCGGGCGAGCAGTCCGTCGAAGACTTTCTGGCGGCCGAGTTGTCCTTTGTCGACGGCGTCGTCGTGTTGGGCCTGCAGGGTGGGGCGGAACTCAATGGTGGTCTGGAAGAAGGTGCAGGACTCGCAGATCGACTCGAAGTGGCAGTCCAGCCCGACTGGTCGGGCGCAGTAGCCGTTGCCGAGCATGCGGCGGTGCATCTCGGCGCGCAGCCGGCGCATCTCGGAGCCTTCGGCGTCGGCGGGCAGTTCTTTGGGGGCGTCGTAGAGCGCCTCGACCTTCTCGCTGACGGCGAAGTACTCGTCGGCGACGGTGCGGTCGGCGATGCGGGCGTAAACCATGGTCATCCGCATCGAGCGATGTCCGAGGAGGGCGGCGATCGCCTCGAGCGACATGCCCCGGTTGATGGCCTGGGTGGCCAGGGTGTGTCTGAGTTGGTGAGGGGTGACGTGGCCGATACCGGCCTCGCGGGCCACGTTGGCCAGGGCCCGGTCGACCCGTGCCGTGGTGATTCGTCGTCCGCGTTCGATGAACAGGTAGGGCTCGCGCAGCCCGGTGGGGCGATGGGTGACCCAGTCGTCGAGCAGGTCCTTGAGCTGGGGGTGCAGCGGAATGTATCGGTCGGTGCGCAGCTTGCCGACCGGCACGTGCAGCCAGTAGGCCGAGCCGATCTGCACCACCGAGTCGATGGTCAGGTCGCAGAACTCGCCCTTTCGCAGCCCGGTGCGGGCCAGGAACTCCACCGCGAGGCGGGTGAACGGGTCGGGGTGGGCGCGGGTGGCCTGCAGCAGCTTCGCCGCCGCCCCGTCGTCGAGGAAACGCGGCAATGGGTCGTCGCGCCGGGGCAGGTCGCCGGCGAAGACCAGCACCTGAGCGGGGACGTCGTCACCGGCCCATTCGGTGAGCCGCTCGAAACAGGTCCGCAGGACGCCGATGTGCTCGGCCAGCGCGGTCTTGGACAGCCGCCCGCCCCGGGCGGAGTCCCGGCTGGCCAGATGCAGCTTGTAGTTCTCGATGTGGCTTCGACGCAGCCGCGCGACCGCGTTCACCTCGGGCGCCCCGTGGGTGAGCCAACCGGCGAACTCGCGCAGCACCCCTTCGAGGCTGACCATCGTCGCGGCCCGCAGCGACAGCCGCATCTGCTCGAGATAGCCGAGCAGGGTCGCGGCCAGCCGGGGCGCCGCGGCGGCCCATTCGGCGGCCCGCGCCGCGGACTTGTCGGGATGGGTCTTGCGCGGCGGCACGTCGATCACACCGGCGTGGAACAGGGTGGCCTCGGCGCCGAACAGCGCGGTGGTCAACGCCCGGACCCCGTGCCCTTCGGGGCGGTGCCGCCGGATCGCGGCGGACAGCTGTTCGCGTCCGGTGTCCAGGTCGGCCTTGGTCAACCGATCCGGCGCTACCCCCATCAGCGTCGCAACCTTGATCGTCGCCGACCACTGCAACACGGTCGAGCGCTGGTCAAAACCGAGTTCCGCGGCTGTCGCGGCGAACTGGGTGTGAAACCCGCGGTGATGGCGGGCAGCGACCTCGCCGAGGTAGGGACGCCCGAGTACCAGGTAGTCCGGGCTGGGCCGACACCGGCCAGTCACCATCAGCCACCCCACCACCCGGCGGTCCTTCAACGGGGTCGCGCACTGCTGGGCCAGCGACAACCTCGCCCAGCCCTCGACACCGATCCGAGACAGGAATGACCGCGCCGGCGAGGTCACCGGATTCCGCGCGAACATACCGGCGGCGAGCAGGTCGGCTCGGTAGGCGGCGACCAGCTCCTCGACCTCGACCCGGCGTGGTGAACGGCTCACTCGGCCACCGCCGTCGCGGCTGCCGGAGTGACCTGGGCCTCGATCGCCTCGGCCGCCCGCAGGTACTCCCCGGCCAGCCAGTCGTTGGCCAGGTGCAGGTAGATGCGGGTCGACTCGATCGAAGCGTGCCCCGCCTGGGCCTGCATGGCCTCCAGCGCCATGCCGGCTTCGCGCAGCCGGGTGAAGCAGGTATGCCGCAGCTGATGGCAGGTCAACCGGACCAGCCCGGCCCGCCCCCGCGCGCCGGCGAGGATCTCATCCAGCCCCGCCGCCGACAGCGCGGCTCCCCGGCGTGGTCCCTTGAGCACAACGAAGACCCGGTCGGTGCTCGAGGAGCGTGGTCGTTCGGCGTCGAGGTAGTCGCCCAGCGCGGCAAAAAACCGCGGCGAGACCGGCACGATCCGCTGCCGACCACCCTTGCCCTCGGCGATGAACAACCGTCGCTCGCCGGCCCGGACATCACCCAAGCGCAGTCCGAGCACCTCGCAGCGGCGCAACCCGCCCAGCAGCATCGCCTGCACCATCGCCCGGTCCCGCCGGGTCCGCAGTGCCCGCAACACCGCGTCCACCTCGGTCGGGGACAGCACCCGAGGCAGGGTTCGGGGGGTGCGCACCAACGGCACCCCGCCCCGCCCGCGCCGGCCGGGCGCCCGACTGGACAGACCCCTCGGGACCGGGTTGCGCACCACCCCGACATCGCCACGCGCGCACAGATAGGCGAACAGCCCCGACACGCTCGACAGCCGCCGGGCGATCGTGCGGGCAGCCAAACCGGACTCCCCGTCTTGCAGCCGGACCACCCGCTCCCCGAGCCGCGGCGCCCGCTGCGCCTTGAGGAAGGCGAACACATCCGGGGCGGTGACCCGCGCGGGCTCCTTACCGACCGCGGTGAAGAACACCTTGAGGTCGTAGGCCGTGGCCAGCCACGTGTTCACCCTGGCGCGGGCACCGACGAAGGCGAGGTAGTCATCCAACAGTGGATGGCCCAGGCTCAGCGCTCGAACCTCCGACCCATTCATAAAGCGGACCAAGCACGGCACGAACGTCACGTGGACTCCCGGGGAGCGGTGAGGCCGGCCGGCACCGACCTCCAGGCGGTGAGATCACCCAGTGGCGATCACCCGCATATCAGACACGTCAGCCCACAGATGACCCTGCGCTACGCCGCGCTGGCCGACACCACCGTGCGCGCCGCCTACGACCAGGCCATGAGCAAACTGCGCGCCCGCCAACAGCTGCCACTAGTGATCAACAATCGGCCGGTCGTGCCGGACCGAATCTCCTGGCTGCGCACCGAAATGCTCAAAACCCGCGTCGCGCACGGCTACTGCTCCCGCCACCTCGCCGCGGACGCCTGCCCCTACGCCAACATCTGCGAACAGTGCGACAACTTCACCACCAGCACCGAGTTCACCCCCCAGCTGCAGGCCCAGCTCACCGATGCCATCGCCCTCCGCGACGACGCCCAAGCTCGCGGCTGGGACAGCGAAGTCGCCCGCCACGCCCGCCTCATCGCCAGCCTGCAACAACACCTCACCCGGCTCAAAACCAGACCCATGTCCAGCACCGGGACTTGACCTAGACCGCAGGGCCGGTTAAAGGCGGCGCGTTTCACCTGCTTGATCAACCGGTTCGTGCCCTCGGTTCGGGCGTTGGTGAGGCCGGTGGTGAGGAAGACTTCGATGGCGGGCCACCAGGTCTGGAC
>JBOHGH010000189.1:0-6597 GCA_050699975.1 Pseudonocardiaceae bacterium | reverse complement strand
CACCAGGGCTGTCCGAAGCGGCGCGGGCAGCCCTGGTGTCGAACTCGGCGCACGCAGGGCTGTCGCGTGCGGCAGCCCCCCATTTTCACGCCTCAGGGCGGCGCGCAGCGCCTACGGAGTTGGCTCCGAATGGCGGTCAGCGGGATGGTGGTCTATGCGGGCGCCGAGCGAATTCTAGATCGGGGGCATAGACATGCCATTCGTCGGGCTGATGGGGGCACTCGAACACGACGAGGCGGTTTGCGGAGTAGTCCGCGAGTCTATCGGCCGCCGGTCGGCTCAGGAGGGCACGCTGGCCACAGGGACCGCACCTCGTTGCCATGCTGTACCACTCCGATGGGCTCATGCTCTGTGCCGTCCATCCGCAGCCTGGGCAGGTTTTCGGAGGGTATCGACCCTACTAGCGCAGCCAGCGCAGCGCGGCGCTCAGGTCGGCCACCTGGTGCAGGTGCATTCCGGGCGGCGAGACACCAGCACCGCCCGGGGCGTTGTGCAGGGCGCTTGCCGGGTCGCTTTCCGGGGGCACGAGCGCGTGCCGGAAGCCCAGCCGGGCGGCCTCGGCCAGGCGCCGGCGTAACCCGGTCACCTGCCGGACCTCGCCGGCCAGCCCGACCTCCCCGATCGCCACCGTGTGTGGGGGCAGCGGGAGGTCACCGGCCGCCGACGCGACGGCCAGCGCGACGGCGAGATCGGCCGCCGGCTCCACCACGCGCATCCCGCCCACCGTCGCGGTGTACACATCCGACCCCGCCAACCGCACGCCCCCGCGGCGCTCGGTGACCGCCAGGATCATCGCCACCCGGGAGGAGTCCAGGCCGCTGACCGCCCGGCGCGGGTTGGCCAGCGCGGACTCCGCGACCAGCGCCTGGACCTCACCCAGCATCGGCCGTTTGCCCTCCACCACGACCGTCACCGCCGTCCCGGGCACGGCACCGTCGCGGCGGGTGAGAAACAGCCCGGAGGGGTCGGGCAGACCGGTGATGCCATCGTCGGTGAGTTCGAAGCAGCCGACCTCGTCGGCGGCCCCGAACCGGTTCTTGATCCCGCGGACCATCCGCAGCGTGGAGTGCCGTTCTCCTTCGAACTGCAGCACCACGTCGACAAGGTGCTCCAGCACCCGGGGCCCGGCCACCGTGCCGTCCTTGGTGACGTGCCCGACCAGCACCACCGGTAACCCGCGCTGCTTGGCGGTGGTGATCAACGCGCTGGCCACGGCGCGGACCTGGGACACCCCACCCGGGCTGCCCTCGGCGCCGGGACAGGACATGGTCTGCACCGAATCGACGATCAGCAGCCCCGGATCGACCGCGTCGAGGTGCCCGAGCACCGCGGCGAGGTCGGACTCGGCGGCCAGGAACAGCTCGTCGTGCAGCGCGCCGGTGCGCTGTGCTCGCAGCCGGACCTGGCCCGCGGACTCCTCGCCGGTCACGTAGAGCGCGCGCCTGCCCGCCACCGCGCAGCAGTGCGCGACCTCCAGCAACAGCGTGGACTTTCCGACCCCGGGCTCGCCGGCCAGCAGCACCACCGCGCCGGGCACCAGCCCGCCGCCGAGTACCCGGTCGAGTTCGGACACCCCGGTGGCGGTGGCTCGCGCGGAATGCAGGTCGACCTGGGAGATCGGGCGGGCCGGGGACGACGGAGTGCCGGCTACGACCCGCGTCACCGGTCGCGGACCGGCCGCCGCCACGCTGCCCCAGGTCTGACACTCCGGGCAGCGCCCCACCCACTTGGCGACCTGGTGGCCGCATTCGGTGCAGCGGTGTGCAGCGCGGGCGTTCACCGGGGACCTTGCCATGGGCGCGGACGCTATCTGCCTGACCCGACGGTTCGACTGCGCGGCTCAGCCGTGCCCGCCGCTGTGTCCGCCGCTCTCTTCGTCGCTCTCTGCGACTCTCTCGGGGACCTCGCCCGGCGCGCTCGGGGGTGCCGCCATGGGCACCGGCACGGTCACCGTGCCTGCGTCCCGGAACACGAAGGTGACCGGGGTGTTCAGCCCGGCGCGCAGCGGCTGCGTGGTGTTGAGCACGATGCGCAGTTCCCCGGCGACCAGCGGGCTCTGGGCACCTGCTGGCGTGGGGCCGATGGTGCTGGTGACGTTCGTTCCGGGGGGGATGGTGCTGGTGCCCAGCACGAGCACTTGGCTGGCTGCTGGGCTGGTCACGGAGATCAGCTCGTCGGCACTGGTGCCCAGGTTGGCGATGGTGAGCAGCACCGGCACGTTCGACCCGACCGGGTAGGTGCCATTGGGGCTGGGCGGGTAGTGGATCAGCACGTTGCGCAGTGCGATGCTCCCGACATCACCGTAGGTCCCGGGCACGGCGGCCACTTGGCTATCGGTCTGGGTGATCTGGCCCGCACCGCAGCCGGCCAGCGCTACTGCGGCCGCGCAGCAGGCCGCGACCAGGGCGGTGACAGCGAGGGGGCGCCGCATTGAGCTGTGCCGGCGGCTCACGGGCAAAGTCCTCCTCATGTCCTGCTCGCCGAACGTCTGGCCAGCCTCATCTGACCAGGGTGAATCTTATCCGCAGGCGCAGTGCTCCGGCGCGCCCGGCCCAGCCTGTGCCGGTCTGGTGCCGGGCTCGTATCGGGCTCGTGTCGGTCTACAGTGGAGCTACCTTGAGCTGGGGGAGCGCAGCGTTGCCTGGGGGAGCCGGTTGCCGATCCCCTGACCTGCGACGACGCCGCGATCCCCAGCGCCGGAGGGTTTCCGGGCGTGGTAACCTGGGTACATCGAAAGGGGCAGAGGACACATGGTTTTCAAGGTCGGAGAGACCGTCGTCTACCCGCACCACGGTGCCGCTCTTATCGAGGCCATCGAAACTCGAGTGATCAAGGGCGAGGAGAAGAAGTACCTCGTCCTCAAGGTCGCTCAGGGTGATCTTACCGTCCGTGTTCCCGCTGCTAACGCCGAAGTCGTCGGCGTCCGGGACGTGGTCGGCCAGGAGGGTCTCGACCGGGTTTTCGAGGTGCTGCGTGCTCCCCACACTGAGGAGCCGACGAACTGGTCGCGGCGGTACAAGGCCAACTTGGAGAAGCTCGCCTCTGGCGACGTCAACAAAGTGGCGGAAGTGGTCCGGGATCTATGGCGTCGCGAGCGTGACCGCGGCCTGTCGGCCGGCGAGAAGCGCATGCTCGCGAAGGCCCGCCAGATTCTGGTGAGCGAGCTCGCACTCGCCGAGGGCACCAACGAAGACAATGCCGAGGTGCTCCTCGACGAGGTCCTCGCCGCAGCTTCCTGACGAGGCTGGCGGCTCGGGTGGCGGCCCGCGCCCCGGCTCGCGTCGCGGCGCTGGTGCCGGCGGCGGGGCAGGGCGTGCGGCTGGCCGCCGGGATGCCCAAGGCCTTCGTGTCGCTGCTGGGCCGCCCGTTGCTCTGGCACTGTGTGCATGGGCTACTGGCGGCTGGTTACGTTGAGCAGGTGGTGGTTGCGGTTGGTGAGCAGCACCAGGAGCAGGCCCGGGCCGCACTCGTCGATGCGGGTGAGCGGGTACGGGTTGTGACCGGCGGGCCGCAACGGTCCGACTCGGTCCGTCGGGCCTTGCAGAGCGTGCCGGACGCCGAGGTGGTGCTGGTGCAGGACGCTGCCCGCTGTCTCACTCCGGTCAGCGTGATCCGAGCAGTGGTCGAGGCGGTACTGACCGGCCAGCAGGCCGTGGTGCCGGTCCTGACGGTGGTTGACACGATCAAACAGGTGGATCCCGACGGCCGGGTCGTGTCGACAGTGGACCGCGCGGCTTTGCGGGTAGTGCAGACCCCGCAGGGATTCGCCGGGGACCTGCTTCGCCGGGCGCACCAGGCGCCGTCCGGACCGGTGACCGACGACGCCGGTCTCGTCGAGCGCCTGGGGGAGACCGTGACCACGCTGCCGGGCCACCCGCACGCCTTCAAGATCACGACTCCGTTCGACCTCGTCGTCGCCGAGGTAGTGGCCGGCGCGGTAGCGGCCGGTCGGATATGAGGGTCGGGATCGGCACTGACGTGCACCCGATACAGCCCGGCCGGGAGTGCTGGCTCGCCGGGTTGCATTGGCCTGGGATCACGGGCTGCGCCGGGCACTCCGACGGTGACGTCGCCGCGCATGCGTTGTGCGACGCTGCGCTGTCCGCGGCGGGCCTGGGCGACCTGGGTGCGGTGTTCGGCACCGGCGAGCAGCGCTGGGCCGGGGCGCACGGCACCGAACTGCTCACCGAAGTACGTCGCAGATTAGTCATCCAGGGCTGGGCGGTGGGCAATGGCGCGGTGCAGGTGATCGGGAACGTGCCTCGGGTGGGCAGCCGCCGGGACGAGGCGCAGCGGGCGCTGTCCGAGGCGTTGGGCGGCCCCGTCTCGGTCTCCGGCACCACTACCGACGGCCTCGGGCTCACCGGCCGCGGCGAAGGTATCGCCGCGGTGGCCACCGTGCTGCTGCGCAGCTTGTGAGTGGCGATGCGAGCCATAACCCGGATTGCCACTCACGGGTACGGGGCGCGGCGCGCCCCGTACCCTCGCGGCGTGCCCCGTACCATCACCTCGTGAGCCTGCACCTGTATGACACCGCGACGCGCAGCCAGCGGGAGTTCGTCCCGCTGCGACCCCGCACGGCGTCGATCTACGTGTGCGGTGCCACCGTGCAGGGCGTCCCGCATATCGGGCACGTGCGTTCGGCCTTGAACTACGACGTGCTGCGTCGCTGGCTGATGGCCACCGGCCACGACGTGTTTCTGGTGCGCAACGTCACCGACGTCGACGACAAGATCCTTGCTAAGTCCGCTGAGGCTGGTCGGCCGTGGTGGGAATGGGCCTACACCCACGAACGGGCGTTCGAGGACGCGTACACCGCGCTGGGCTGCCTGCCGCCGTCGGCGCTGCCGCGTGCCACCGGCCATATTCCACAGATGGTCGAGCTGATCGCGCGGCTGATCGACCGCGGGCACGCCTACATCGCGGACGGCGACGTCTACTTCGCAGTGGCCACGATGGACGGCTACGGGTCGCTGTCCGGGCAGCGACCCGACGAGGTCTGCCAGGCTGAATCCGCAGCGTCGGGCAAGCGCGACCCTCGGGACTTCACACTGTGGAAGGGCGCCAAACCTGGCGAGCCGTGCTGGCAGACGCCGTGGGGGCCGGGCCGCCCCGGATGGCACCTGGAGTGCTCGGCGATGGCCACCGCCTACCTCGGTGCGGAGTTCGACATCCACGGTGGCGGCCTGGACCTGATCTTCCCGCACCACGAGAACGAGCTGGCCCAGTCCCGCGCTGCCGGTGACGGGTTCGCCCGGTACTGGTTGCACAACGGCTGGGTGACGCTGTCCGGCGAGAAGATGTCCAAGTCGCTGGGCAACACGCTGTCCGTGCCGGCCACCCTGCGCCGGGTCCGTGCGGTGGAGCTGCGCTACTACCTGATCAGCGCGCACTACCGGTCTGCCATCGAGTACTCCGACGGCGCGCTGGAGGAGGCGGTGGCCGCCTACCGGCGGATCGAGTCGTTCGTGCACCGGGTGCGGGAGCGTTGCGGGGTACCGGAGCCGAGCACCTGGTGCGCCGACTTCGCCGGGGCAATGGACGACGACCTCGGCACGCCGGCCGCGCTCGCCGCGATTCACGGCGCCGTGCACGAGGGCAACGCCGCGTTGGACGCCGGGGACCACCCGGCGGCGGTAGGCGCGGCCGGGTCGGTGCGTGCGATGACCGGCGTGCTGGGTCTGGACCCACTGGCTGACCAGTGGCGCTCGACGTCGGGATCGGACGCCACCTCGGCAGCGCTGGCCGTGCTGGTAGACCGGCTGCTCGCGGAGCGCGCCGAGGCTCGGGATCGCCGTGACTACCCGACTGCCGACGCGGTGCGTGATCAGCTGCTCGCTGCTGGGATCGCCGTCGAGGACACCCCCGATGGTCCGGTATGGACGGTCAAAGGGGACTGACGTGATGGCTGGTAATTCCCAGCGCAGGGGTGCGATGCGCAAGCCGGGCACCAAAAAGGGTGCCGTCGCGGGCTCCGGCGGGCAGAAGTCCAAGGGGCTGCGCGGTCGCGGCGCCACGCCGCCCGCCGAGCTACGAGCCGGCCATCCAGCCCAACGCCCAGGCCATCCAACCCAGCGTCAACCGGCCCAGCGTCAACCAGCCCAGCGTCAACCAGCCCACCGGGGGGGTGGCCCGGCCAACCCAGCCGCTCGGGCCCGCCGTCGAACCGGAACCGAGCCGGGGGAGACCGTGCTCGGTCGCAACCCGGTACTGGAGTGCCTGCGCGCCGGGGTACCGGCCACCGCGCTGCACGTCGCTATCGGGGTGGATGCCGACGACCGGGTCAGCGAGTCCGTACGGTTGGCCGCCGATGCCGGTCTGTCCATACTCGAGGTGCCCAGAGCTGACCTCGACCGGCTGGCCGGGGGTGCGCTGCACCAGGGGATGGCGCTGCAGGTGCCCCCGTATGAGTACGCCGTTGCCGAGGACGTGCTGGCTGCCGCGCGGGACTCCGGGTCGCCGCCGCTGCTCGTCGCGCTCGATGGGGTCACCGACCCGCGCAACCTGGGCGCCGTGGTCCGCTCAGCCGCCGCGTTCGGCGCGCACGGAGTGCTGGTGCCGCAGCGGCGCTCGGCGGGGATGACCGCGGTGGCCTGG
>JBOHGH010000188.1:0-6641 GCA_050699975.1 Pseudonocardiaceae bacterium | reverse complement strand
GGCCGCGCTCGGCCTGCTCAACCCGATCCTCGCCGGCGCCGCGATGGGATTCTCGTCGGTCAGCGTGGTCACCAACTCGTTGCGCCTGCGCCGATTCCGCGAGGCCGCGCCTACCGTGGCAGCCCCGCCGACTCCGGGAGTCGACGTCCGGCGCCCGCCGCCCGACCGGGACTACGTGCGGGTCCACCTGCACGACGGCACGGCTGTCGAGGGCTACCGGAAACGTTCGCAGATGGTGACGGGCCGGGTGCTGCTGCTGGACGTGACCGCGGTCCGCGACGCCACCGGGGTAAGCCGGCCCGCGACCCCGGCGGATGCGTTCATCCCCGAGTGTGACACCGAGCGTGTAGACGCGCTCGCCGCCCCGACCAGCTCTGGAGTGTGAGATGCCCCTGCTGCCCGACGAGGTCGCCGCCAAGACGTTCGCACAGCGGCGCTGGCGCGGCTACGACCGCTCGCAGGTGGAGATGTTCCTGCGGCAGGTCGCCGCCGACTACGCCGGGGCGATCGACCGGATCGCGACGAGCGCCGAGGACCGCACCAAGGACACGAGCAGCGTCGAGAATCTTCTGTCCCGGCTTGGCGCGGTCGTCGGGTCCGCCCAGCAGGTGGCCGACAAGGCCCGCCGGGACGCCGAGACCGACGCCGGTGCGATCCGAGCCCGCGCCGAGCGCGCCGCGACGTTGATCACCGCGCAGGCCGAGGACGCCGCCGCCGCGCTCATCCGCCAGGCCGAGGCGCTGCGCGAGGCCGCCCAAGCCGACGCCGACGCCGCCCGGGAGCGCCTCTATGACGTCGACCGCCGCGCCCAACAGCTGGAGGACGCCACCCGGGAACGGTGGGAGGCCCTGCGGATGGAGATCGAAAGGCATTGCGAGCGGCTACAGGCCGCCGAACGCCGCTTCACCGAACGAACCCAGCACACCCACGCCACGCTGGGGAACCTGCGTTCCCAGGTCGCGCTGCTCAACCAGGTCCAGCAGGCGCAGGCCCAACTCGCGGCGCTGCACACCGACTCCGCACCGCCGTGCCCCGACCCCGCCGGCGACCCGAACGGCGCGGTCCCAGGCCCCGGACGCTGAGTGGCTCTCGCGTAGTGACCGCGCCCCGTGACCCGCGCGCAACTCCCCCGCGCCGGCGAGCTCTACTCACAGTATGGCTGCTCGCCGCCGTGGGGCTGGGGGTGCTCCTGCTGGTCGCCGCACTGGCCGAAGGCCCGTTCGATGACCCCGATCAGGCCTACCAGCGGCCCGGGCTGCTGGACCTGCACCCCCTGCCTGTCGCGGCGGCCCCGGTCACCGCCACCGTGCCGCAGTCGGGTCGTCCGGCGGTGGTGTTCTTCACCCGCCCGGAGCGTTTCGGTCCGCTGTGCGCGGCGCTGCCCGGAGCCAGGGTCGACGCCGACACGGTGATCGTGGTGGCCGGCTCCGGGGCGGCGCCGGAGTGTGGGCCGGTGTCAGTGGTGACCGATCCCAGTGGCCGGCTCGCCACGGTCTACCGCATGCGGACACCGGCTGACGGTGGACCACCGGTCGGGTACGCCGTGGTCGACGAGGCCGGCCGCATCCGCTACAGCACCCTCGACCCCGCCGTGGTGGAGGAGCTGGCCGAGGTACGGACCATCGTGGAGGCGCTGTGAGCCACTCGCCCAGCGCGACCGGTCACCACGGCGTGGCCCGCAGGTTGCGGTTGTGCCTGTGGTGCCTGCTCGCCGTCGCCGTGGAGGTCTTCCTCTACTTCTCCTACCGCGGCCACGACGCTCGGTTCCACTGGTTCACTCACTTCTTCATCGGCGCCACGGTCGCGTTACTGATCATGGCCGTGGTCGCGCGGCGGCAGGGCCGGCCGGTGCCCTACCCACTGATGTGGCCGATCGTCGGACACCTGGTCGCGATGTTCCCCGATGTCCTGTTCAGCTTCGGCCTCGCCCACCAGCGGTGGATGGACGTGTTCCTCGGGCACATCAGCACCCACTTCGTGCCCGGCGGCAACCTCACCTGGTTTGCGGTCTTCCTCACTGCGCTCGCTGTCTACTTGACCGTGCTGTCCCGCTTCGGGCGTCCAGTCGCCACCGCCCGCTGATCCCCCGCGCCTGACTCCGGTCATCGCAAAGACGTGGTGGCGTGGGGTTGTCTCGGAACGGGTCAGCACCGAGCGGACCGACCGGGTAACTGCTTCCCCTGGGGGGTGACGTCGGCCCTTCCCACCGGGCGAATCCCAGCCGTCTAACTCCGTAGCAACTCCCAAACTAGGTAGTAAACATCGACGGGTTAGGTACGACTACCAGTTGCCAACGGACGTTACCGCTGGGCATGCTAGGTGCCGCATCTGCATTGTCGTCGACGAGGTGCTTCCGTACCAGGAACCACCTTTGCCAGCTACCAGGAGGATCCACATTTAACGTCTTCCCGGGAAGAGGAATCCTAGAAAAGACGGAAGAAAGGGCGATATGAAGATCACGGAAATCTTCGAACTTGGCTATGGCGGCGGGGGCAGTGGCCACGGCGATTACCGTGGCCGCGGGGGCCGTCGGGGTTCCAAGGGTTACGGGAGCGGCTGCCGGGGTGGCATGGGTTGCTGCAAGTGCAAGGGTGGCATGGGTTGCTGCTGCAAGGGTGGCATGGGCTGCAAGGGATGAACCGCCCCGGGTTCGGGTGGCATGGGCAGGTACTAGGCGATACAGGAGGAATCGACCAAGGGTCGTCTATGCGGTGATGATGCTGGCCCCCTTGCAGTGCGCCGTGCCGTCTCCAAGCAAAGATTCGCGCCGACGTGGATTCATGTCTTGTGTGGGGCGCGACTCGCTCGCGGTGAGGCTGCCGATGAGTGATCAGGTAGCACAGACGCGGTTCACGCGTCGTGCCATGGCACTGCCATAGCGGTCAGTCCCATCCGCCGAGGTCAGCGCAGGGCTGCGCACTGTCGTTAGGGCGCTCGGCGCAATACCGGATAGATAGCGCGCCAGTTGCGATGCGAAGGCTGAGCCGTCGTTGACGGTGAGGAAGCTGCGGTTGTGGTAAACAGCCGTTTGCGCGTGCGGAAGCGCCGGTAGTAGACGCGGTCGGTGGCCTGGTCGACGCGGACCACGGTGACCTGTTGGTGACTTATGAAGCGGTACCAGCGGCGCAGCACCTGGCCAGCGGCGATCCGACAGTCGGCGGCGACCTGGCGGGTCGCGAGCCCGGGGCGCACGGCCGCGGTATTCCCAGGGGCGGTCGACGCTGCCGGTGTCGACCAGCTGCGCCTCCAGGCAGCCACACGCGCAGCGACGGTCAGGCTGTAGGCCAGCAGGTAGGCCGCCAGCCGGCCGAAGACGCGCACCCACCTCCGGAAGCTCACGACCGTTGGCGCAGCCGATCTCCCTCCACCGGTGGTGACCGCCGCCACCGACCCGGCGCCACCCGTCAGCATAAGATACTATTTACGTACGGACTACGTAGGTTATGCCGATCTCGCTCACGCGCCCTCGGCGATCGCAGCGGCCCTCGCGGCCGCGAGACGGACCATCGACAGGAGGTCACGACCCGTGATGTGCGGAACGATGGCTGGCATGGGGCTCTGGGGACTCCTGGTGATCGTGACGTTGCTCGCTGTGCTCGTGCTGGCCGTGCTCGGCGGTGTCTGGCTTTACCGGCGGATGCGCGCCGAGCAGCACAACGCGGGCACCGTCGACACCGATTCGGCGCGCACCAGGCTGCGCGAACGCTACGCCGCCGGTGAGATCGACGATGAGGAGTACGAGCGCCGCCTGTCTGGTCTGTCGACCTGGCGGTGATAGCGACCTGCCCCGCGCCGTCACCCGCCACCACCGAGGAGGAGAAGCGATGGACTCATTGCTGTACGGCGTGGCCTTGCTGGCCTGTCCGATCGGGATGGGCCTGATGATGTGGATGATGATGCGCGGGAAGCGCGGCAGTAGCGGTGACAGCAGCGGCGGGCAGGAGCAGGTCGTCGCGTTGCGGGCCGAGATCGACCAGCTCAAGGCCGACCGTGCCGCGCAGCGGACACCGGGCAGGTAGTGATGTCCACCTGGATCGCCGCGGTGGTCGCCGTGGCCGCGATCATCGCGACCTACCTGTCGTGCGTCCGGTCGGCGATGCGCGGACGCTGCACGACAGGCGGACCCCCACGGGCGATGCTGAGACCGAGCGGCAGCTCGCCGAGCTGAGAGAGGAACTCCGAATGCTGCTGTGCACCCAGCAGTCCCCGGACCGCGGGCGGGTACCGGTCGCGACAGGCCGACGTCGTAGCCGGACCGCTGAGCCGCACGGGACGACCGGGCGTCGCGGCAGGCCGATGAGCAGACCTGCCGGTGGCGGGCCCTAGGTCATGATGCCGTCGCCAAAGTCGGTCTGGCCGGCCGCGCCGTATGGATCGGCTGGGTGCGTTGATGGTCGTCGTGGCAGCCGCTGCTGCGGCGGCGCGGGATTGCTCGCGGTACTCGGGGTTTGGCTGCCAGGCCGTAGGCGAAACTCCGGCGGGCGGACGAGGCCGCCGCGGGGTCGCGACCCACGTCGCCGCACCCTTGTCGACAGGAGGCGTGTGCGACGATGATGATGGATGGTTGGGCGTTCGGCTGGATGTGGATCTGGCCGGTGCTCGTGCTGGCCGGTCTGATGTTGTTGGTGTATGGGGTGGTGCGGTTAGTGGCGGGGGGTTCTGGGCCGGCTTCGTCGGCTCAGCGGATCCTGGATGAGCGCTACGCCCGGGGGGAGATCGACGAAGAGGAGTACCGGCGTCGGCGGGCTCAGTTGCGATGACCCGCGCGCCGGTCAGTCGCCGCCACGCGCTCGGTCTGATCGCGTTGGGTGCGGCGGGTGTCGCGGTCGGCACTACCGGGTGGGTGTCTGGCCTGGGCGCCCCAGCCGGCAGCGGCCGGCTGCTGCCCGCTACCAGCGGTCAGCTCCTCGCCCAGCCGGATGTGCTGGCTAGTCGTGACGGGGTGCTGGACGTGGGGCTGACCGCGGCACCCGGGACTCGGCTGGCGGGGCGGGACACTTCGGCGTTGGGGTTCAACGGCAGCTCGCCTGGACCGACGCTGCGCGTGGCTCCGGGAGACCTGCTGCGGGTCCGGCTGACCAACCACCTCGATCAGCCGACTAACCTGCACCTCCACGGCGTGCACGTCTCGCCCCAGGGGCGCGGGGACAACCCGTTCATCAGCATCGCTGCGGGCGCGGCGTTCGACTACTCCTACCGCATTCCGGCTGACCACCCGGCCGGTACCTACTGGTATCACCCACATCACCACGGCTACGTCGCTGATCAACTGTTCGGCGGGCTTGCCGGGGCACTGCTCATCGACCGCGGCCCCGACCTGCCGGTGTCCGAGGACCGGATCCTGCTGGTTAGCGACACCACTCTCGACGCCGCGGGTCGGGTCGTGCCGGTGGGCGCGATGGACAAGATGATGGGCCGGCAAGGTGAGTTGGCGCTGGTTAACGGTCAGCACCAGCCCGCCATCCCCGCGGCGCCTGGGACGGCGCAGCGGTGGCGGATCATCAACGCCTGCACCTCACGAGTTCTCTCGCTGCACCTGGAGCAACACCCGCTGACCCAAATAGCCCAGGACGGGTCGTTCCTGCCCGCCCCCGCCGACCGCGACCAGATTGTGCTCGCCCCCGGCAACCGGACAGACGCCATCGTCCGCCCCGCCCGCGCCGGTCAGTACGCGCTGATCACCGACCCCTATGACCGCGGCACCGGCATGATGAGCATGATGACCGGCCGGGCATCTGGTCCGATCACCCTGGCCACCCTGGCCGTCGGCGGACCGGCCGGGTCCGCGCCGCCGCTTCCGGCGACGCTGCCCGCCCCGCCCATCCCGCAGGGACCCGTCGACCGGCAACGCCAGCTCACCTTCGCTATCGGTATGTGCATGGGCGGTATGGGCATGGGGGACATGGGCATGGGGGACATGGGCATGGGCGGCATGAGCTTCACCATCGACGGGCGCACCTTCGACGACCGCCGCGACGACCAGACGGTTCGCTTAGGCAGCACCGAGGACTGGGCGATCACCAACACCAGCCCCATGGAGCACCCCTTCCACCTGCACGTGTGGCCCTTCCACGTCCTCGCCGACAGCGCCGGAACACCCCGCACCGCCGCCTTTCAGGACGTCGTGCTCATCCCCGCCCGCGGCTGGGTGCGGCTGCGCATCCCCTTCACCGACTACCCTGGTCGCAGTGTCTACCACTGCCACACCGTTGACCACGGAGACGCCGGGATGATGGGGACACTCAACGTCACTACCTAAGCCTCGGGGAAGACGTACGGACAGACACGAGCTGACCACATGCTGTAGCTTGCTCGGCGTGTGGAGCGCGCATCGTGCTGCGCAAGCCGCGGGAGGACACTTCGCGCGGCTTGTTGCTGTTGTGGCGGTGCTTGCCGGCTTGGCTGTCTTGCAGGCACCGCAGTGCCCCGATGGCATGATCGCCGACACAACGTATCTCACTCAGGGCGCAGGCTCGGCTTTGGCGGTCGTCGCCAGTGCGGACTGGGGCGTCGCCATGGTGATGGCTGGAGTCAACGGTCACCCCCAGGACACCGCCGGGCAGGGCACGGCTCCCAGCGCGCTCGGTACCCATGCCCGTGTCGGAGGCGATCCATCTAGCTCCGGTGACATGGGCGATATT
>JBOHGH010000187.1:0-6657 GCA_050699975.1 Pseudonocardiaceae bacterium | reverse complement strand
CCGCCAGCCCGGCCCACTGTTGGGCCGAGGCGGTGCGCACGGCGCAGCCATAGCCGTCGGCCGCCCAGCGATCCAGCTCGGCTGCCCGGCCGTCGGCGGCCAGCAGCGCGGCGAGCAGCATGGTGGCATGGCCGACCTGGGCGGCGGCCTTGCCCGTGGTCATCACCGGCTCCGGCGTGAGCCAGAGCACGGGGAGCCCGTCCGGTGGTGGGCCCGGATCGTCAGGAGCTACCTCGGTGCCACCAACCTGCAGCCGGGTCACGGTTGCGGGGGTGTCGGCCACCGGCCAGGGCACCAGCGCCCGCGCCTGGGCTCCGCGGTGTTCGACAGTGATGCCCGGCAGGTCGGACACGGCGATCCAGTGTGCGCCGCGAGCGCGGCGCGCGACCTTGCGGATCCGGCCCGCCACCCAGGGCTGCACCTCGGGGTACCATGGACCGCCGGGTCGCGAACGCTCGTCGAGACACAACGCTACCGCCGCCGAAGCCGCCGCCGCGAGCAGCGCACTGCGCGGCGGTACCGCGTCCCGTTCCACCCGCAGGATCACCGGCATCGCCCGCACCCCCGCAGGGTCCTCATCGATGACGTCGGGGGGCGCGTCAGCCGGCAGGTCCAGCCAGCTTGCGTACCGGGCCGCCAACGGAGCGAGTAGCTCTTGTGAGTGGCGATATGAGCTATCGGTCGCATCGCCACTCACAAGGGAACCCTGCGCAGCATCCCGTCGGCGGCGTCGGCGGCCTCGACCTCGTCGCGGGTCACGCCCAGCACGAACAGCACGATGTCCAGGAACGGCTGGTTGATCGCGGTGTCGGCGACCTCTCGTAGCGCGGGTTTGGCGTTGAACGCGACACCCAGACCGGCCGCGGAGAGCATGTCGATGTCGTTTGCGCCGTCCCCGACCGCGACACACTGGGCCAGCGGGACACCGAAGTGCTCTGCAGCCCGGCGCAGTGCGTCGGCCTTCCCGGACCGATCCACCACCGGGCCGATGACCCGTCCGGTGAGCTTCCCCTCGCGGATCTCGAGCTCGTTGGCGGTGCAGAAGTCCAGGCCCAGGTCGTCGGCGACCGGCCGGACGACCTGGGTGAAGCCGCCCGAGACGGCTCCACAGGTAAAGCCCAACCGCTTGAGGGTCCGCACCGTCGTGCGAGCCCCGGGGGTGAGTTCCAGTGCGGTGGTCACTTCGGTGAGCACGCTGGCCGGCAAGCCGGCCAGCAGCGCGACCCGGCGACGTAGCGACTGGGTGAAGTCCAGTTCGCCGCGCATCGCGGTATCGGTGATCGCGCGCACCTCGGCCCCGCAGCCGGCACGTTCGGCGAGCACCTCGATCACCTCGCCCTGCACCAGAGTGGAGTCGACGTCAAAGACCACCAGACGTTTCGCCCGGCGGGCGAGACCCACTCGCTCGACGGCAAGGTCGACCTCACCACGGGCGGCGATCTGTACCAGCGTGGCGCGCAACGCTGTGTCGGCGGCCTCGTCACCGCCGTTGCTGGGGACCGACACGAGCAGCTCGAGACCAGTAACCGGGTAGTCCGCGATCCGCCGGATGGCGTCGATGTTGATGTCCAACGCAGCGAGCGCGCGGGTGGTCTCGGTGAAGGCGCGGGCCGTGACCGGCCGCCCCAGCACCAGCACGACGTGCGTGGACCCGCGGGTGCTCACGCCCACCTCGTCGGCGCCGGCCTCGACGTCCACCTGCATCCCGATGCTGGCCATGACCTGCTCGGCGGCCTCCTGCAGATCATCCGGATCAGCGGTGGTCTCCACCAGCACGCCGAGAATGAGCCGGCCCCGGATCACCACTTGCTCGACGTCGAGGATGTCCACGCCGTGCCGGGTGAGCGCGGCGAAGATCACTGACACAACCCCCGGCTTGTCCCTCCCGGTCACCGTGACCAGCAGGGTCGTCCGTGGGTTACCGGTCACTTTTCGCGCGGGTCGGTATCACCGGTCTCGCCGTGCTGCACGGCCTGCGCCGCCTGCTCACTCGGCGCGGGTGGGTTCCCATGGCCGACCTCCGCCTCGGCCCGCATCCGCTCAGACATATGCGGATAGTGCAGCTCGAAGGCGGGACGCTCGGAGCGGATCCGTGGCAGTTCGGTGAAGTTGTGCCGCGGCGGCGGGCACGAGGTCGCCCATTCCAGCGAGTTGCAGTAACCCCACGGGTCGTCGACGGTGACGACCTCCCCGTAGCGGTAACTGCGGAACACGTTCCACAGGAACGGCAGCGTCGAGGCGCCCAGGACGAAGGCGCCGATCGAGGACACCATGTTCAGTGTGGTGAACCCGTCACTGGGCAGGTAGTCGGCGTAGCGGCGGGGCATGCCCTCGTTGCCGACCCAGTGCTGCACCAGGAAAGTCAGGTGGAACCCGATGAACGTGGTCCAGAAGTGGAACTTGCCCAGCGGTTCGTCGAGCATCCGGCCGGTCATCTTCGGGAACCAGAAGTAGATCCCGCCGAAGGTCGCGAACACGATCGTGCCGTAGAGCACGTAATGGAAATGCGCCACCACGAAATAGGTGTCGCTGACGTGGAAGTCGATCGCCGGAGCGGCCAGCAGCACCCCGGTCAGCCCACCGAGCAGGAAGGTGATCAGGAAGCCGATCGCAAAAAGCATCGGAGTCTCGAAAGTCAACTGCCCTCGCCACATGGTGCCGATCCAGTTGAAGAACTTGATACCGGTCGGCACCGCAATGAGGAAGGTGGTGAACGCGAAGAAGGGCAGCAGTACCGCACCCGTGGCGTACATGTGGTGAGCCCACACCACCATTGACAGTGCAGCGATCGACAGCGTTGCGAAGATCAGGGTCTTGTAGCCGAACAGCGGCTTGCGGCTGAACACCGGGAGGATCTCCGACACGATGCCGAAGAACGGCAGCGCCACGATGTAGACCTCGGGGTGGCCGAAGAACCAGAACAGGTGTTGCCAGAGGATGGCCCCACCGTTGGCCGGATCGAACACGTGCGCCCCGAGACGCCGGTCGGCCTCGAGCCCCAGCAGTGCCGCGGTCAGGATCGGGAAGGCCAGCAGCACGAGCAGCGACGTGACCAGGATGTTCCACGTGAAGATCGGCATCCGGAACATCGTCATCCCGGGCGCCCGCAGGCAGACCACCGTGGTGACCATGTTGACCCCGCCCAGGATCGTGCCGAGTCCGGCGAGGACCAGTCCCATGATCCACAGGTCCGCGCCCGCGCCCGGCGAGTGTATGGCGTTGGACAGCGGGGTGTAGGCGAACCAGCCGAAGTCAGCAGCACCGCCTGGCGTGAGGAATCCGCTGATCACCATCAGGCCACCGAACAGGAACAGCCAGTAGGAGAACGCATTGAGCCGGGGGAAAGCGACGTCCGGGGAGCCGATCTGAAGCGGTAGCACCAGGTTGGCGAATGCGAACAGGATCGGCGTCGCGTAGAGCAGCAGCATGATCGTGCCGTGCATGGTGAACAGCTGGTTGTACTGCTCGTTGGACAGGAACTGCAGGCCCGGTGTGGCCAGCTCGCCACGCATCAGCATGGCCATGCTGCCACCGATGAAGAAGAAGGCCATCGAGGTGACCAGGTACAGCATACCGATCACCTTGTGATCGGTCGTCTGGAACAGCCCCAGCAGGGTCGAGCCCTTGACCGTGATGCGCGTCGGGCGGGGACGTGTGGCGATCGGCTGAGGCGCAACGGCCGTCACAAGTTTCCTCCTGGCTGCCTGGTGGTGCTGCGTCGTAGCAGTCCGGGCGCTCACCGGGCACGCTACCGGCCCGCGACGACGTCGTCATCGTGAGCTCCCACAGATCGTAGCGGCAGGGTCGCTGCGCTCAGCAGTGCCCTCAGGCCATCTTCCCACGTGCGGCCCGCTTCCGGCGCACCTCGTCCATGTCCAGCGCGCGAGCACGACCCACCAGTTCTTCCAGATCCTGCTGCGGCAGAGCACCCGACTTGGCGTAGAGCAACAAGCCTTCCCTCATGATCACCAGGGTTGGGATCGACATCACGCGGAACGCGGCCGCGAGTTCGCGCTGCTCCTCGGTGTCGACTGTGCCGAACACGGCATCCGGGTGATTCTCCGATACCTGCTCGAAGATGGGCCCGAAGCTGCGGCACGGTCCGCACCACGACGCCCAGAAATCGATGAACGCCAGTTCGGCTCCACCCACGACGTCGGTGAAGTTCTCCTTCGTCAATTCAACCGTCGCCATCGTCACCTCCGCCGGATGTTCCCGGCTCCCTGGTATTCCTGGTATTCGAACACCGGCTGACCCGCAGGTATTCCGGCGCCGCCAGCTGTCACGGCCGGTGGTGGCGCCTCGGCACCGCTCCCATCCACAGAGGTCGTCACCTGTACACAAATGTGGATAATCGCCGTGGACCACCTACCGCTACGGTGTCGCCGTGAGTCAGACCCCGATCTATGACCAGCTCCGCGGCCAGCGAATCAATAGTGCAGGCCACCCCGCCGACGCCGACCCGCAATGGATCGGTCACCTCGAACCACACTCCCCCGGCGACCCGCCGGGTGGGCAGTCTGACCGGGCCGACACCGCAGGTGAGGTATACCTTCCCGCCTGGACCTACCCGGTGGGCGGCGAACGAGGCGCTGCAGCGCCGGGACCGCGGGCAACTCCCCCGCCGACAGCCCACGCGCGGCGAATGCAGGCACAGAGGCGGCAACGCTGGCCGTGACGACCATTACCCGCGCTTGGGTCTCAGCGAATCGCAGGCCGGGCGATCATGGCAGCGGGGGTGGCGCCGATCCGCGCGCGCATGCGTCGGCGCGCTCGAGGAGCAGTGTGCGCTCGCGTCGATTTCGGGTGAGCGCTGCCGCGCGCTTGAACTCTTCGCGCGCCTCGGGCAAGCGGCCGAGCTTGGTCAGGAGGTCTCCGCGCACGCTCGGCAGAAGGTGGTAGCCCTCCAGCGACCGCTCCGAGGTCAGCTCATCGACGAGTGCCAGGCCTGTCGCCGGCCCGAACGCCATCGACAACGCCACCGCACGATTCAGCTCCACGATGGGGGATGGCGCACGGTGGGCGAGCGCCTCGTACAGCGCCGCGATGCGCGCCCAATCCGTCTCCTCCGGAGTACGCGCTCGCGCGTGACAGGCGGCGATCGCGGCCTGCAACGCGTACGGACCGAATGCGCCGCCCAGCGCCTCGGCACGCTGCAGCGCCGCGAGACCACGGCGGATGAGGAGCTGATCCCAGTGCGCACGGTTTTGATCGAGAAGCAGGATCGGCTCTCCGGACGGGCCGACCCGGGCGCGCGAGCGCGACGCCTGGATCTCCATCAGCGCGACGAGGCCGTGGACCTCCGGCTCCTTCGCCGCGAGCTCGGCCAGGACACGGCCCAGCCGCAGTGCCTCCTCACACAGCGCTGGTCGCATCCAGTCGTCACCGGCGGTCGCCGAGTAACCCTCGTTGAACACGAGGTAGACGACCTCGAGTACCGAGGACAGCCGGACGGCGAGTTCGGCCCGCTGGGGAACCTCGAAGGGCACGTGAGTCCGTGACCGAGCTCATCGATCTTGCGTCCGAGCCGCTCTTCTCGGCGCAGGAGATCGATCGCACGGCGCTTCGCGATGGCCATCAGCCAGGCGCCCGGGTTGCGCGGGACGCCCGACTCCGGCCACTGCTCGAGCGCCGCGACCAGCGCATCCTGAGCGAGATCCTCGGCAAGACCGACGTCGCGCACGATCCGCGCGAGGCCGGCGATCACCCTCGCCGACTCGATCCTCCAGACCGCATCGATCGCGCGATGCGTGTCGGAGATCAGGGCGCGCGACGGTCGGTCGGGGCGTCAGGCGCTGCGCTCGTCGACGTCGAGCAGGTGCCTGACCAGCCAGTGCACGACCTCCCCCACGAAGACCGCGCGGTTGGTGGTGCCCAGGATTTCGTGCCCCTCGTCGGGCAGCACCAGATAGCCGGGTGACGCGCCGCGGTCGCGGAGCGCGGCGACGAGTTGCTCGGCTTCGATGACAGGCACGTTGGTGTCCTGACCGCCGTGCACCACCAGCAGTGGGGCGCTCAGCTGCCCGATGCGGTGGATCGGTGACAGCTCACGGAGCAGTTCGGCGTCTCGCTGCGGGTCGCCGTACCTGCTCACCGCCGCCGCCGCGATCCACGGCTCCGTGTGGGCGAAGAATGTCTGGAAGTCGGTGATGCCGCAGAGATCGATGCCGGCCCGGAACAGCTCGGGATAGCTCACCATCGCGGCGACGGTCAGATACCCGCCGTAGGAGCGGCCGGCGCAGCCCAACGCGGCGGGGTCGGCGAGCCCGGCATCCACCAGATACCCGACCACGTCGGCGACATCATCGATGGCGGCGAACCGGCGGTGGCCGACGTCGGCGTCTACGAACTGGCGCCCGAAGCCCGACGAGCCACGCACGTTCGGCGCGAACACCGCGACGCCGTAGCTCAGTAGCACCTGGTAGAGCGGGTTGAAGGTGGGACGCGCCTGTGCCTCCGGACCGCCGTGCAACCAGACCAGTGTCGGCACCGCGCCGAGCGCACCGGCGGGACGGTAGAGCCAGCCGTTGAGCTCGAGGCCATCGCGGGCCTGCCACCGGTGCAACTCCGGCCGGGTCGGCGCGTCCGGCGGCCATGACGGTGGCAACGCCGGAGCCAGCCGCACCGCGTGTCCGGTCCCGGTGCACGGTGTACACC
>JBOHGH010000186.1:0-6688 GCA_050699975.1 Pseudonocardiaceae bacterium | reverse complement strand
ACCCCGGCCACGCCAACCGCGGTGGACCTGGCCGTCGGCCGGCCGGCCGGCACTGCGGGTCGGGAGGGCCCGGCTCAGGACCGGATCCTGCGGTGGTGGCGGCGGCCCGCGGTGTTACTCGCAGCCGCCGGTGGCCTGATCCTGGTTGTCATGGTGCTGACCCTCGCCGGGGTGGGGGACGGCCGTAACCAACCAGCGGTAGGCACGTCCGCAGCGCCACCGGCACCCGGCGCGAACGCGCCACCGCCGGTGCTAGCCCCTCCTGGACCCGCACAAGCCGCGCAGCTCGAACAGATCGTGCGCACCTACTACGGCCTGCTACCCGATGACACCGCGGCGGCGTGGCAGTACCTCGGCGCCGCCGAGCGCGCCAAGACCCGCGGGCTCGCGAGCTACGACCAGTTCTGGAGCGGGATCGACCAGGTGAGCATCCGCGGCCCGGTCACCGTGGCAGGCGACACCGTGCTGGTGAACCTGCAGTTCGAACCGAAGAACCGGAACCCGACCTTCGAGCGCTACCGGCTCACCATGGACACTGCGCCCGATGGTCGCGTACTGATCGATTCCGCCTCCAGGCTCGGCACGTTCACCCTCGCGGGCAGGTGAAGCCGATGCCGCGTACGGCGAAGTGATAGGCCCGGCCACGTTGAAGGAATTCGGCCCGTCGGGCATAGGGCGCACGGTCAGCCGTCGACCAGGGCCTTCACGGCCTCGATATCGAGCGGATCAACCCGGCGCAGGCCGTCGAGCCCGTCGAAGGCCCGGTCCGTCGTCACGATCACCTCGCAACCGGCGTCGATGGCGACTGCCGCGTGCAACCGGTCCGTCGTTCCGAGACCCGGTGCAGTGCTCGCCAGGGCGGCCCGCAGGTGTTCGGGGGTCACGCTGAGCAGGACGGGGAACAGTTCAGCGGCCAGGGCGGCGGTACCTTCCGGCAGCGGTGGCCGCCCCCGGTGTTCGAGGTGCCAGACCTCCTCGATCACGAGGACCGAGGTGGCCGCGAGCAGCCGCCCGTCCACCACCCACGACATGATCTCGGTGCAGGCGGGCCGCTGTGGAGCGTCGTAGCGAGTGTAGGCGATGACTGTGGCGTCGATGAAGGCGAGCATGCCCGTCATCCCGGCGGGAGGAGCTTGTCGACGCGATCGTCGAGCAATGCCTCCAGCGTGTCCGGGTCCGGCCCAGGGGTCACGATCGGGAGCGCGGTGAACCGTACCCAACCGGCCTGCCGTGCAGCCGCTCGTGGATGCGGAAACGCCTGGTCGATGGCGTCTCGCACCAGCTCCGTCACCGGCACGCCGTGGACTCGGGCCACATCACGCAAGCGCGCTGCCTGCTCTGGCCGAAGGAGAATCTGCAACCGCTCCATAGGCATACACACAGCCTACACACGATGCCGCGTCCTCTACACCAGGCGTCGGTCAGAAGCCCACCGGGACAGCTCGTAACGGTTGGACAGCTGGGTCTTGCGCAGCACCGACGACACGTGGGTCTCCACCGTCTTGATCGAGATGAACAGCTCGGCGGCGATCTCCTTGTAGGCGTAGCCGCGGGCGAGCAGCCGCAGCACATCGCGCTCTCGAGGGGTGAGCAGATCCAACTCCGGGTCGCCAACCGGCGCCGCCCCGGGTCGGTGCGCGAAGGCGTCGAGCACGAAACCAGCCAGCCGCGGGGAGAACACCGGGTCGCCCGCGTGCACCCTGCGCACCGCGTCGACCAGCTCCCGGCCGGAGATCGTCTTGGTCACGTACCCGCGTGCCCCGCCCCGGATCACCGCGATCACGTCCTCGGCCGCATCGGACACCGACAGCGCGAGGAACACCACATCGGGCTGCTCGGCACGGACCCGCCGCAGCACTTCCGCGCCGCCGCCGTCGGGCATATGCACATCGAGGAGCACGACGTCGGGACGCAGGTGCGCGATGCCGGTGACGGCCTCCTCCACGGAACCGCCCTCGCCGACCACGACGACCGGCGCCAGGCCGGGTTCCGCCGAACCAGCCCGGTCCAGCTCGGCCTTCACCCCGGTACGGAACAGAGCGTGGTCGTCCACCAGGAAGACCCCAACTGTCATAATTCCTCCTCCGAGCCGGTGCGGCGCGCGATGGCCAGCTGGATCTCGGTGCCCTCACCGGGTGCGGTGCGCAGGGTCACCGTTCCGCCGTGCCGTTCCATCCTGCCGCGGATCGAGTCGGCCAGGCCGTGCCGGTCGTCGGCGACAGCCTCCGGGTCGAATCCGGTGCCCCTATCCCGGATGAAGACATGCACCTGCCCGGGCTCGACCTCGGCATACACACTCACCTCGGCGACCCCGGCGTGCTTGGCCGCGTTGACCATCGCCTCCCGGCTGGCCTGCACCAGCGCGGTCAGCGGCTCCTCGAGGACACAATCGCCCACCACGACGATCTGCACGCTCACCGCGTAAGTGTCCTCCACCTCGCCAGCTGCGGCGTGCAACGTCGCCGCGAACGCTGCCACCGCGGTGTCACCGCCAGCGCCGTTTGGCGCCAGGCGCCCATAACCGCGCGGGCCATACAGCCAGGAGCGAAGCTCGCGCTCCTGGCCCCGGGCCAGCCGGCGGACCTCGCGGGCCGAATCGGACTGCTGCTGGATCAGCGCCAGGGTCTGGAGCACCGAGTCGTGCAGGTGCGCAGCGATCTCGGCCCGCTCCTCGGTGCGGATCCGGGCCCGGCGTTCCTCGCCCAATGCGCGCATCAGCCGCAGCCACCAGGGCACGGTGAGCACAGCCACCCCGACCAGCGTCGCCGCGGCGGCAAGCAGCGCGAACCGCAGCTGACCCAGATTGCCCTGATTGAACAGGAACACCGCGATCCCACTGGCCACCAGCGCGATCCCGGCCAGCACCCGGAGCAGGGCCATCCTCCCGCCGCCGAACAACGCCCCCTGCAACACGCCCGCACCACTGCGCCAGCGAGTCCGTTGGCTCGCGTCGGCCTCCCGCCACACCACGGCCGCGCCGACCAGAGCGATCCCCAACGGACCGGTGACCCAGCCGCCCCACGTAGCGCCCAGCGCGGCACCGGCCAGCGCGAGACCCACGCCGAGCACGACCAGACCGACCGCCTGCTGCCGCTCTCGCGCGGTACTCGGCTGCCCGCCACCGGCTTCGGTCGCCGGCACGAACGCCCACAGCAGCGCGTAGCCCACCAACCCGGCCCCGCCGAGGCCGGCGAGCACCGCGAAGATCACTCGCACCCACAGCACCGGCACACCGAGGTGCTCGGCGATCCCGCTGGACACGCCAGCGATGACCCGACCGGACCGATGCCGACGCAGCGGTGGCGGCCCCGTACCGTCCGGGGTGCGATCCGGTACCGGAGGCTGGCCGCGCACCGGCTGGGCGGCCGGGACAATCCCGGCCTGCTGCTCCGCCGATGTGCTCATGGTCGCCATCGTCACACGTCTGGCGGACAAGGGGTATCAGGGTCGACCCCGGTATCCCCCGACTCGGGGACGGATCAGGGTGACCCCCGATGGTGTTTGCCGTCCCCGCGGGCCAGGCTCAACCACGTGAGCGAGATCAATGTGCAGCACACCGTGCAAGATTTCTGGGCCACCAGGCCGCGCCGCCGACGCGACGACCGCAAGATCGGTGGAGTCGCGGCGGCGATCGGACGGCGGTATGCCGTCGATCCCGTCCTGGTTCGAGTGGCGTTCGTCGTGGCCACTCTGTTCAGCGGGATGGGGGTGCTGCTGTACCTGCTCGGCTGGTTACTGCTGCCAGCCGAGGGAGATCAGGCTTCCGCCGCAGAGAGCCTGGTCGGGCGGGGGCGCAGCTCGATGTCGCCGGTCCTCATGCTGGTGCTCATTCTGCTGCTGATTCCGGCCAGCGGGGCGGTGTTCGGCGGGCCCGCATCCGGTGTGCTCGCGCTCGCGGTGGGGGTGGGAGCGATGTTCCTGCTGCACCAGTCGCGGGGCGCGTTAGGGGAGGCGCCGACCCCGTCCGGCACGGCATCTGAAGCACCACCGAGGGGGACAACCGGTGGAGCCGAGCATGATTCGGACCCGCAGGTCGAACCGGGCACGACCGACCGGCCTGCTCCGCCGGCCTGGGATCCGCTCGGGGCAGCACCCTTTGCTTGGGATCTACCGGAACCCTCATCGGCGCACCCACCGCAGCCCCCGCCAGCGCAGGGCCACCGATCCAAGGTCACTCCGATCACCCTTGGACTCGCGCTGCTGACGGGCGGCATCGCGACAGCGTTCTGGCCCGCGCTTTCGGCCGCCCAGATCGCCGCACTGCTGTTGGGCGTGGTCGGGCTCGGTCTGGTGGCGGGCTCGCTGCTGCGGGGTGGCCGGGGGCTGATCATGGTCGCGGTCCCGCTGGCCCTGCTCACCTGGGTGCTGCAGGCGTCCCCAGTGTCCGGTTTCAAGCTGGGGGAGGGCCGTTGGAACCCGGTCACGGCCACCCAAGTGCAGCCGCGCTATGAGGTCACCTTGGGCGATGGCCGCCTGGACCTCACCGGGCTGCAGCTCGCGCCAGGGCAGACTGTAACCACCAGCGTCGCGGTGGGGATGGGCGAGACCAAGGTCATCCTGCCGCCGAATGTCGACACGCAGGTGAGCTGCCGAGCGCAGGTCGGGAACGTCAACTGCCTCGACCTGACCGACTCGGGCAGCCTTCCGGCCCAGGTGAACACGACCGACAACGGACTCGACGGCCCCGGCGGTGGCCGGCTGGTGCTGGACGTGCACGCCGGTGTCGGCAACGTCGAAGTGGAGCGTCAATCATGAGCGGAACGGACCCGGCGATGACAGACCCAGGACCTCACCCCACCGACGAGCCGAGCGCACTGACTCCGCGGCGCGGGCCAGACCTGCTCACCCTGGCCGTCGGGTTGGGCGCGTTGGGTGTGGCCGGCACCGCGCTGCTCGGCGGCGTCACCTGGCTGCCCGACGTGGACGCCCGGTGGGTGCTCGCGGCAGTCGCGCTGATCGTCGGCCTGATGCTGATAATCGGTTCACTCCGCCACCCCGGCCGCTGAGCACGTGCTCGACGCACCACATGGGAGACTTGTCGCAGTTCAAGGGTTGAAGAGCTGAGTGAGGCTACTGATGCCATCCGGGACCGATCTCAACTAGCAACCACCGACCCCGCCGGGCGGGTATCCGTACTACTCGGTCAACGTCCTCGCAGAATTCGTCCCGATTGTTTCTCGGCTCTCGCGTTGATGGACCGGTTTTTGTCGGTGCCGGGTTGTAGCGTGATGTTCGTGAGCGTTCGACAGCTGATTCCCGCGGGTCTGGCGGATATTGCGCCGGGGCCGGAGCTGGCGAGCGTTCTGGCGGGTCTGGAGTTGTCCCGGTTGTCGGGTTTCGATTGTGTGGAAGTCCTTAAGGCCCAATACCGACAGGCCAATCACGAACGGGCTCGGGTGATGGCCGCGATGGCGCAGGTCTGGGTGTGTGGCCCGGTACCCGATGATGACTTGACGCGGATGGTGATGCCGGATGAGTTCTCCGCTGATGAGGTCCGCGCTGCCTTGGTGTTGACCCGCCGCGCAGCTCAAACACAGTTCTGGCTGGCCTATGACCTGGTGACCCGGCTGCCGCGGGTGCACGCCGCGATGGATGCCGGGGTGCTGGACGAGCCGCGGGCCCGGGTGTTCTCGGAATGGACCACCGAACTGTCACCCGAGCAGGCCCAAGCGGTGTGTTCCGCGCTGTTGCCCCGAGCGCCAAAGCTGACCACCGGGCAGCTGATCGAGCAAATCAAAAAGCAGGCCATCGCCGTCGACCCCGCTGGGCACAACGCCGCTACGAACAAGCCCTCGCCGACCGCAAGGTGGTCGGCTACCGCAATCCGGACGGGTCAGCGAACCTGTCCGGATGCAACCTGCCACTGGATCGGGTCGCCGCAGCCAGCGGGCACATCGACGCACTGGCCAAGGCCGCCAAACACGCCGGTGATGCCCGCCCCATCGACCACATCCGCGCGGACCTATTCCTCGGAATGACCGATGGCACCTACACTGGGCTTGACGACACCGCAATCATCGAACTCCTCACCGCTGCGGCAGCCGTGGAAGCTGACCAACCCGACCACGGCGGACCCAACGACGGTGGGCCTGACGACAGTGGGCCCAATGGCGGCGATGCGGCCGCTGAGGGTGTCGGCCACGAACCCGCCGATGGCGAGTCGACGGACGTTCAACCCGCCGACGTGGAGCCCACAAGCAACAGGCCTAGCGGCCAAGGGGCGGGGTTGGAGTTGCGGGTGCGGCTGTCCACCCTAATGGGACTGCCGGGTCGCTGTAGTGAAGGCTCGGTGCCGGGTAGCCGCTGGCAGGTGAGCACTCTGTCCGCCCTGGACGTTGTGGGAGTCCTATAAGCAGATCGTGCCCCTGCTGGTGGTCGGGTGATCGAACATCTGATGGGATGTCGTGCCCGCCTGGCGTGAGCACTTGTCCATTAGGTCGCTGGTGATCTCCCGCGGGCTGCCGGTGATGGTGGTGAGAAACGGGAGGTGTCTGGATGGTGCTGTTCGTCGGTGACGACTGGGCTGAGGATCATCATGATGTGGAGGTGCAGGACGCGATGGGCATCGGCCCGGAGACCTTCGGCGGGGAGGCGCGCACGTGAACCTGCTGACCCTGGAGCAGCTCACCGAGATCGTGGAGAACACCAAGCACGACCTGTTCCGGATCGAGACCCTGCCCAGCTACGA
>JBOHGH010000185.1:0-6789 GCA_050699975.1 Pseudonocardiaceae bacterium | reverse complement strand
CCCGACGTTCGTCCACAAGGTCAGAAGTCGGTGCCGAACTGCGGTGACCGGTCCGCGGCGAACGCAGCGTCCAACCGGCTCATCACCGCAGGATCGGGGACCTGGACAAGCCCGGCCCGGACGAGTGTCACTGCCCGGTGCCCGCCGAGATACAGCGAGCCGAGCACGGCGATCTCGGCGTGCACATCGGGCATCCGGTCGGTGCGATCGCAACTGGCCCCGTCTGGCCCAGCACGCAGCCGGAACCGCCCGCCGCGCTCCAGGAAAGCGTCGTGCACCTCGATCGTGAGGTCCACCTCCGTGCCGTAGCGACGGGCCGACAGCGCAGCAGGCACGTCCAGCAGCCTGGTCCACATCCCATCGGCGAGATCGACGGTTCGCACCCGCCGGGGGTCAGCGAGCAGGAAGGGCAGCGGATCGTCCAGCGGGCAGCGCTCGGTCGTGACGGTGTGCACCAGATCCAGCCCGAGCAGGACGCGCCACAGCGCGGCGTGTGCCTGCTCGGTGGCGACCACCAGATCCACCACCCGGCAGCGCTGGTCGTCATGGTTGATCCGGTAGCTGGCCCAGCCGTCGGCGTGCACGAGGTGGAACAGCGCCGAGCTCGCTCGACGCCAGTGCCCGCGATCGAGGAACAGGTAGTCCCACCATGCCGGGCTGCGGGACAGCGCACCCGGAGTGATCGTGCACCACCGGTGGTGCACGTCCGGGGCGTGTTTGCGGGCCTCGTCCGCCTCGACGTGCCGCACCCCACCGGGATCGGGTGCCCCGGGGCGGAACGCGGTCAGCCGCCGGTCGATCTCCACCACCCGCCGGGTGGTCGCGGGTCCGTAGCCGAAACGGCCGTAGATGCCGCCCTCGCTCGCGGTGAGAACCGACACCGCCACCCCGTCCTCGATGAACCCCCGGTGCTGGGCTGCCAACATCGTGCGAAGCACCCCGCGGCGCCGGTGTGTGGTGGCCACCGAGACCCAGGTGACGCCGGGGACGGCGAGCGCGCCACCGCCGGGCAGCGTCATGGTGAACGGGAAGTCGCCGGTGACGCCCACGATCCGCCCGTCATCGGCATCACAGGCCAGCAGGAAGCGGCCTGGCTCGAACAGCGGCCGGAAGTCAGCGATTTCCTGCTCGCTGTAGTGCGCACCGAAGGCTCGGCCGTCGGCCAGCGCGATGGCCGTGATGTCGTCATGGCTGGCCCGGCGCAGCACCGTCTTCACGAGTGAGAAGTGTGGGCACCTGCCGCCCTGCGCGGCAACCGGTTTCGGACTGGCGCGTCAGGATCGATGATTCGGCCCGGCAAGCAGGTCAGGCTGACGGCCAGGCGTGCACCGGCTGGTTGGAGTGCATGTGCTCGATGTAACCGCGCAGCATGCCGGCCAGCGCGGCCGGCCGGTCGGCGCCCTGGGCGGTCAGCGTCTGGACGGTCGCACGCTGCCAGCTGGCGCCGGTGCGGCGCGTCACGCAGCGCTGTTCGATCACCGCGAGGTAGCGTTCCCGGGCGGCGTCGGACATTCCGCAGCTGCGCAGCCCGTCGTGGGCCAGCGGTAACAGCTTGCGCAGCACCAGCTCGTCTGGCCGGACCCACCCGTTGCCCGGCCAGTACAACTGGGCGTCCATGCCGAGCCTGGCACCTGCATACAGGTTGTCCTGCGCGGCCTGGAAGGACATCTGGCTCCACACCGGCCGGTCGAGCTCGGTGAGCCCGCGCATCGCGCCGAAGAAGAACGCGGCGTTGGCCAGCACGTCGATGACCGTCGGCCCGGCTGGCAGCACCCGGTTCTCGATGCGCAGGTGCGGTACCCCGGCTGTGACGTCGTAGACCGGACGGTTCCATCGCCAGATCGTGCCGTTGTGCAGCCGCAGCTCCGACAGCGACGGCGCGCCACCCGCGGCGAGCACCGCCAACGGGTCCTCGTCCTCGGTCTGCGGCAGTAACGGCGAGAAGTACCGTGCGTTCTCCTCGAACAGGTCGAAGATCGAGTTGATCCAGCGCTCGCCGAACCACACCCTCGGGCGCACCCCCTGGTTGCGCAGCTCCGGCGACCGGGTATCGGTGGACTGTTCGAACAACGGGATGCGGGTCTCGTGCCATAGCGCCCGGCCCAGCAGGAACGGTGAGTTCGCGGCCAGCGCCACCTGCACCCCGGCCAGGGCCTGCGCGGCATTCCAGTGCGCCGCGAAGTCGTCCGGAGCGACCTGCAGGTGTAGCTGCACCGAGGTGCCCCCTGATTCCGGGAGAATCGAGTCCGCAGCGCACAGCAATCGTTCCGGTTGGCACCCCTCCAGCGCCACCCCCTCCATGTCGAGCTCGAACTCCTCGCGCCGGGCGGCCAGGATCTGCTTGTTGAGCAGGTCGTAGCGCCTCTTGGGGGACATCCATCGGCGGTCGAAGTGGTCCGCTCGCAGGGTCGGCAGGATGCCGATCATGACCAGGCCCACACCCGCGGCGCTTGCCGCGTCGTTGGCCGTGTTCAGCGCGGCTCGCAGCTCACGCTCGAGGCCCAGCGCCTCGTCGGCGGCCAGCGGCCGGGGCCGGACGTTGATCTCGATGTTGTGCTGGCCGAGCTCAGTCTGGAAGGCCGGATCGTCGATCTGCTCCAGCACCGCTTGGTTGGCCATCGCGGGATCGACGTTGTCGTCGATGAGGTTCAGTTCGAGCTCCAGCCCCATCTGCTCCGGGCCGGCGGAGAAGCTGTCCCCGGCCAGCATCCGGGCCAGCGCGTCCAGACAGCGCTGGATCTTCTCCCGGTAGCGCTGCAGGTCGTGTTGGGTGTAGATCGAATCGATCACGACTTCACCCGTCCTCCCGCCACCCGGCGCACCCTCACCGTGACACAGCGCCGCAGGCTGTGACCAGCCGCCGAACTGGTTGGTCTCATGCGCACTTTGCAAGACTGACAGTGTGAGCGAGATCGTTGAGGTGCACGACGTGGACGATCCACGGCTGGCCGACTTTCGCGATCTCACCGTTGCCGACCGTCGCCCGGACCGCCCCGGCGGGCGGGGCTTGGTGATCGCCGAGGGTGTCGTCGTGGTCCGCAGGCTGCTGGACTCGCCGTACCCGCCGCGTGCTGTGTTCGGCATGCCGCAGCAGGTCTCCCAGCTCGCTACCGACGTCGCCGCGCCCTGCTACACCGGTTCGCCGGAGCTGATAGCGAAGGTGGTCGGGTTTCACCTCAATCGAGGCGTGCTCGCGACTGCGGACCGTGCGCCGGTGCCGCAGGTGCCGGAGTTGATCGCGCGGTCACACCATCTCGTGGTGCTCGAGGGTGTCAACGACCATGAGAACCTGGGCGCGCTGTTCCGCAACGCGGCTGCCCTCGGAGTGGACGCGATACTGCTCGGTCCGCGCTGCGCCGACCCGCTCTACCGGCGCAGCGTCCGGGTGTCCATGGGGCATGTGCTGCGAGTGCCATTCGCTTGGCTTCGCTGCTGGACTGGAGATCTCGACGCACTGCGGGCCGCCGGTTTCCGGGTCGCGGCGCTGACCCCGGCGGCGGATGCGGTGTCGCTGCCTGAGGCGGGTCTGGACACTGGCCGGGTGGCCTGGTTGCTGGGTGCCGAGGGCCCGGGGCTGTCCGCCGCAGCCTTGGCCGCGGCGGACCTGGCAGTGCGCATCCCGATGGCGCCCGGGGTGGACTCGCTCAACGTCGCCACCGCCGCTGCGATCGCCTTCGCGACCGTGCGCGGTACCTGTGACACCCAGAATGCTCTGCCGTGAACCGCGGCCGCGCACGGCTTGAGCTGCATGCTCGCACCGGCATGCCGCCCGGGGAGCCCACGCCGTGGGCGACCGGTCTCACCGTCAGTGCGGTGATTGCGGTGATCGTCGGGATCGCGCTGCTCAGCCTCTCCCAGGGGCTGGCCACGGTGGGGTTCTGGCCCGTTGTGCTGGCGAATCTGCTGGTCGTTGCGGGCCTGACCCCGTCAATGTGGCTAGCCCGAGCCACCCCCATCTGGCGCTGGGTGGCCTACGGCGCCGCCACCGCCATCCCCCTCACCTGGATCGCCCTACTCCTCTCCCTACTCGGCTGACCATCCAGCTCCGCGTTCTGGATGCAGACTGCTGCAAAACCATGCCAGAAAACCGCAGTCTGCATCCAGAACGCAGATAGAGGATGTGGATAGGGGATGGGTTGTGGATAGGTTGTGGATAGGGATTCGACGGATTGGTGGTGATGCGGCAGCGTTGTGGTGCATGGGGAGAAGCATTCGTGCAATCGATCTGGGTGGCCCGTTTCGAGGGTCGGAGGCGGTTGCGGCAGGCGCGCTGACCGCGCCGCAGTTGCGCGGTCCTGCGGTCCGCCGCGTGTTCCAGGACGTCTACGTGCCCGCCGCGATCCCGGAGACCCACGAGTTGCGCTGCGAGGCCGCCGCGCTCGTCCTGAACCCCGAAGCGGTGATCACCGGCCGATCGGCGGCGACGTTGCGTGGCGTCCCACTCGCGCGCACCAAGGATCCCATTGAGTTGGTGGTCCCGGAGGCCGTCCGGGTCTTCCGGCGCACCGGACTGGACATCCGTCGCACGGAACGACGGGACGACGACTCGCAGCCCTGGGGTCGGATCGGGCTCGCGACACCGCTGCGAATGGGCCTGGATCTGCTGCTGGACCGAACCCTGCCCGATGCCGTTGCAGATCTCGACGCAGTATTACGTGCTGGGCTCGTGGACCGCGCGGAGTTGCGCCGGATGTTGTCTCAGCGCCGCGATCGCGGCATCGTCGGTGCCCGTCGTGCCGAGGAGCTTGCGGATCCACGGGCGGAGTCGCCCCCCGAGTCCCGGATGCGAGTGTGGCTCGTGCTCGACGGCCTGCGCCCCGAGCCGCAGTACTGGATAGAGGACTCCCGCGGCCGGCTTGTCCGTGCCGATCTCGCTTTTCCCGAGCAGCAGGTGGCGGTCGAGTACGACGGATCGTGGCGTAACGGGGAATTGTGGGCGCTCAACCACGACCGTGATCGGCTCAACCGGGTCCAGGCCGCCGGCTGGGAAGTAGTCTTCGTCACCGCCCCCCTCATAGCCACCCCTAGGCGAATGGTCGACACTGTCCGCGCCGCCCTAGCCCGCCGCTGACCATCCGCGTTCTGGATGCAGACTGCTGTAGAACGTGCCCGAATTACCGCAGTCTGCATCCAGAACGCGGGAAGGGTTATGCGAGGGAGGTGTGCCAGGCTGAGTGGAGGGTGGCGAAGGGGCCGGACCCTGTGATCAGTTGGGATGGGGGGCCGTCTTCGATCACCTTGCCGTCGGAGAGCACCAGGACGCGGTCGGCGATCAGGACGGTGGACAGGCGGTGCGCGATGATCAGCGCGGTGCGGCCGGCGAGCACGGTGGCCAGCGCGGCCTGCACTGCCCGCTCGGAGGGGATGTCCAGCGACGAGGTGGCCTCGTCGAGCACCAGCACCGCGGGATCGGCGAGCAGCGCCCGGGCGAACGACACCAGCTGGCGTTGCCCGGCGGACAGCCGCGCACCGCGTTTGCGCACGTCGGTGTCGTAGCCGTCGGGCAGCGCGGTGATGAACTCGTCCGCTCCCACCGCCCGGGCGGCCGCCACCACGTCCGGTCGGGACGCCCACGGCGACCCCAGCGCGATGTTGTCGGCCACCGACCCGGAGAACAGGAACGACTCCTGGGTCACCATCACCACCGCCCGGCGCAGATCGGCGTCGGCCACCGAGCGCAGGTCGACACCGTCGAGCCGAACGATACCCGCCACCGGGTCGTAAAAACGCGCCACCAGCTTGGCCACCGTGGACTTGCCCGCCCCGGTCGCACCGACCAGCGCGACGGTTTGACCGGCCGGCACCACTAGGTCCAGCTGCGGCAGCACTTCCGGTCCACCGTAGGAGAAGCGCACGTGGTCGAAGACCACCTCGCCGCGAACCGGGACGGGCAGCGCCACCGCAGCGACCGGGTCGCCGACGGCGGGGCGCTCATCGAGCACCCCGGAGATCTTCTCCAGCGCTGCGGCCGCCGAGGAGTAAGAGTTGGCAAACTGAGCCAGCTCGTCGAGCGGGTCGTAGAACCGGCCCAGGTAGAGCACGAATGCCGTGAGCACCCCCAGCGCCAGGGTGCCGTCGAGCACCCGCAGGCCGCCGAGCAGCAGGATCACCGCCACCGACACGCCACCGACCAACTGGATGGTCGAGGTGAACCGGGCGATCAGCGAGAACGCCTCGGTGTCTGCGTCGGCGAAGTGGCCGTTGAGCTCGTCCATGATCGCGGAGTTGCGCCGCTCGCGGCGATACGCCTGCACGGCACGGATCCCGTTGATGGTCTCGACGAACTGCACGATCACCCGCGCTATCCAGGTGCGGGTGCGGCGGTAGGTGTGCTGCGAGCGCCGCTGGTACCAGCGGGTGAGCAGGGCCAGCGGGACGAAGCTGGCCAGCGCCACCAGGCCGAGCTGTGTGTCCAGCACCAGCAGCACCGCGCCGATGCCGACGATCGATAGCAGCGAGATGAAGAACCCGTCCAGCCCACGGTCCAGCAGGCCCTGCAGGGAGTCCAGATCGCTGGTCAGCCGGGAGATCACCCGGCCTGAGGTGTAGCGCTCGTGGAAGGCCAGCGACAGCCGCTGGACCTGAGCGAACACCCGCTCGCGCAGGTCGGTCAGCACGTCTTGGCCAATCCGCCCGGACAGCCGCAGGAAGGCCCGGACGGTCAGTGCGTCGGCTATCCCGGCCACCGCGTACCCGGCGACGCACCAGGCCAGCGGCCCGGGCCGGCCGTCCAGCGCTGCCGGGATGCCGCGGTCGATCGCCGCGGCGATCAGCAGCGGGCCGGCCAGC
>JBOHGH010000184.1:0-6852 GCA_050699975.1 Pseudonocardiaceae bacterium | reverse complement strand
CTCAACTGGCTCACCAACCTCTGACCGCGCCCAGGTTATGCGCAGCCTCCGGCCGCTACCACCGCCCCCGCCAGCGCCAACCGCCAGGCGCTGCGCATAACCCAGCGCTGCTCATAGGGATGTTCGCTTTCACCCTGGCCGACGAGCAGGCCGCTACTGATGTGGTGAACACGATTATCATCGTGCAGCGCGACGGCGGGCTCAAGATCGACGAATCCCGCGCGCAGCAGGGTCTGGCGGTGCTGGGCAGTGCCCCGGGAACCCCGTCGACCGTCTATCGCGGCGTTTACGTGCTCTACAACCGGGCGATCTTCCTCGAGGTGTTCGGCTCGGACTACGACGCGGTGCTGTCCACCTTCGACTCCATCGTGACCCAGCAGCTGATCTACGCGCCGCCCACGGTCCGAGGACGGTAGACGGTAGGCGGTGAGACGGTAGGCGCGCTACCTGCCGGACGTCTGCTTGGCGGCGGTGTCCAGCACGTCCTGCAGCGCGGTCCGGGTGACGTCCGGCCCGAACCGTTCGGCCACCGCGCTGGCCCCGGCCTCGGACACCGTGCGCCACAGCGCGTCGTCGTCGAGCAGCGTCGTCACCCGGTCGGCGAACCCAGCGGTGTCTGCGGCCATCAGCACGTGCTGACCGTCCACGAGTCGCATCCCCTCGACGGCCACCGGCGTGCACACTGTGGGCAGGCCGGCGGCCATGCTCTCGCCCACCTTCCCCTTCACACCGGCCCCGAACCGCAGCGGCGCCACCGACAGCCGGCATCGCTGATGCAGCAGGGTCAGATCAGGAACCCAGCCGTGCACCTCGACGGTGTCAGCGGCCAGCTCCAGCACGTCGGGCGACGGGTTGCTGCCCACCACGTGCAGCACCGTTGCGGGATGCCGGCGATGCACCAGCGGCAGCACGTCATGGACCATCCAGGCCACCGCGTCCCGGTTGGGCAGGTGGTCGAAGCTCCCGACGAAAAGCAGCCCGGCGCGTCCCTGTGGCCCAGGTACGTCGCCGGCCGGATGGTGCACATTGGACAGCACCCGTACGTCGGCCTCCGGAACCAGGTCGTGCAGGAGACGCTGCTCGTGCTCGGAGACCACCAAGGTCAGGTCGGCGGCCCGCACCAACCCCAGCTCCAGTTCCTTCGACGCGGCCGCCTTACCCGCCAGCCGCGTCGCGCCCTCCTCGTCACCCGTTGACGCAGCCAGGTCGGCTTGCCGCCGCAGGCGCAGGAAGTGCAGGTCCACGGTGTCGTAGCCAACGAGGCAGCGCGGCGCGAGCATCCGCAGCTCCTCCAGCAGCTTCCAGGCCACTTGCGGGCGGGACAGTAAAGCCAAGGTGAGCGCCGCGCCGGCCGCACGCAGGAAGGTGGCCTGACCGGCGGCGTCGGCGATCACGGTGATCCCGTGGCGCTGCAGCTCGCCGGTATAAGGCTGCAGGAGGGCACCGTTGGCGGGGAAGAACACCACCCGCTGGCCCAGCTCGACGAGCTGGGCCAGCAGCCGGTGCATGCGCATCGATCCGGAGTCGCGGTCGGGCGTGGGAACCTGGTGGTCGGCGACGAGGACCAGCCCACCCCGGTGCCCAGCCGGCCCCCGCTGCCGCGCCAGCCACACGTTGAGCTCGCTGGCGGCCGGTAGGTGATCGGCCAGCGACGGCGCCCACTTCTCCACGAACAAGGCGCGGTTGATCTCCTGGTACCGCTTCACGCCGGTGCCGACGTCGGTGCCATGTGAGACACCCTCGTGGTGCATGACCACCGCGCGCGGCTCGACGATCGTGCGGTGTCCCGTTGCCCGGATGGCGAAGGCAAGATCGGTGTCTTCGTAGTAGGCCGGCGCATAGCGCTGGTCGAACCCGCCGACGGCGTCGAACAGGTCCCGGCGCACCAGGATCGCCGCCCCGGAGCAGTAGTCGACGTCGCGCCGCACCTGGAACTCAGGCGCGGCTGCGTCCCGGTCCCGCCCGTAGTTCCAGCCGGAACCGTCGGCCCAGACGATGCCGCCACTTTCCTGCAGCCGCCCGTCCGGGTACACCAGCGTCGCGCCGACCAGGCCGATCCGGTCGTCCGAGTCGGCGGCACTGACCAGCGCGTCCAGTGCGCCGGGCCGCACCTCGGTGTCGTTGTTGAGAAACAACAGGTAGGCCCCGCGGGTGTGGCTCGCACCGAGATTGCACGCACCCACGAACCCGAGGTTGCGCTCGGAGCGCACCAGCCGCACACCGGGGCTGGCTGCCACCAGCTCGGCGGTGCGATCCGGTGAGGCATCGTCGACGACCAGCACCTCGAACGGCACCGCAGGGCGGTGCTGCTCGATGCTGGCCAGGCACGCCCGGGTGTACTCCCACTTGCCGTGCACCGGCACGATCACGCTGAGCAGCGGCGACGTGCTGGTGCGCAGCTCCACCGGGCCGGGGGTTTGCGGCCCCGGCACCGGCCCGATGCCGCGCCCCAGCGCGCGCTCGTAAAGGTCACGGCGCAGCGTCCCGCGTGGGGCCGCACGCTCGACGGTGCCCCGGTAGCGGGAGATCAGCCGATTCGCGGTGGCCGACTGCTCGGCCCGCAACGTCAGCACCTCCCGCTCCAGTTCAGCCGCTCGCCGTTCCGCGGCGCTGCCGATCTCCTGCTGCCAGGCCGCCAGCGACTCCGCCCGCTGCGCCCGGCGCTGTGCGGTAGCCAGCTCGGTATGCAGCCGGTGCACGTCGCCGTCCAGCCGCTGCAGCCGTCGCGAAGCGGTGCTTCGATCGGCGGCGGCGCGCTCCTGCTCACCGGCCAGCTCGGTGCTGAGCTCGGCGGCCCGGTGCCGCTCGTGGGCCAGCGCGCGGTGCGCGTCACGCACCAGGGTCAGTTCGGGGTCAACCAGCGCGCTGAGCGCAGGCAGTTCCGGCAGCGCTGCGTCGGAGGCGACGCCGAGCAGGTAGGTGTGCGGCAACTCCGTTGTGACCCGCCAGCCGCCGTCCGCTGCTCGCCGCAGTGCGTGCGCTACCGCGGGCCCGGGGCGCACCTCACCGGTGATGAGCGATCCCACGGAGACGTTCTGGCGCAGGATGGCGACGTGGCCGAAGGCGCCACCCAGCAGCGCCCGGAACTCCGGTTCGGTGAGCTCACGGACGTGGAAGGGATTGTCGTTGCCGTGCCCGTGGCTGTAGACGGTCACGTCCGGCGTGCTGGTCAGAAACAGCCCGCCCGGCGCGAGCAGCCTGCGTACCAGCGCGACCAGCGTGTCCTGTTCCGCGACGTGTTCCAGCGCCTCGAAGCAGGTGATGACGTCGAACGGTTGCGCCCCGGCGAGCAGCTCGGGGTCGATCATCGACCCGACCGCGAAATGCAGGTTGTCCCTCGAGTAGTGGGCAGCGGCGTGCTCTACGGTCTGCGGGTCGATGTCGATGCCCACCACCTCGCGGGCCCCAGCGGCGAGCAGCGCGGGCCCGAAGCCCTCCCCGCAGGCGAGGTCGAGCACCCGTGCGCCGGCCGCGAAGGGGGCGGCCAGCGCGTACCGGTGGTAGTGCTCGTAGACGACCTGCAGGTCGTCGGTCCACGGCACGCAACGCTCACCGGTCCACTCGATGCGGCGGTCCGCAGGCCCCCGGTGGCTGTTGTCCATTCGCGGTCTCCCCACGGTCGGCACGTCGGGGGTGCAGGATAGGCGAGCGAGTCAGCGTTACGGTGCACGCCATGTCGGTGACCGATCGCAGGCACACCGACGTCCATGAGGCGGAGCTGCGTCGGGGGCTGCGTCGGGGAGACCCGATGCGCCGTCCTCGTCATGGCCGTCGCCACTTGACCGCGCTGATCTGCGCAGGTCTGTTCTTTGCCGGCCCGACTATCGCGGTGGGCCTCGGCGCCCAGGCTGCCCGGTTCGAGAACCGGCCGCTGGCCGCGTTCGGCGACCCGCGGGACGGTTGGGCGTGGCTGGCCGGGCTGCCCGCCTGGGCGGCCGACCACCTGCCGTTCCGGGACGGCGCGGTGCGGGCGACCGACGCAGTGAGCAGGGGAGTCTTCGGCGAGCCGGCACCATTTCCGGTGCCGCAATCGGAGCCCAGAACGGTGGCCCCGATCGTGGCCGCCGCGCAAGGGTTCCCCTCCGTGATCGAGGGCCGCGACGGCTGGCTCTACCTCGGCGCGGATGTCAGTGGTGCATGCCTGCCGTCTCGCTCGCTGGACGACACGCTGGATTCGTTACGCCGGTTGCGCAGCGTGGTAGAGGCCTCTGGCCGACAGTTCGTGCTGGTGGTGGCCCCGGACAAGACGACTATGGTGCCCGAGCACCTGCCCGCCGAGTATCTGGGACGGGACTGCTCGTCACGGGCCAGAGATGAGTTCTGGCGCCGGCTGGTCGCCGAAACCGGCGCGATCGACCTGCGGCCGGCGCTTGCCGAGATAAGCCGGCGCAAGGGTTCCCCGGTCTACTACCCGGCCGACACGCACTGGAGCCAGGAAGGTGGCCTGGCGATGACCTACGCGCTGGCCGACCGCGTCGAGTCCGGTATCACCCAGACCTGGCAGGTTGCCTCGGCCGGCTGGATCCCGTGGTCCGACGACATCAGCCCGCTGATCGGCCGCAGCGGCGAGCGGGCGATCCCGACCTACTCGCTGGCCCCCGCCGGGCTGCCAGATCGCACCCGCTCGATCGCCAGCGACTTCCGGGCACCGCTGAGCCTGACCTCAGCGCCCGCCGCGGGCACCGTCGGCCAGCCCGTACGCATGATTGCCGACTCGTTCACCCAGTTCGCCAGCCCCTACCTCGCGGCGGCCTTCACCGACATCATCATCGTCCACCCGGAAACCGTTGCGGCCACCCCACGATCGGCCGGGGGACTGCTCGCTGACGGGAAGGTCGTGGTCCTGCAGCTGGCTGAGCGGAGACTGCTCAGTGGCACATCCCCCGTCCTGCTCCACCCCGTGATCACCGAGATCGGCTCCCAGCTGGCCGTGCGCCCATTGCGTTGATCCCCTCAAGGCAGTCTGGGGAGCCGGCGGCGTCCCGCGATGCCGAGGTCGGAGCGGTGGTACCAGTCCAACGACTCCTCTCCCTCCAGCCAGCACAGTCGCACCGAGACGCCGTCCAGCTCGGCGGGAAAGTCGATGAGGAATGGCGCGAACCCCTTGAGTTCGATGCCCTGGTCTCGGAACCACTCGAGCATGTCGTCCAACCGGGCCTGCAGCGCCTTCATCTCGGCGACACCGCCGAGCGAGGACGAGCCGACGCGGCGCAGGTCGACAGACAGCTCAGTGAGGTCGGCCCGGATCTCGATCAGTGCATCGACGCGCCGACGGACCTCGGGCAGCAGGGCGCGGGCCTGCTGCAACCTGAACATACGATGCTCAGCCACGCTGCCAACGGTAGTGGGTCAGCCGTTGGTCGGCGGGCGTTCCACGAGTTGGCTGAGATAAAGCTGCTCGCCGAGCTTGTCAATCAACTCCAGGTTGGTCTCGAGGTAGTCGACGTGACCTTCCTCGTCGGCCAGGATGTCCTCGAAGAGGTTGGCGGTGGTGATGTCGCCCTTCTCGCGGCACAGCGTGATACCGGGACGCAGCCGCTCGACCACCTCCATCTCGACGGCCAGATCCGCCTCGAACTGCTCCCGCACGGTCTGCCCGATCCGCAGTGGTAGCAGCTTCTGGTAGTTCGGCAGGCCCTCCAGGAACAGGATGCGGTCAGTGATCTTCTCCGCGTGACGCATCTCATCGATGGACTCGTCCCGGGTGTGCTCGGCGAGCTTGGTGAAGCCCCAGTTGGCCTGCATCTTGGCGTGCAAGAAGTATTGATTGATCGCGGTCAGCTCGCTGGTGAGCTGCTCGTTGAGCAGCTCGATGACCTTGTCGTCGCCCCGCATACTGCCGAACCCCCTCCGGATCGGTCTAGTGAATGATCGCGACATTACGCGTCTCAACCAGCGATGTCACCGAAGGTGAGCCTGCCCTGACCAGGGGTTATGCCGTATTTGGGCCTGAAAGTCAGGCGCTGCGCCGCAGCCGGCCGCACAGCTCGTCGGCAGGTGCGCTGAGCAAGGCAATGATCTTCTCGACGCAGGACCCGCATCCGGTGCCGGCCGCGGAGCGCTTGATCACGTCCTTGACGGTGCCCGCTCCGTCGGCGATGCATCCGCGCACCTCTGCCTCCGTCACTGCCCGGCAGATGCAGACGTACATGGCTCTGATGCCCCCGGGATCGACGATGGTTAGGCAAGGCGATCATAAGGTAAGGCTAAGCAGAACAGATCATCTGGCTGACGTCCAGCCCCTTGGCTACTCCGAACACTCTGGGCGGCTCGGTAGCCGGCGGGGGGCGTGCTCATGGCGACCCGGTCACGCGGGTCGAGGGACCGCCCTAAGCCGCTCGTTCACCCACGACCAACCGTCCCGCACCGGTGAACAGAAGTGTCTCGCCGCGGCCTATACGCCCGTTCGTACGCCGGCTGCCACAACACACTCGTCGATTCTTCTGGATTGCTTGCTTGCTTCGAAATACGGTGACCACGACCGCTCTGTTGTCGCCGAGTTCGACACCAGGGCTGTCCGAAGCCGCCTGGGCAACCCTGGTGTCGAACTCGGCGCACGTAGGGCTGTCACGCGCGGCAGCAGCCCCCATTTCAGCCACCAGGGCGTACGCGCTGGGCGGCCACATCATCGACGACCCGTCGGACGTGGCATCTCTGACTACGCTTTATGACGAACTCCGCGTTCAGGCTCTCGGTTGCGACGAGAGCCTGACCCTGCTCGCGGAGTTCGTCGAAAACACACACTGACCAGCAGAAAGAGGCATCACCATGGATGGCCCAATTCACCTTCAGTGGCGCAAGTCTAGCCGCAGCAGCGGCAACGCGGCCTGTGTTGAGGTCGCCGACCTCAAC
>JBOHGH010000183.1:0-6903 GCA_050699975.1 Pseudonocardiaceae bacterium | reverse complement strand
GTGCTCGGCCCGGTGACGATCTGGCAGCTGGCCGCGGCCTGCTCGACGGGTCGGCTTCTGGCGCCGGGCTGGCCGCCGGGGCACTGGTCTGCCGCGCCCAACACCACTTGCCCCTGACGGGCGAGAGGGGTTCGACGACACCCTCGCCGGGTTCACCCGGTCCGACCGGTCTTGGGTCGGGCCTGCTCCCCAGAAGCGAGGTTGTCGTGACCACACGAGATCAAGACGATGCGGCCCGGCGGGCCCGGGCGCAGCAGGTGGCGTTGTGGCGCTACCAGCTGATTTGCCCGGCGCTCGAGGTTGGTCTCTCGACTAAGGCGCGGGGGCGGATCGTGCGAGCGATCGCCGCGCGCAGCCATCCCGGCCCGTTCGGTGGCCAGCACAGCTACTCGCGCGACACGCTGGACCGCTGGATTCGCCGCTACCGCCGCGGCGGGTTCGAGGCGCTGGTTCCCTCGGTGCGCCAGCCCAGCACCCGGGTGGATGGCGAGGTGTTGGAGCTGGCGGTGGCGTTGAAGAAGGAGAACCCGGCGCGCACCGTGGCCCAGGTCGCGCGGATCCTGCGTGCCTCCAGTGGCTACTCGCCCTCGGAGTCGACACTGCTTCGGCTGTTTCACCGCCACGAGCTGATCGGCCCTGCCGCCGGGGTCGGGCCGGCGGTGTTCGGCCGCTTCGAGGCGGACAACCCGAACCAGCGCTGGGTCGGTGATGCGTTGCACGGGCCTCGGATTGGCGGGCGGAAGGCGTTCTTGTTCGCGTTCTTGGACGATCATTCACGGCTGGCTGTCGGCTACCGGTTCGGGTTCGCCGAGGACACCGTGCGCCTGGCCGCGGCGCTGGAGCCGGCGCTGGCCGCGCGGGGTGTTCCACAAAGCGCCTATGTGGATAACGGGAGCGCCTTTGTTGATGCGTGGTTGTTGCGGGCGTGCGCGAAACTCGGGATCCGACTGGTCCATTCCACCCCGCACCGCCCGCAAGGCCGCGGGAAAATAGAGCGCTTCTTTCGCACCGTGCGGGATCAATTCCTCGTCGAAGTGGCCGACACAACCGCCGCCGAGTTGGCCGCCGAAGAGCTTACCCCGGCGGCGGCGCTGTTGAAACTCAACGCACAATTCACCGCCTGGTGCGAGGCCGTCTACCACCACCGAGTCCACTCCGAGACCGGGCAAACCCCGATCGCCCGCTGGGACGCCGGCTGGGACGCCCTCGGGCACAGACCGGTCATGGCCTCGGCGCAGGCGTTGACCGAGGCGTTCTTGTGGGCGGCCTGCCGCACGGTCACCAAATCCTCGACCGTCTCGTTGCACGGCAACACCTACCAGGTCGAGCCCGCCCTGGTCGGGCGCAAGGTCGAGTTGGTGTTCTCCCCGTTCGACTTGGCCCGCATCGAGGTGCGCCACCACGAGCGCAGCTACGGACTGGCCGTGCCGTTCCAGATCACCCGTCACGCCCACCCCAAGGCCCGACCAGAAACCCCCGAACCGGACCCGGCCCGCCCCACCGGGATCGCCTACCTGGACCTGGTCACCGCCGTCCACCACCAGCAGATCGCCGCTGACCAGCGCATCGGGTTTCAGGCGCTGTACTCACCGGCCATCTCGGCCATCTCGGCCATCTCGGCCGTCGAGCACGCCGAGCGCGAAGACCAGCCTGGCCAGCTCGCCGCCGCGAGGCTGGCCGACTCCGGTGAGCACGAGCCAGCGGAGGCCGGCCGGTGAGCATCCAACGTCTGCAAGCCCATTACGGGTTCACCACCATGCCCTTCGGGCGGGCCCTGGCCCCCTCGATGCTGCACCGACACGGTGGACACGCCGAGGCCGTCGCCCGGCTGAGCTGGGCCATCGAGCAGCGCGCGCTGGCCGTGCTCACCGGTGAAGTCGGCGCGGGCAAGACCGTGGCCGCCCGCGCGGCCACCACCGCGCTCGACCCGTCCCGACACGTGATCATCTACGTGCCCAACCCGGCAGTCGGGGTGCGCGGAATGCTGCACCACATCGTCTGCGCGCTCGGTCACGTGCCCCGTTTCCATGCCGCGACCCTGGTCCCACAGGCCGCTGACGCCCTGGCCGCCGAGCACGCCGAACGCGGTAGAAGCCCAGTGGTGATCATTGACTTTACCGACCTGATCTTGGTCTGGACACGTCGTTCGTCTTGCGTGACTTCATCGACGTCCCGTGGTCGTTTACCGACCGGTATTCGGGATGTTCGTCCGGTTCACGTGAAGAGATGGAGGGCGTGTGGCATTACGAGTGGTGGTCGGGGATCTCCGGGTCCAGCGCATCGACCGGGCCGGCGGGCGGCGATCATGGACGATCGTGTGGCCTGACGGGATCGAGCATCGGGAGGCGGATCGGTTCCTGCGCCGCTACGACGGGTCGGGAACACAACGCACGTATGCCTACGTGCTGGTGGATCACCTGCGCTGGCTGGAGCGCGAGTGCCTGGCCCTCGACAAGGTGGCGCTACGGGATCTTGAGCGCTACATGGGCCTGCTCGGCGCCGAGGTAGCGAGGCCCCTGGGCGAGCCCTGGCGAGTGGGTAAGCGTCCCTATGCCCGCTCGGCGCTGTCGACGACGGCGGCCTGCCTGAAGGGCTTCTACCTGCATCAAGCTTCGCTCGGGGTCAACGCTGAGTTGGGCGAGCGGCTCGATGTGAGCAGGTTGCCATCGCGGGCGGACCGTCGCCGTTCCTTCCTTGGGCACACGACCAAGTCGATGCCGGCGAATCCCCTGGCACCGCAGGGCCGGAACCGCCGCCATCCGAAGATGCTGCCCGACGGGGCGATGGACACGCTGCTGGAGACAGTGAACTCGGCTCGTGACCGGCTGGTGGTGTCCTGGCTTGGTCACGGGGGTCTGAGGATCGGCGAACTCTGCGGCCTTCACCTGGTTGATCTGCACCTTCGTGAGAACGCGGCGTGCGGGCAGTGTCGCTCTCCGCACCTGCACGTCTGCCACCGTCCGGACAACCCGAACGGGGCCGAGGCCAAGACCAAACATCCCTGGCGGGCCGACGATGGGGTGGTCACCGGCGGGTTGATCAAGCGGATCTCCCCGGCGATGATCCACACCTACTTCGACTACATCACCGGTGAATACCCGTCGGCCACAGCCGGCCATGGGATGTTGTTGGTGCAGTTACACGGCCCGGGCGCCGGAGCGCCGTGGGCGCCTGTCGCCGCGCGACGGATGTTGGCTCGTGCTGGGAACAGGGCTGGTCTGGGCAGCATTCGCCCGCACGCTTTCCGGCATTCCTTCACCAGTGCGGTGCTGGAGGCCTCCGACGGGAACCTGCTGATCGCCCGCGACGCGGGCGGGTGGGCGTCCGCGGCGATGGTCGGTGAGGTCTACGGGCATGTGGATGTTCACGACTCGGCCTTCGACGCGGCGCTGCGCCAGGTCTGGGGAGACCAGCGGTGAGCGCCGGGACGAATCTGCTGCTGGTGCCGACGTCGCGCCCGGATCGACAGTCGCGGGATCGGCTCGAGATCCTCACCGCGCTGATCGACGCCCCGTCGTTCGACCCGCTGTTCCGGCCAGCGGTGATCGACATCCCGCCCGGGCATTCGATCTATCGGTGGGAGTGCGTGGTCGCCGCCTGCGAACGCCCGCGCAGCGGCGGAACGGATCTGTGCGGGGAACATCTGCAGCAGTGGGTGCGCGACAAGGCGCGGGGGGTTGGCAAGGCCGCCTTCCTCACCGCCGCGACGGGCTTACGGCGCCATGTCCGGGTTACGGACATGGCCTGTCGGGTCTGTCCGGACCGTCCGGTCGCGCATTCGGGCCGAATGTTGTGTCGGGCCCACGACCTGAAGTGGTTCCGCCACCAGCAGTCGATCATCAGCGCCTACTTCGAGGCCTGGCTGGCCATCCAGGACGGGTTGCCCGGCTATGGGACGTGTCGAGTAACGGTGTGTCCCAACCGGGCGGAGTCCCCGTTGGGGTTGTGCGCGCGCCACGGCGCCCGCTACAAGCGGGACGGCTGTCCCGGCAGTGCCCGGCTGCCGCAGGGCTGGTGGCAGCGCTACGAGCAGTTCGGGTGGACGGTTCCGGTCGCCTACACCGACGAGACAGAGTTTCGGCAGTGGTGCGCCACCACGACGGCGCCGCCGTTCGCCGGACAGATCAACCTGCGGGGCCTGCGACCGCTGGTGGCAGCGGAGATCAAATGGGGGTTGTTCATCCACACCCAGCGGGCCCGGCCGCAACGCTGGGACCTGGGCTGGCTGCGGTCGGTGGTGACGACCTGCCGCGCAGCCGATCTCGACTCCTTGGCCGGGTTCGATTCCGGCCGCGGCTGCCCCAAGGTCGCTGCCGCGATCGTCCGAGAGATCCAGCGGGAGCTGCGGTTGGTCTACTACACCCCGGTCGACACCCGCGAGGCCGGGTTCCTCGAGACCGACCACTTCGGGGTCCGGTTCCCCGGCCGCGGTAGCCATTTCGACCTGACCGCCATCCCGCAGCGGTGGCTGCGCGACCTCGTCTGGGACCACCTGGCTGACCTGCTGGGCTCCCCGCGCTGCCCCCGAGACGGCGGCTGCATCGACTCGCTACGCCGGGCCGCCGTCGAACTGGGTGTGTTCCTGGAACTCGACGCACCCGACGGCGGCCACGACCCGCACACCCTCGGCAGCGAGCACATGCGCCGGTTCGTCGCCGACCAGCGCCGCCGCGAACGCGACCGGCTACCGTCGCTGGCGGTCACCCGCCCGGACGGGACGGCAAGCGCTGTCACCACCACCACTCGGTCGATCGTGTTCAACTCTGCCCGCAAGCTGCTGCGCGCCGCCCTGGACACCGGCGCCACCGACCGGATCGGCTTGAACCGCGAGTTCATCGTCGCCATCCCCACCGCCGGCGCCACCACCGGCCGCACCCCACGCCGCCCCTTCCCCGACGAAGTCGCCCGAGCACTCGCCGACCCAGACAACCTGGCCCGCCTCGCCAACCACGACCCATCCGATCGCGGACTGCGTGACATCTGGGAAACCACGGTCATCACCGGCCGACGGGTCGGGGAGGTGATCGGTGTCCGCTTCGACTGCCTTGGCCGCTACGGCGGGCTGCCGATGTTCTGGCACGACCAGACCAAGGTCGGCAACCACGACGCCTCGATCCGCATCCCCGAACGGCTCTATCAACTGCTCGCCGAACGGCAACGCAAGACCATGGAGGCGTTCGTCGCCGACCACGGCCGCCACCCCACCGATGCCGAACGCGCCCGCATGGCCTTGTTCCCCACCGCGCGCCTCAACCGCGACCGCAGCAACTCACTGAGCTACCAGTGGTTCCATCACCGGTTCAAAGCCTGGATCGACTCCCTCGACCTCGGCCGCTGGGTCGCGCATCAGGCCCGCCACACCCTGGCCACCAACCTGCTACGCGCCGGCGCCACCCTCACCCACATCCGGTCTTACCTGGGTCAGGTATCCGACCGCATGGCCGAGCACTACGTGCACCTGTCGCACTCGGACCTCGAAGACGTGCTCGCGCACGTCTGGGTCGCCGGCCCCGGCGCCGCCAACCCCGGCGAGCTCCTCGCCGGCGACACCGAACCCATGACCCGCGAACAGGCCCAAGCGCTGGCGATCGACCTGTCCCGGCGCAGCACCCCCGCCGAGGGCGGATTCTGCACCTTCCAGCCCGTCGTCGATGGCGGCGATTGCCCGTGGAACCTCAACTGCCACAACTGCGATCGGTTCGTGCTCTCCGGTGCGGACCTACTCTACTGGCGCCGCAAACGCGAGCACTGGCGCCAACTCGCCGAGAGCGCCCCCGACGACGCCACCGCCGACTACCTGCACGGAGTCTTCGAACCAACCGCCCGCGCCATCGATGGCCTGGAGAAAGCACTCGCCGGGCTCGGCCTGCTCGATCAAGCCCTGCAACTGGACCTACGCAAACCCCAGGACTACTTCCACCGAATCTGGTCCATCGGATTCCGCGCCGCCGACCTCGCCGACACCGACAACCACGAACTCGAAGCAGGCACACCGCAGTGAGCACCGCCGCGACCACGCCACCGCGCACCGCCGCCGCACTGGCCACCCGCCGCCGCGACAGCCAAGCCGCGCTCGACCGCGTCCACACAGCCATCGATCACCTGCGACGGCACCGCACCCCGGTCAGCGTCGCCGCCATCGCACGTAATGCCCGCGTCTCCCGCACCTTCCTCTACACCAACCCCGACGCCCGCACCGCACTCGACACCGTGAAACACCAGGCGCAACACCATCCCGAACCGGACCACTCCAGCGACCCGCGAGAGGCGAGCTGGCGCGAACGCGCACTCAACGCCGAAACCGCGCTGAAGACCGCCACCGCCGAGATCGTCACCCAACGCGCCCGCATCGGGGAACTCCTCGGCCGCATCCGCGACCTGGAAGCCGACTGGAACGAAGAATCCCTCGGCCGCGTCACCACCGAGAACACCACCCTCAAACAACGAGTCCGCCAGCTCACCGCCGACAACCGCACCCTCGACGAACGCCTGCAAGCCGCCCGCTCGAACCTGCGGTTCCAAGACCGCCGCACCGCCGAACTCGAAGCCCAACTCGCCGAACAAAGAACCCGGCGATGAACGCACTCACCAAGAAACCCACCCGACACGCCGCAACCACCAGCACCGGCCCATCGACGCGAACATGTAATCTACGAATACGCGCAGGTCAGCGACGGATTCCAGCGCCTCCGGTCGGAAAAATTGACGAGGCACACCTGCTGTCGCACCCCCAGCTCGAAGCGCTGCGCATGCTCACCAACCACCGAATGGACTCGGGCGCCCTGTTCGCCTGCTTGCTGGTCGGACAGCCGACCTTGCGCCGGCGGGTGAAGCTCGGCGTGCTCGCCGCGCTCGATCAACGCATCGCCGTGCGCTACCACATGAGCGGGATGAACCTGGAGG
>JBOHGH010000182.1:0-7056 GCA_050699975.1 Pseudonocardiaceae bacterium | reverse complement strand
CATCGCCACTCACGGGCGCGGCAGCGCCCGTTGGATCCGTACCGGTGGCTGGAGGACGTGACCGGCGAGCGCGCCCTGTCCTGGGTGCGGGAGCGCAACGCCGAGACCGTCGCGGAGCTGACCGGCGGGTCCCGGTTTGAGACCCTGCGCGACGGGATCCGCGAGGTGCTCGACTCGACCGACCGTATCCCGTACATCACCCGGCGCGGCGAGTACCGGTACAACTTCTGGCGGGACCGTGAGCACCCACGCGGCCTGTGGCGGCGCACCACGCTTGACGAATACCGCAAGGAGCGGCCGGACTGGGAGATCCTGCTCGACGTGGACGCGCTGGCCCGTGACGAGGACGAGAACTGGGTGTACGGCGGCGCGCAGTGCCTGCGGCCGGAATACCGGCGGGCGTTGGTCTCGCTGTCGCGGGGTGGCGCGGACGCGACGGTGGTGCGGGAGTTCGCCATCGAGCGCCGCGAGTTCGTCACCGACGGCTTCCAGTTAGCCGAGGCGAAGTCCGTCGTGCGCTGGATCGATGCCGACCACATCTACGTCGCCACCGACTTCGGCCCGGGAACGCTCACCACCAGCGGGTACCCGCGCACCGTCCGGCAATGGCGGCGCGGCACGCCGCTGGCCGAGGCCGAGCTGGTGTACGAGGGCAGGCCCGACGACATCGAGGTGTACGCCTACCACCACGACACTGAGGGCTTTGAGCGAGACTTCGTCTGGCGTGCGCTGGACTTCTACCGTTCCGAGTTGTATCTGCGCTCCGGTGACCGGCTGCGCCGCGTCGAAGTGCCCGAGGATGCGATCGCCAGCGTGTACCGGCGATGGCTGCTGATCGAGCTGCGCAGCGAGTGGACGGCCGGCAAGACGTACCCGGCGGGCTGCCTGCTGGCCGCCGACTTCGACGAGTTCATGGCTCGCGGCGCCGCCGGCGCGGGCCTGCGGGTGCTGTTCACCCCCGACGAGCGCACCTCGCTGGCCGGCTACAGCTGGACCCGCCACCACCTGATCCTCGACGTGATGCACGACGTGGTCAGCCACCTCTCGGTGCTGACACCGGCACAGGACTGGCGCGCCATGCCGCTGACCGGCACACCGCCGCTGTGCACCGCTAGCGCGCGCGGCACCGACCGGGACGCCGACGACGAGTATCTGGTCGACATCAACGGTTTCCTGACCCCGTCCACACTGGCCATCGGGACCATCGGCGCCGCTCCGGCCGTCGCGCTCAAGCAGGAACCGTCCTTCTTCGACGGCGAGGGGCTCGCCGTGCATCAGCACTTTGCGGTCTCCGACGACGGCACCCGGATCCCGTACTTCGTGGTCGCGCCCGACTCGGCCGTGCCGGCCGGCGGTTGGCCCACGCTGCTGTACGGCTACGGCGGCTTCGAGATATCCCTGCAACCCGGCTACGGCGGTGCCCGGGGCCGGGCCTGGTTGGCCCGCGGCGGCTGCTACGTCGTCGCCAACATCCGCGGCGGCGGCGAGTACGGCCCGCGCTGGCATTCCGCCGCGCTCAAGCGCCACCGCCACCTGGTCTACGAGGACTTCGCCGCCGTGGCCCGGGACCTGGTCACCCGGGGCTTCACCACGCCGCCCCGCCTCGGTGCCCAAGGCGGTAGCAATGGCGGGCTGCTCATGGGCGTGATGCTCACCCGCTACCCGGAGCTGTTCGGTGCCATCGTCGCCGCGGTTCCGCTGCTCGACATGCTCCGTTACCACACCCTGCTGGCCGGAGCCTCCTGGACCGCCGAGTACGGCGACCCCGACGACCCGGCGCAACGCGAGCATCTGCTGCGCTTCTCCCCGTACCACCAGCTGCGCGCTGGGCTCCGTTACCCGCCGACCCTGCTCACCACCTCCACCCGCGACGACCGCGTGCACCCCGGACATGCCCGGAAGGTAGTGGCGCGGATGCGCGAGTACGGCCGGCCGGTCAGCTACTACGAGAACATCGAGGGCGGCCACGGCGGCGCGGCGGACAACGAGCAGGCGGCCTTCATGTCCGCCCTGGCCTACGAGTTCCTCTGGCGCCACCTCTCGGGCTGACCCACGCTGTGTCTGTCACGGCCAGTTCTGGCCCCGCCCGAGGTTGAGCGCTCTCCGACCAGGTGCGCTCCAGGCAGCACTGGTGCACCGTTTGGTGGTCCATGACGACACTGCACGATGGTGGTGTAAAATCGTGCCATGACAAAGCGGATGACCGTTCAGTTCGATGACGCGCTCCACCGTCAAGTCACGGATGCAGCCGGGCGCACGGAGCGGTCCGTGCATTCCTGGATTCTGGCCGCAGTGTCTCGCGAGGTGTTTCGGCAGCTCACGGCCGAGTCCGCGGCGTGGTGCGCAGCGCATCCAGAGCATGCCGACCACGACGCTGCTCGGCATGCGGCACACCGGGCGGATCGGCGGCAGAGCGGCGCCGCGTGAGGGTGTTCCGCAAGGGCGAGATCTGGGAAGTCGAGATCGGCAGCGATCACTACCGCGTGCTCGTGATCTCCAGCGACATGTTCAATCTGGATAGCGGGCTTGGTCACGTACTGGCGATGGAGGTGAGGGACGAACCCGGCCCGTACAGCGTCCCGATTCCGGGTGAGCAGGGCTGGCATGTGTGGCCCGCCCACCTCGACAGCACCCCGAAGCGGGCGTGTGCGCAGCGTGTGGGATCGGTGAGCCCGGAGACTCTGTCAGAGGCTCATACGCGGCTGTTCATGATGCTGCACGAGTCGACGATTCCTCCCGGGTAGTGGTTACGGCATGGCGATGCGGCGGTTCCAGATCCTCCTCGACGAGGAGTTCGACGAGGCCCTCACTCGGCAGGCCGAACTCGAATCGGTGTCCAACCGTTGCCAGGGTTCAGTTTTCAGCGTCGCCGAAACCTTCGTCGACGCCATGAGCTTCGCGGTAATGCGACGCTATTGGTGCACCCAGAGGTTCCGTACCATCGCGGCCTCCGCTTGTCGCCCGACTGCGAGGGTGCGGACTCAACCCGCGGTCTCGGGTCCTGGCACCTCGATGGTCGATTCCGCTCTACCGGTGCCGTACTGGGTGCTGACCAAAAGCCACACCGTGTGGCGACCAGGGTCGGGGTTGTTGACCCAGATGTCGGCACCCCGGCCGACGGCTTCGCCGTCGATCTCCCAGGTGTAGGCGTCATCGGTGAGTGGTGTGCCGTTGAGGTCAGACGCCGTGCCCCAGAGGTGGAGCTGGCGCTCGGCGTAGACGACGGCGTCCGCCGTGGGGTAGAGGATTGTCACCGCCGGGGGCCGGGCCGGCAGTTCGATCGCCTCGCTCGCAGCATCGACGGTGGAGAACCCGTCGTGGACGAGGACCTGGACGTGGATCGTGCCCGAGGGCAGTTGCTCCGTTGGGATCGTGGCTTGACGTCCTTGGCCGACCACGGTGAGAGCGCGCCAGTCGGTGCCATTGGTCGACCACCGGATCCATGCCTCCTCGGCGTCGGTGCTGCACGTGGCCGACCACGTGATCTGCAAATCGCCGTGCTCGTCAAGCTCGCCGCGCACCTGGCTCACCGTGGGAGCCGAGTCAGGACGCACTCGTTCCCACACTGTCTCGCCACAGTGCACGATACGCAGGCATTGGCCCGGCCCGACGTCCTCGAGGAGCGCCTTGAACAGCAACGATGGTTGGTGACCGCACTCGTCGCGGTCCGTGCAGTCGGCACAGCAGGGCTCGGTGCCTCCGCAGCCGCCGGCCACCGAGTACCGGTAGACATGATCCTCGGTGAGCACGGTGCCGTCGGTGTCGAGGAGCTGGGCGCGGTAGCCGCTGCGGCGCCCGTCGCCGATCATGTAGCGGGCGTCCAACCGGGCGACGCTCGACACGGTGACCTCACCGTCGCCCTCGATGAGGCCGACGAGGTAGATGAGAGGTTCCACGTCACCGCGTGGTCGCTCGAACGACGGTGACGTGTCGCGAATGACTCGGCCGCTACCGGCGCCGCTGCCGGTCGGGATCACCTGCGGCGTCAGACGGGCGTCGTTCACCAGATAGTTGTGGGTGAACCGGGAGATCCACCGCGGTCCGCAGTAGGACATGAAGTCCTCGGCGTCGTTCGGGTTGGCGATGTTGCCGGTGTTGATGTCGAGGCCGTACTCGCCGATGCTGGCCATTGTCCACAGTGTCGTGTTGATCGGGTTGGCGGGCACATCGACCGGCAGGTCGTACGGCTCGTAGATGGGATAGGCAGCGTTGCCGGCGCCGGCGTTGCCGCAGCGCGCGTGGGGGAGGCCGAACTGATGGCCGATCTCATGGGCGTAGGTGAGGGGCTGGCCCGCCAGCCCGCCCGTCGCGACGCCGTTGCACCCAGGCACGTTCACTGGGATGCCGCTGGCGATGAGGCCGTAGTACGCGCTCGGTCCCGGATTGAGCGCCTGGTCGGCCGTGACGAGGTTCGCCACGATCGGCAGCAGTGCTCCCCAGTTCGGCGAGCAGCAACCCGGGCAGCTACGAGGGTCGTTGAGGGGCGTGTTGGTGGTGAACGTCCCCGCGATCCGGACGTTGGCGGCACCCGACACGGGATAGGTGAGCATCGCCCAGGCCGTCTCGGCCTGGGCGCCGGCCAGCGTGGGTGCGGGCAGCGTGAGGTTGCCGGTGTTCGTGGCGTTGGGCCCGTCGTAGCCGATCGTGATGAAGGCGGCGTTCAATGTCTGGCCCAGGTTGACATCACAGGTTACCGAGGCGCTGGCGGTATTCCCCGGGCAAGTGGCGTGCGGGGATGCGACCTCGACGGTGAACCGGAGCAGACCGGTCATCAGAGCCGCCGGCACCACGAAGTTCAGGGTGCTGTTGATGTTGCCGCGCTCCGCGTCGTAGCTGACGAAGGAATCTTCGGCCGTGACCGGGCCGTTCTGCGGCATGAGGTTGGCCACCAGGTTCCAGATGCCGCCGACGCGACGCTCGATCCGGAGGATGCCGCTGATGTCCGCGAGCTGCCCGCCGTCGAAGGTCGGTACCTGACCGCTGCGCAGGTAGGTGCGCACCCAGGCGGTCTTGTCGGTGACGAGCCGGAGGCTGTTGTCCGGACCCCGGTCGGCAGGATCGGTCAAGTGCTCGGCGGCCCGGTAATGCTGGATCGCCTGGGTCACCTCGATGCCGTGCACGCTGAGGTTCGGTCTGGCCTGGAAGACCACGGTGAGCTGGCGGGACACCTCGCTGGGTCGGCACTGGCCCGTCACGACGACCTCGAGGCGCACCTCGGTGGTGGTCGTGATGCTGCTGCCGTCGAACGTCCAGTGACCGCGGTCGGGCGCGGGATCGAGCGCGTCGAGCACGGCGCCGGTGGCGACGTTCACGGCCTGCACCCGCACGCGGTCGGCGGCGCAGACCTTCCAACTGACTCGCAGCGGAGTGCCTGGCTCGACACAATCGCCCTCGTGGTGGCCCGCCACCGAGAATTGCAGAATGTCCGGCGCGGTGCCCTCGAACTCGGCCTTGACGCAGCCAAAGGGCCGGAACTCGAGGAAGCGCCCGCAGATCTCGACGGTGCGAGCGGGCAGCTGCAGGGTCATGCCGCAGCCGGCCCGCTGGGGCACAACAACGGTGAAGCTATTGCAGCACCAGGCCTCCACCGTGCCCCTCGGCCCGTCCTCCATCGTGCCGTACTCGCGGAACGTGACCGTCCCCGGCGTATCGCCGAACCCGCGCCCGCAGACGACGATCGTCTCGCCCGGGCAGGCGCGCCGCGGTTCGATCGAGTCGATCGAGTAGCACTCGATGCGCCGCCAGGCACACACGGTGTCGCGCAGGCAGCGCTCGAGCGCGGCGTCGATGCACGTGTCGCAGCAGCACACGGGGTTGGTGCGTGAGCAGCGCCGGCCGGGATCGCCGCACGTGGTGGTGGCCAGCTCGACCAGCTCTAGGAAATGCTCGGCGTATCGCCGATCGCCGCACAGGGCGCTGGCGGCTGCTCGGTGCAGCGCACCGAGCAGCTCAAGGCGGCAGACCTGGTCGAGGATGGTGACGGTGAAGCGCTTGGCGGTGTCGAGGTGGCCACATGACACGTGCATCGCCGCCATCACCAGGACCGCGACATCGTTGTGCTTCACGAGCCGAGGGCGGCACGGACACGAGGGATCCTCGGCTTCACAGCCCTCGCAGTCACCACAGCAGTCACACCCGCTGCCGTGGGGCTGCTCGGGGGCAGGCTCGCCGCAGGAGGGCTCCGGGGGGCACTCGACGGCGAATACTCGCTCGACGGCGTCAGCCAGCGACGCCTCGCCGCACTCACAGCCGGTAACGGCACAAGCCACGGTCAGCACGTCCCGAAACCGTGCCGCGGCGGCAAGATCGCCCTGCAGCGTTGCCCACGCATCCTGGAGCACGCCGCTGAACTGGCCGAGGGGCGGGACGATGCAGTCGACGATCGACGCGGACGACTTGGGCGCGAACGCCTCTAGCGCCTCGAGCACGTCGGTGCGGATCCGAGGATCGATGAGCGGGCCGGTCGGGGCGTGCCAGCTCACCGGCTCAGCGTGGTGCCACCACAGCGTCTCGGGTGCCAGCGCCACGTCGATCGAGACGGGAGCGTTCGGCAAGCAGGTGCACGACGCGCGGCGACCATCGTGGATGAGCCTGCCCTCGCGGTCACGGATTCGGACGAATACGCGGGGTGGGCACACGGCTTGCGGGCTCGGGCAGAAGCGGATGGAGTACGACCCGTCGAGATTCGTGAGCGTGCTCCCGAGGCAGTCCTGATCGCAGCACGACTCGTCCCACACCTCGACGGTGAGACCGTGGACCCCCTCCTGGGTGTCGCGTCGGAGTACACGACCATCGACGACAACAAACTGCCCCATGAGAGTCTCCTACTGCTCGGCCTCGCCAGCGTGGTTCCAGTCCTGGCTACAAGAGAGGCACGGGCGCCCGGCAGATACCTCTGGCCCATCGCGTCCTCAAGCCTCCTGGGACTGGTTCGAGTCCTACCTGACCGCTCTGTGGTCGAGCCGGAGGTCCGCAATCTGTCCTGGCTGGGCAGCGTGGCCGAGCTGACGGTGATGGGGACAACCCGTGAGTGGCGATGCGAGCCATGGCTCGCAT
>JBOHGH010000181.1:0-7115 GCA_050699975.1 Pseudonocardiaceae bacterium | reverse complement strand
GAGCTGTAGGTCGCATCGCCACTCACGGGTCGGGTTGTTTGGGCAACACGTAGGAACGGCGGTCCTCTATCTCCACGGCCACGTTGGTGCCCTCGGTGAACATGGCTGTCGGGTCGGGGCGAGACACACTGGCGACAAGGGTGCCGGCGGCCGTCTCGATCTCGTACTCGGCTGTTGTTCCGCGGAACACCGAGCTCAGCACGACGCCGTCACCGCCGTGGACCATAGGCCGGAGCGAGACCGACTCCGGGCGCACGACGAGATAAGCTGTTTCGCCAGCCTGGACGTCTCGGTGGCAGGTCGGTGACATGTCGCGGCCGAAGGCGCTGAGCAGGGCCAGGCCGCCCTCGATGCCCCTGGGCGAGACCTCCAAGAAATTTGCGCGACCGACGAAGTCGGCGACGAATACGCTGGCCGGGCGCAAGTAGATGTCGCTGGGGGTCCCGACCTGTTCGATGCGACCCTTGTTCATCACGACGATGCGGTCGGCCATGCTCATCGCCTCGTCCTGGTCGTGGGTGACGTACAGACTGGTAATGCCGAGCCGCTGCTGGATACGACGGATCTCAGCGCGCATCGAGGTGCGCAGCTTGGCATCGAGGTTGCTCAGCGGTTCGTCGAAGAGCAGCAGCCTCGGTTGAATGACCAAGGCGCGGGCGAGTGCGACGCGTTGCTGCTGGCCGCCGGAGAGCTCGTGCGGGCTGCGTTCGCCGAGGCCGGCAAGGTTCATGCTGGTCAGCGACAACGTAACCGCTTCGCTGATCTCGGTGCGGTTCAGCTTCTTGAGCCGCAACCCGTATGCGATGTTCTCGGCCACCGTCATATGCGGGAACAGCGCAAAGCTCTGGAACACCATCGCCATGGGTCGTTTCTGCGGTGGGACATCGTCCAGCAGTCGACCGTCCATGCGAACGTGGCCGCTGGTGGCGTATTCGAAGCCCGCGACGATCCGCAATATGGTCGTTTTGCCGCAGCCGGAAGGTCCGAGCAGGGTGATGAACTCGCCAGGTTCGACGGTGAGGTCGATCCCGTCGACTGCGACGGCCGACTCGCTGCGGCTGGTGAAGGTCTTGCATAGCTGGTCGAGGTGCAACCGGCCAGTACCGGTTGAGGTGGTGGCGGCGGTGGCAGCAGTGGCGGTCATGCTCATGCACCGCCGGCTGGGCTCGGCGCGACCCGGCTCAAGTCGGCGCTGCCCCCGATGATCAACCTGATCAGCCCGAAACTTGCGAGCACGATCACCGTGAGCACCATGCAATAGGCGAACGCGACACCGTAGCGTCCGTAGTTGACCGCATCGAGGATCTGGGAAGCCATGATCTTGGTCTCCGGTGTGACAAGGAAGACGACGGTCGACACCGACGTCATGCAGCGGGCGAAGCTGTAGCAAAGGCCGGTGAGCAGTGCCGGCCGGATCAGTGGCAGCGCGACCCGGCGAAACGTCGTCACCGAGCTGGCACCCAGGCTCATCGAGGCCTCCTCGATTGACGGGTGCAGCTGGGACAGTGACCCGACTGCGATTCGCTGCCCGGCCGGCATGCTGCGGATGACGTAGGACACCACGATGGCGAGCGCGCCGCCGAAGATTGCGGTACCACCGACCAGCGCCGGGAGAACGGTCACGCCGCCGATCGTGGTGTCTGTGCGGTAGGCCAGCACGTAGCCGATCCCCAACACGGTGCCCGGTACCGCGATACCCAAGGTTGCGGCGAAGTCTAGCCATGGAGCACTGGTCCGCAGGTGCCGGACAACGAGCCAGGCGATGACCATGCCGGCCAGCCCGGCCGATGGTGGCACCGCCAGCCCCAGCAGCAACGGCGATTACCCAGGACCACTGCCCGAAGGACGCCAGGACGATCGCCACCGCAGTGACGACACCGCCGGCCAGTAGCAAGAACCGTTGGACAAGCACCTCCGGGCGCACTCGCCACCTCGATCATTCTGGCAGGGCTAGCGCCTGGCGATCGCTGCCCGGCCTCAGGTGGCGTCGTCGTACCGAGGTGCCGGGTCATCCTTCGCCGCGTCATCTGACCCCGTGGGCTCCACCCGATGGTTCAACGGGGAGGGCTCGTCGGGGTCGAGGTCGTCCAAGCCTTGTTCGGCTCGCCGCCGTGCCAGGGTGCGGTCGTGGGACCGAGCGATCAGCACCGACGCCTCGAACAGCAAAAGCAGGGCGGCCGCCAGTGCCAGCATGGAGATCGGGTCATTTCCGGGGGTGGCGATGGCGGCCAGCACGAACAGGCCGAACAGGATGCCGCGGTGCCAGCGTTGCAGCTTCGCATACGGCAACACCCCGACCCGGTTGAGCATCACCACCAGCAGCGGTAACTCGAAGGCCAGGCCGAACACGGCCAGCATCGTGATCAGAAAGCCGACATAGGCCTTGCCGGTCAGTGCGGTGATGAACTGCCCGGCGCCCAGGTTCGCCAGGAAGGACAGGCCAGTGGGTACCACGTAGTAGGCAAGGACCGCGCCCGCGGCAAACAGCACGCTGGCCGCGCCGACGAAGGTGACGGCGAACTTACGCTCCTTGGTGTACAGGCCAGGCGTGATGAAAGCCCACACCTGGTAGATCCAGATCGGTGCGGTCAACACCGCACCTGCGGCCATTCCCACCTGCATGCGGAGGGTGAACACCTCGAACGGGCTGGTCTGCAGCAACTGGCAGCGGCCAGCGTTCGGAGTCAGCCGCAGCGTCTCCGGCAGTCCGCAGTACGGGCGGGTAAGAAGATCGCCGAGGCTGGGCAGACCGAACGGGGACACTCCCCACCAGATGAAACCGAGGACACCACCGAGCGCGATCGCCGCCAACCCGACGAACAACCTGTTGCGCAGCTCGTAGAGGTGCTCCATCAGGGTCATGGAGCCGTCCGGGTTAGCGTCGCGTCGGCGGCCCGGCCCAGGGCGGAAACGCCCAGCCGGGAACCGCATCCTGCTCACCCGATCCTGGTCGTCAGCGGATGGTGTCGTTGTGCCGCTGGGACTCCTGAACCGGCGTTGCGGTGGGACCCGACGGTGGCAGCGCCTGCTGCGGGGCCTGCTGCGGGGCCTGCTGCGGGGACTGCTGCGGGGATGCTGGCGGGCTCGGCTCGTCCTCCGAGCGCATGCCCTTGGTTTCGGCCTTCAAGATGCGCATGGACTGCCCGATGGCCCGGGCGGCCGCCGGCAGCTTGGTCGCACCGAACAGCAGAACTAGCACGGCCAGGAGAATTAACAGCTCCCAGCCACCCAGATTAGGCATCGTGGCTTCCTCTCTCGTTACTCATGCGAGCTCGATGCTACGCGGCCAGGGGTCCGCTGGAAGCCGCAGCGTTGCGGGGGCGGCGTCGCCGGGCAATCTCCACCCGCAGGGCCGCGATCCGCGCGATCAGCAGGCCGCTGCGGTCAGCGAGTCTGGCCTGGCTGGCGTGGGCGGTACGGGCTAGACCACGGATGGAACCGGCCAGCCGCATCAGCAGCGCGATGAGCACGACGACGCCAGCGGCGGCGGCCACTGCGCTGATCAGATAGGACACGGGGTAACGTTAGCCCGGCTAGCCGGGCGGCAGATGGCTGGATCTGTGCACCGCCGCGCGGGCGCGCTGCGTTACCGCCGCAGCCAGCTCAGCGGGTTCCCGGACCACCACATCGGCGCCCAGCCCCAGCACCAGACGCACCATCCAGCCGGTGTCGGCATAGCGCATCCGCACAGTCGCGGCTCCCCCGTGGCCCTCGGTCAGCTCCTCTACCGGGTAATACTCGGCGACCCAGCGGGCGTCTGGAGCCAGGGTGAGCACGGCGACCTGCTGGTCGGGTTGCGCGCGGAACAGCCCGGCCGACACGTCGGTGGGGCGGGCGTGCGGTGGCGGCGCAGCCGGCTCGTCCAGCGTCGCGACGTGCTCGATGCGGTCCAGCCGGAACAGCCGCACTCCCTCGGCGCTGCGGCACCAGGCCTCCAGGTAGCTGCGGCCTTCGACCAGGAGCAACCGCATCGGGTCCACGGTGCGCTCCCCCACCGTGTCGCGGGAGGCGGTGTAGTAGCGGATTCGCAGCGCGCGGCGGTGGTCCAGCGCGTCGCGCACCGCGGCCATCGCGGCCTCTTCCCTGGTAGCCAACCCGACTACCACGCCATCGGCCTGCCCGGCTGCCGCCTCGATCTTCGCCAGTGCCCGGCGCACCGCCCCGGCGTCGACCACGCCGGGCGTCTCGGCCAGCGCTCGCAGCGCCACCACCAACGCGGTTGCCTCCGCACCGGACAGTCGCAGTGGGCGGCGCATCCCGGCGTCGAAGGTGACAGTCACGGTGTCGCCCTCAAAGGACAGGTCGATGAGGTCACCAGGCCCGTAGCCGGGCAGCCCACACATCCACAGCAGCTCCAGGTCGCGGCGCAGCTGCCGGACCGTGACATCGAAGTCGCCGGCCACCTCATCGATTGGAACGCCGGGCCGAGCCAGCAGGTAGGGCACCAGAGCCAGCAGCCGGGGCAACCGCTCGGCAACCCCCCCGGCCATCAGCCCGCGCTCCCGGCAGCCGCGCGCAGCCGGGCCCGCACCGCGTCGGCCAGTTCCGGGGGCTCGACCACCACGGCGTCCGGCCCATGCCCGGCGATCCATCGCGCGGCGACGTCGTGGCCTGGCAGCTGCACCGAAACGAGATCGCCGCGCACCCCGGCCACGGTCATGTCGCTCAGCACTGTTGCGTGCCTGCGCAGGCCGTGCGCGCGACCTTCGGCCAGCCACAGCCGGGCGGTGTGTGCCACCGGCGGCGGTTCCGCGGAACCCGCCACGATCTTCAGCAAGTCCACCCCCTCCGGTCGGCGTACCGACCCCGGCGCGCCGACGGTACGCACCGCACCGACGATCCGGGAGACCCGGAAACAGCGGGTCGCCCCCCGGTCCCGGTCGTGTCCCACCATGTACCAGCGGCCCCGCCAGGACACCACCCCCCACGGCTCGAGGGTGCGTGCCGCGGGCTCGGCGGCGGGATGCTTGCGGTGCAGGAAGGTCACGATCTGCCCGGCCTGGACCGCCGAGATCAGGGGGGTCAGCGCTGGCTCGGCGGCTCGTACCCGCGGTTCGACGGCCACCGACGGCTCGGTGTCCACCTCCACCCCAGCGGCGCGCAGCTTGAGCACAGCACCGTGTGCGGCCCCGGCCAGCTGCGGGGAATCCCACAGCCGGGCGGCCAGTGCGACCGCGGCGGCTTCGTCGGGTTCGAGGTCGATGTCGGGCAGCTCGTAGTCCCGGCGCGCGATGCGGTAGCCCTCCCCGGCGTCGAACCCTGGGGTTCGGCCGGTCTCCAAGGGGACGCCCAGCTCGCGTAGCTCCGCCTTGTCCCGCTCGAACATCCGGAAGAACGCCTCGTCGGAAGGGGTCTCGGCGTAGCCGGGCACGATCCGCCGAATCTGTTCGGCGGGCAGGTACGGGCGGCTGGACAGCAGGCAGAGCACCAGGTTGACCAAGCGCTCAGCGCGGGCGGATGACACGCCGTGCAGCCTACGGCTGCCCCGTGAGTGGCGATGCAGAGTCCGGCTCGCCGGCAACAAGCAGGGCCACTCACGGGGCTCATAGCGAAGCTATGAGCCTCTCCACGCGCTCGTCGACGGCGCGGAACGGGTCCTTGCACAGGACGGTGCGCTGCGCCTGGTCGTTGAGCTTGAGGTGCACCCAGTCGACGGTGAAGTCGCGGCCCGCGGCTTGGGCAGCGGCGATGAAATCCCCGCGCAGCTTCGCTCTGGTGGTGGCCGGTGGGGTGTCCTTGGCCGCCTCGATCTCGCCATCGTCGGTCACCCGGTCGACCAGCGCCTTGCGCTGCAGCAGGTCGAACAGCCCCCGACCACGGCGGATGTCGTGGTAGGCGAGATCCAACTGGGCGATCCGCGGGTTGGACAGGTCCATCCGGTGCTTGGCGCGGTACCGCTCCACCAGCCGGTGCTTGATCGCCCAGTCGATCTCGCGGTCGATCAGGCTGAGATCCTGCTGCTCGACGGCGCCCAGAGTGCGGTCCCACAGCTCCATCACCCGGTCGGTCAACGGGTCGGACCCGCGGCGGGCCACGTGCTCCGCGGCGCGCGTGTAGTACTCCCGCTGGATGTCCAGGGCGGAAGCCTCGCGGCCGCCCGCCAGTCGCACCCCGCGCCGGCCGGTGAGGTCATGACTGATCTCGCGGATCGCCCGGATCGGGTTGTCCAGGGTGAAGTCGCGGAACGCGATGCCCTCCTCCACCATCTCCAGCACCAGGTTGGCGGTGCCCACCTTGAGCAAGGTGGTCACCTCGGACATGTTCGAGTCACCGACGATCACATGCAGGCGGCGGTACCGCTCGGCGTCGGCGTGCGGCTCGTCCCGGGTGTTGATGATCGGGCGGGACCGGGTGGTCGCCGAGGAGACCCCCTCCCAGATGTGCTCGGCCCGCTGCGACAGGCAGTACACCGCACCGCGCGGTGTCTGCAGCACCTTGCCCGCGCCGCAGACCAGTTGACGGGTGACCAGGAAGGGCAACAACACATCGGCGATCCGCGAGAATTCACCAGCACGAGCCACCAGGTAGTTCTCGTGGCAGCCGTAGGAGTTGCCTGCGGAGTCGGTGTTGTTCTTGAACAGGAAGATGTCCCCGCCGATGCCCTCATCGGACAGCCGGCGCTCGGCATCCACCAGGAGGTCCTCGAGGATCCGCTCGCCGGCCTTGTCGTGGGTCACCAGCTGGGCCAGGTCGTCGCACTCCGCCGTGGCGTACTCCGGGTGTGAGCCCACATCGAGGTACAGCCGTGACCCGTTGCGCAGGAATACGTTCGACGAGCGACCCCACGACACCACCCGGCGGAACAGGTAGCGGGCCACCTCGTCCGGCGACAGCCGGCGCTGGCCGTGGAAGGTGCAGGTGACCCCGAACTCAGTCTCGATGCCGAAGATCCGCCGCTGCATGCCTTTCAGCCTAGGCTGCCAGAGCCGTCCTGCAGGCCGTCCGTACGGGCTCACTTAGGCTGCGCTGGTGCAGGAATGGTTGCGTCGAGTGGCGCGGGAGATCAATCGGGTCGACCACGAACTGGTACGCCGCAGCGCCGCCGTTCCCCCCGCAGCTGCCGACGACGGTCTGAAAGCGCTATCCAGGGCCGCGAACCACAGCCTGCTGTGGTT
>JBOHGH010000180.1:0-7328 GCA_050699975.1 Pseudonocardiaceae bacterium | reverse complement strand
CCGCGACCGCGCTCGGCCCCGGCACCGCGCCGTTGCCCGCGCTGCTCGCCGTCGGCACCCTCGCTGCCGCTCTGCCCTGGTGGTGGCACCGACGCCGCCGCGCCCGGGTCCGGGTCGAGCGCACCCTCCAAGCCTGGCCAGACATCGCCGACGCCGTCGGCCTCGACGGCTCCCGAGTCATGTCGGCCGTGGTCGACCTGTGGGGCTGGCGTGCTCGCATCGGCCTGCGCCGCGGGCAGACCGCCGCCGACGTCATCGCCAAGATGCCCGCGCTGGAGTCCGGGCTCGGCACCAGGCCCGGCGCCGTCCGGGTCGAGCCCGACCCCGCCCACGCCGACCGCTGCCTGATCCGGGTCCTGAACGCTGACCCGCACGCCCGCGCCATCGCCTGGCCCGCGAGCACGTCCGACGCCGAGCCGGCCACGGTCACCGCGCCGATCCCGCTCGGCCTGTTCGAGGACGCCTCCCCCGTCGCCGTCACCCTGGCACACCGGCACGCGCTCGTCGGTGGCGTCGCCGGGGCAGGCAAGAGCGGCATCCTCAACGCCATCCTCGCCTCGCTGACCGGCTGCCCCGACGTCGCGCTGTGGGGTGTCGACCTCAAAGGCGGGATGGAACTCGGGCCGTGGGCGCCGTGCCTCGATCGGCTGGCCACCACCCCGGCCCAGGCGGCCGAACTGCTCGCCGATGCCGTGGCCATCCTGGACACCCGCGCCGCCCGGTTGGCCGACGCCGGGCAGCGGGTCTGGCAGCCCAGCCCGGCCCAGCCCGCGCTCGTCGTCGTCATCGACGAGTACGCCGAACTCAGCGACGACGCCCCAGCCGCCATCAACCACGCCGACTCCATCGCCCGGCGCGGCCGAGCCGTGGCCGTCACCCTGCTCGTGGCCACCCAGCGACCCACGCAGAAGGCCATGGGCTCCGGCGCGGTCCGCTCGCAGATGGACGTCCGGGTGTGCCTGCGGGTCCGGGAACGCCGCGACGTCGACCTCGTGCTCGGGCAGGGCATGCTCGCCGCCGGGTGGCACGCCCACACCCTGGATGCCCCCGGCAAGTTCCTCATCTCCACCCCCGAACACACCACGCCCCGCCGCGCCCGCGCCTACCTGCTCACCGACACCGACGTCACCACCCTGGCCACCCCCCACGCCCCCACCCGGCCCACCCTTGACGACGCCTCCCGTGCAGCCACTGACAGCACACCCAGCACAGATGACCAGCAGCCAGCCATCCCCCGGCCCAGGCACAGCAGCGAGACCCTCGCCGAGCCCGGCTCTGCCAACAGGGAGGACCCGGACACGGCTCTGCTGTCCGCGCTACGGCAGGCCCCGCCGGAAGGCTCCTCGGTCCCCGATCTCATGACAGCAACCAGTATGCGCCGCACCTGGGTCTACGACCGACTGCAACACCACGCCACCGACCGGCGCGCCGTCCAGGTCTCCCGAGGCCGCTGGCGCGCCAGCCACCCCGCGCCATGACCCGTTCGTCCGCGCGGACGAACGGCGCCTCGCACGCGCCTGCACGCATAGGCACACCCGCCCCCACGGACGTCCGCGCGGACCGACACCCGACGAGGAAGGGAGGACCACTCGACCCGCCGCCAGCGGCGGCGCCACGCCGCCGACACGACCCGTCAGAAAGCGAGATCGCCCAGCATCACCGTTCGCGGAAACCAACGCCGAGAAATCGACCTCGACCTACTCGCCCAAGCACTCGTACTGATCTCCCGCAATCTTCACCAAGAGAAACGACCCGACCAGAAAGGAACCATCTCATGACCACCCGCAGGCTCAAGACCCTTGCCACCGCACAATCGGTGGGCGGCGACGCCGTTCTCTACTTGCGGGTGTCGTCTGAAGGGCAGGTCAACACCGACTACAACCCCGAGGGAATCTCGCTACCCGCACAGCGGAAAGCCGCACACGAACGCGCCCACGAAATCGGCGCACCAGTCGTGACCGAGTTCATCGACCCCGGCAAGACCGCCAAATCGATCGAGCACCGCGACGCATTCCGTGACATGATCCAGTACTTGCGGGCGCATCCGAACGTCCGTTACGTGGTCGTCTACGCGCTGTCCCGGTTTGCTCGCAACCGCTACGATGACGCCATCATGATGGTCGCTCTGGAAAAACTCGGCGTCCACCTCGTCTCGGCAACCGAGCGGAATCTCGACAACACCCCCGCGGGGCGGGCCATGCACGGCATGCTCGCCGTGTTCAACGAGTACCAAGTCCTCGTCTCCGGAGAGGACATCAAATACAAGATGGGCCAGAAAGCCCGCAGCGGCGGCACCCTCGGCATCGCGAAACTCGGCTACCAAAACGTCCGAATCAAGTATGACGGCCGCGAGATCCGTACCATCGCCGTCGACCCCGAGCGCGCTCCCTACGTCACGATGGCATTCGAGCTATACGCCACCGGCCAGTATAGCTTTCCCGAACTACGCGACGCCCTCACCGACGCCGGATTACGCACCAAGGGCAACCGCCGATACGGCCCACGCCCCGTCTCCATCCACACCATCGGCAACCTGCTGCGCGACCGCTACTACCTCGGCACCGTCACCTATGACGGCGTGGAATACCCCGGACGCCACGAAGCCCTCACCACACCCGACCTCTTCGAGCGCGTGCAGAAGGTCCTCTACGTCGAACGCGGCGCGGGAACTCGCGAGCGCGTTCACGACCACTACCTCAAGGGAACCCTCTGGTGCGCTCGCTGCAAGCGCCGGCTCATCCTCCGCCCCAACACCAGCAAGACCGGTAACCGCTACTTCTACTTCATCTGCCGAGGCAACCAGGAACACGACTGCGACCTGCCCTCCCTACCAGTAGCCAAGGTCGAGAAAGCTGTCACAGATCACTACGCACGAGTTGCCATTCCCGCCCAGCACCGCGCCACGCTCGAAACCCTCGCCGCCGACGCCTGCACAGATTCCAAAGAAACCACAACAAAATTGCGGGCCAACCTGCGGCAGCAACTCACCGAACTCGACCGACAGGAAGACCGATACCTCGACCTACTCGGTGACCCCGACTGGCCAGAACACAAACTCAAAGCCAGAATGCGCGACCTCCGCAACAACAAGCAGCGAATCACCCAGCAACTCCAAGAAACCACCGACACCCTCGACCCCGGACGCGCCGTCCTCGCCGCCGCACTAGACCTACTCGACAGGCCACGCGATCTGTACAACACCGCCACCGACCACGCCCGCAAACTACTCAACAAAGCGATCTTCGCCCGGCTCTACGTTGACATGCACCCCACGCGCCAGCCCACCGTCAAAACCGACGATCTCCATGAACCCTTCGGCAGCCTCATGCACGCCATCCGAACCACCAACGCCGCCCAACAGCCGCACGACCCTCAGAACACCACACACGACCGCCAAGACAACGCCCAGCTACACCTCGGCGGCCTCCTCGCCTCCGCCCTTGCGGGCCAGAGTGCGAGTAAGGCCGCCATGGTGGAGCTGAGGGGAATCGAACCCCTGACCTTCTCGATGCGAACGAGACGCGCTACCAACTGCGCTACAGCCCCTCGCGGTGCGGCCGAGCTTAGCAGCCGGTGGTCGACTACTCGCCGGCCGCTCGCCGGTACCGCGGCTCGAAGGTGGGCTTCAGCTCGTCGAACGTCGGGTCTTCATCGTCGAGGTCGAGCGCGACGGCAGTGGGGTGGGGTGGAGGCACCGCGGCAGACCGAGCCGCCGCCTCCTCGATCGGCTCTCCCTGCTGGGCCGCCTCAACCGGCGCCTCCTCGGCGACGTCGGGATCGGCGATGCCTGCTCGGGAACCGGCCAACCGTGCGGCCCGGCGTTGCCGCACCTCCTCTTCGATACGCACCTGCAGGCGCAGGTAGCCGAGATAACCGATCACCGTCATATCCAACGCAGCATGCAGCCACCACAGCAGGCTCGACGCCGTCAGCGCCAGCACCAGTGTGGCGACCGCCCCTACTGCCAGACCGAGCACCACCCGCTGCCGGAACACGTACTTCGCACGGGCCACCTGGGCGGCGACCTCTGGGTCAAAGCCACCGCGGCCCGGTCTGTACCGGCGCTCGTACGAGGCGGGCTCCCGCTCCGCGATCCGTTCGCCGATCATGGGCACCTCCTGATCGTGCATCAGCGCCGCGCGGGAAAGATCAGGCCGACGCAGCACCCGAGAAGCAAGCGCAGACTCCGCAGTGCGTGCCACCTCCTGCCGTCGCTTCGCGATCATCGGGACAAGGACCACGAGCCATGCCACCGCCAGCGCCGCGAAGATCAGCGAGCTGGGCACTCCTAGCCCCCTACCCCAGTCGGTCATCACGAGCGGCCTGCTACCGCGGGTCACGGTAACTACCGCAGACACCCGGATCGCGGAGGCGCGCCGGTGATGATCGCGCGTACACCAGAGCGCGACACACCGTGCATCAGGCGCGGACACGCCGGGTGTGGGGGGTTCAGGGGTGGTGGGCGTGGCCTGCGCGGATCAGTCGCGACACCAGCCCGGCGCCGATCTCGTCCTCGGTCAACGCCAGCAACTGATGGTCCCGCCAGTCGCCGTCCACCTCCAGGTAACGCCGAAGCAGACCCTCGTCGCGGAACCCGAGCTTGGCGAGCACCCGGAGGCTGGCGATGTTCTCCGGGCGCACCGTGGCCTCGACCCGGTGCAGCCCGACTGGTCCGAACGCGTGGTCCACGGCCAACGCCACCGCCCCGGTCGCGATACCACCTCCGGCCGCATCCGACTCTACCCAGTAACCGACCCAGGCCGAACGCAACGAGCCCCGCACCACGTTGCCCAGGGTTAGCTGCCCGACGAGCTGGCCGTCCAGCGTGATGGCAAACGGCAGGGCCTGCCCGCGCCGGGCCGTCGCGCGCTGCCCGCTGCAGATCACCGGCCAGGCCATGGTGGTGGAGCGCTCCGCCCAGGCTCCCTCCGATTCGGGCTCCCACGGGCGCAGATAGGCCTCGTCGCGCAGCCGCAACCGGCTCCATGCCGAGCCATCGCGCAGGCGCACCGGGCGCAGCGCGACCTGCCCCGCAGCGACCCGCATCGGGCCGAGCCGAGCGGGCCAACCGGGATGGCGGCCCGCAGGCCGGTCAATGAACCCGAATGCAGACACGTCAGCCTCGCTGGGCCAGGAAACTCACCACCACCTCCTCGCCCACCGACACCTCAGTGGTGTCGGCGTCGACGAGGATCAGGCAGTTCGCCTCAGCCAGCGAAGTCAAGAGATGGGCACCGGAGATACCGAGGGGTTGCACCAGGTACTCGCCGGTATCGGGATCGCGCAGCAACTGACCGCGCAGGAACCCGCAGCGACCTGCAACCGACGTCACCGGCGACAACAGCTGGGCAGTGATGGTGCGGCGATGGGGATTTCGCTTGCCCAACGCGAGCCGGATCAGCGGCCGCACCAGCACCTCGAAGACCACCAGCGCGCTGATCGGATTGCTCGGCAGCAAGAAGGTAGGCACCGAGTCAGGGCCGAGCCGGCCGAAGCCCTGCACCGAACCGGGGTGCATGGCCACCCGCCCCACATCCAACGGTCCGAGCTCGGCCAACGCACCGTGAATCTCGTCACCCGTGGACCCACCGGCCGCTCCGGTCACCACCACGATCTCGGAGAGCAGCAGCCTGCCCTCCACCGCGTCGCGCAGCCGGGGCGGATCGCTGGGCACGATGCCGACCCGGTGTACCTCGGCGCCGGCATCCCGGGCGGCCGCGGCCAGCGCGTAGGAGTTGACGTCGTAGAGCTGGCCGGCGCCCGGCGTGCGATCCACGTCGACCAACTCGTCACCGACCGACAGCACCGACAGCCGGGGCCGCGGGTGCACCCGCACCTTGGCCCGTCCTACCGCGGCGAGCAGCCCCACCTGCGCCGAACCGATCACCGAACCAGGACGCACCGCGACGTCGCCGGTCTGCACATCCTCCCCGGTGCGGCGCACGTAGGCCCGGGAAGGGACCGCGCGCTTCACGGTGACCCGCGCCGCACGCGCCACCCCGTCCTCGGTGTGGCCCAGCGGGACGACCGCATCGGCCAAGGCCGGCAGCGCCGAGCCGGTGGCCACCCGGACCGCCTGGCCGGGCTGCAGCCGCATCGGCTGCCGCGAGCCCGCCGCGATCTCACCAACCACCGGCAGGGTGGCCGGGACCTCCGTGACGTCCACGCTGCGCACCGCGTACCCGTCGACCGCCGCCTGGTCGAACCCGGGTAGTGCGCGCTGTGCCACGACTTCCTCGGCGCACAGCATCCCCTGCGCCTCGGAGATCGCCACCCGCACCGGTGCCGGCCGCACCGCGGCCTCCAGCACCCGCCCGAGCTGCTCGTCCAGCGACCTCACGCGGTCTCCTGCTCCACCCTCTCGCGCAACCATTTCATCAGGCCAGGGCCAATATCGGGATCCGAAAGCGCGAAGTCCACCGAAGCCCGAAGGAGCCCGGCCGGATTGCCCAGGTCGTGGCGCTCGCCGTGGTGCACTACGACGTGCACCGGATGGCCCTCATCGATCAGCAACGCCACGGCATCGGTGAGCTGTAGCTCGCCACCTGCCCCGGGGTCGATCCGGTGCAGCGCGTCGAACACCGCCCGGTCCAGCAGGTAGCGACCGGCCGCAGCCAACGTGGACGGCGCCGCCTCGGGCGACGGCTTCTCCACCATCCCGTGCACCCGTTTGACGTCGTCAGCCTCGTCAACGTCAGTGACGTCGAACACCCCGTAGGCGGAGATCTGCTCCCGCGGGACGTCAAAGGCGCACAGCACGCTGCCGCCATACCTCTGGCGGATCGCGGCCATCCTGGTCAGCACCCCAGTGGGCAGCACGAAATCGTCGGGCAGCAGGACAGCCACGGCGTCGTCGGACTCGGCCAGCAACGGCTCGGCGCAGCCCACCGCGTGCCCGAGACCCAACGCTTTGTGCTGCAGCGCGACCTCGACCCGGATCAGCTCGGGGGCCCGGCGGACCTTGGCCAGCAACGCGTCCTTGTCCCGCCCGCGCAGTTCGGCCTCCAGATCCGCGCTGGGATCGAAGTACGCCGCCACCGACTCCTTGCCCGGCGAGACAACGAGCACGAGCCGGTCGGCACCGGCCTGCGCCGCCTCCGCCGCGATGTATTCGATCGCCGGGGTGTCGACCACCGGCAGCAGCTCCTTGGGCACGGTCTTGGTCGCCGGCAGGAACCGGGTGCCGAGCCCAGCGGCCGGCACCACCGCGGTGCGCAACGCTCGGTGCCCAGGTTCACCACGAAACGGGGAGCTCATAACCTACGACCCTATCGGCCACCCGGACCACGCGTTGGCGTCCACCCAGGCCCCACATGGAGACTTATCGC
>JBOHGH010000179.1:0-7392 GCA_050699975.1 Pseudonocardiaceae bacterium | reverse complement strand
GGTGCGCGGCACCTTCGACACCGCCGGCACCCGCAGGTCCGGCGGCAACAGCCGAGCGAGCCGGTGGGCGAGCTCCTCGGGCGCCAGCACACCGGGCGGCACATCGAGGTGTGCGACCTGCCCGGTGGCGTGCACCCCGGCGTCGGTGCGCCCAGCGACGGTGAGGGATGTCTGGATCCGCGCGACGGTAGCCAGCGCGTGCTCAAGCACCCCTTGGACGGTTCGTCGGCCCGGTTGGCGGGCCCATCCGGAGAAACCGGACCCGTCGTAGCTGACATCCAGCCGGTAGCGCAGGAGCCCGCCGTCCCCGACGGGGGCAGCGGGCTCCTGCAACGCGTTGCTAGAGGTCAGGATTTACCCTCATCACCCGCTGTGACGGGCGCGTTGTCGGCGGCGGCACTCTGCTCGATCGGTGCGTCGTCCGCCGCGCTCTGCGCGACCGGTGCGACTGACGCCTCATCGGAGGTCTCCGTAGCGGCCTGCGCCGGCCGGCTCTTGAAGGCCCGGCGCTGGACCTCCTCGACCTCTGCGGCGCTGCGCTCGGTGACCAGCGCGATGACCGCCATCGGAGCGTTGTCGCCCTTGCGTGGCATCGTCTTGACGATCCGGGTGTAACCACCCGGCCTGGTGGCGAAATGCGGGCCGATCTCCTCGACCAGCTTGTGCACCACGTCCTTGTCCCGTATCACCCGCATGATCTCGCGGCGGTTGTGCAGGTCCGCCTTGCGGGCCTTGGTGATCAACCGCTCGGCGAACGGGCGCAGCCGCTTCGCCTTGGCCTCAGTGGTGGTGATCTGGCCGTGGGTGAACAACGACGTCGCCAGGTTGGCCAGCATCAGCCGCTCATGGGCCGGCGACCCACCAAGCCGGGCGCCCTTGGTCGGCGTTGGCATTATGGCTCCCTTCGGTCGCCCTGTGAGTGGCGATGCGAGCTATAGCTCGGATCGCCACTCACAGGCGCGCAGCGCTTAAAGCTGCTCGGTTTCTGCGTAGTCCTGGCCGTCGTCAGCGTCGTCATCGGGGCCGTTCCCGGTGCCGTAATCGGCCCCGCTGTCAACCCCGTTGTCACTGACGTCTCCCCACCCATCGATCGAGTACTCCGCCGCCGCGGCTGAGGGGTCGAACCCGGGTGGGCTGTCCTTGAGCTGCAGACCGAGGCCGGCCAGCTTCAGCTTCACCTCGTCGATCGACTTGGCGCCGAAGTTGCGGATGTCCAGCAGGTCGGCCTCGCTGCGGCTGACCAGCTCGCCAACGGTGTGGATGCCCTCCCGCTTGAGGCAGTTGTAGGACCGGACGGTGAGGTCCAGGTCCTCGATGGGCATCGCGAACGCCGCGATCGTGTCCGCCTCGGCCGGCGAAGGGCCGATTTCGATGCCCTCGGCGTCCACGTTGAGCTCCCGGGCCAGGCCGAACAGCTCCACCAGGGTGCGGCCGGCCGAGGCCAGCGCATCCCGGGGAGACAGTGACGGCTTGGTCTCCACGTCCAGGATCAGCTTGTCGAAGTCGGTGCGCTGCTCGACCCGGGTGGCCTCGACCTTGTAGGTCACCTTCATCACCGGCGAGTAAATGGAGTCCACCGGAATCCGGCCGATCTCCGCACCGGACGTTTTGTTCTGCACCGCAGGCACGTAACCGCGGCCCCGCTCGACGACCAGCTCGATCTCCAGCTTGCCCTTCCCGTTCAGGGTGGCGATGTGCAGATCGGGGTTGTACACGGTGACGCCAGCCGGCGGCACGATGTCGCCCGCCGTGACATCACCCGGGCCCTGCTTGCGCAGATACATCGTCACCGACTCGTCCTCCTCGGAGCTGACCACGAGCTCCTTGAGATTGAGAATGATGTCGGTGACGTCCTCCTTGACGCCCGGAACGGTGGTGAACTCGTGCAGTACGCCCTCGATGCGGATGCTGGTGACAGCGGCGCCCGGAATAGATGAGAGCAGGGTCCGGCGCAGCGAGTTGCCCAGGGTGTAGCCGAAGCCCGGCTCCAGCGGCTCGATGATGAACCGGGAACGGGTCTCGACAACCGGCTCCTCGCTGAGGTTGGGTCGCTGGGTGATCAACATGGTGATGTTCCTCCTCTGGCGCCCGCTATTTGACGCCGTAGGTTGGGATTACTTGGAATAGAGCTCGACGATCAGTTGCTCCTGCAGCGGCACGTCGATCTGGGCGCGTTCCGGCAGCCGGTGCACCAGCACCCGCAGCGAAGAGGGGACGACCTGCAGCCACGCCGGTATGGGGCGGTCTCCGACGGTCTCCCTGGCCACCATGAACGGCAGCGTCGGCAGCGACTTCGGTGTGACGTCGATGATGTCGAACTTGGACACCCGCAAGCTGGGGACGTCCACCTTCTTGCCGTTGACCAGGAAATGCCCGTGGGATACCAGCTGGCGCGCCTGGCGCCGGGTGCGGGCCAGGCCCGCCCGGTAGACGACGTTGTCCAGCCGGGACTCCAGGATCTGCAGCAGCGTGTCGCCAGTCTTGCCGGGGCGGCGGTTGGCCTCCTCGTAGTACCGGTGGAACTGCTTTTCCATGACGCCGTAGGTGAAACGCGCCTTCTGCTTCTCCTGCATCTGCAGGAGATACTCGCTCTCCTTGATCCGCGCGCGGCCGTGCTGGCCGGGCGGATACGGCCGGCGCTCGAAAGCCTGGTCGCCGCCGACCAGATCGGTCTTGAGCCGGCGGGACTTGCGAGTTACGGGTCCGGTGTACCGAGCCATCTGTGCTTTCCCTCCCGCGCCTTCAGACCCGGCGCCGCTTCGGCGGCCGGCAGCCGTTGTGCGGCTGCGGCGTCACGTCCTGGATGGTACCGACCTCAAGACCGGCAGCCTGCAGCGATCGGATCGCCGTCTCCCGGCCCGAACCTGGGCCCTTGACGAAAACGTCGACCTTCTTCATACCGTGCTCCGCGGCCTTGCGGGCGGCGCTCTCGGCGGCCATCTGCGCGGCGAACGGGGTCGACTTGCGCGAGCCCTTGAACCCTACGTGGCCCGCCGACGCCCACGCGATCACCGCGCCGGTGGGATCGGTGATCGAGACGATCGTGTTGTTGAACGTCGACTTGATGTGCGCATGGCCATGCGCAATGTTCTTCTTCTCCTTGCGGCGCACCTTCTTGGTGCCCGCACTTGTTCGTGCTCTGGGTGGCATGCGGTTGCGCTCCTACATCCGAAAGTCTGGGGTGGTTGGTGGGTCGCTACTTCTTTCCGGCCTTCTTCTTGCCGGCGACCGTCTTCTTCGGACCCTTGCGGGTGCGGGCGTTGGTCTTGGTCCGCTGACCACGCACCGGCAGCCCGCGGCGCCACCGCAGACCCTCGTAGCAGCCGATCTCGATCTTCCGGCGGATGTCGGCCTGGACCTCACGACGGAGGTCACCCTCGACCTTGTAGTTGTCCTCGATGTAGTCCCGCAGCCGGACGAGGTCCTCATCGGACAGGTCCTTGGAGCGCAGGTCCGGGCTGACCCCGGTCGCGCCGAGGATCTCGTGCGAGCGGGTACGGCCGATGCCGTAGATGTAGGTCAGCGCGATCTCCATCCGCTTGTCGCGGGGGAGGTCAACGCCGGAGAGTCGTGCCATGCGACGGTGTCTCCTGTCTCGTCGTCCCCAGGTCTGCTCCCCGTCCGTCCCGCACTACGACGGTGCAAACCGTGCACCGGCTCGGACTCGTCGTCCGCGGGCCCCGGCCTGGTATCCGGGGGTGACACCGATCCCGTCTGGACCGGCTGGAGCGGGGAGGTCTTCTCGCGCCGTTGGACCGGCGACATCATGCACTGCTCAGCCCTGGCGCTGCTTATGGCGCTGGTTCTCGCAGATCACCATGACCACGCCGTGGCGGCGGATCACCTTGCACTTGTCGCAGATCCGCTTGACGCTCGGCTGCACCTTCACGTCATCTCTCCTGGTGCGCTACTTGTAGCGGTAGACGATGCGGCCACGGGACAGGTCGTAGGGCGAGAGCTCCACGACCACCCGGTCCTCGGGCAGGATGCGGATATAGTGCTGGCGCATCTTGCCGCTGATGTGTGCAAGTACGCGGTGACCGTTCTCCAACTCGACTCGGAACATCGCGTTGGGAAGTGGTTCGACCACCTTGCCCTCGACCTCGATGGCCCCGTCTTTTTTGCCCATGTCCTCCGCGTTCCTGCTCACTGAGCCGTGCCGTCGGGTGGCGGCCTTGCCGCGACGCAGGCACCCGCCAGTTCCACGACGTGGGGAGGCATCAGTGAGAAGTGCGGACGCACCGCTGAGCAGGGGAACCTACTCAGATACCTGTAGACACGCTGAGAACCGGAGCGATACTCGCGCCGACAACACAGTTTACGTCGAGGTCAGCGAGGGATCCAAACCGGCCCTCGCACCGAGTCACCGTGGAGGTCTGGGGACTCGCGCCCGCTCACCTATCCAGCCGGCCAGCAGCACCGCGCCCCACGGGCCCGCAACCCAGATCCACCAGGGATAGACCCAGCTCAGGGTGGCCAGTGACACGATGGCCCAGATCAGCAGGTTGAGCACACTCGCGCCGGCCCAGGCCGCGACGGCGGCTCGCCCGGCGCGCCCATGTCGGTGAGGTTTTTGCACCTCGTGAGGGATAGCCGGGGTGGCCGGCCGCTGAGCCTGAGGCAGGTCTGCGGTGAGGGCCTCAAGCTCCCCGTAGGTCCGGGCCGCCCAGGCCTGCTGGACCCGCTCGTCGTACTCGGCAAGGTCGAGGCGCCCCTCGGTGTGCGCCGAGCGCAACTCCTCGGCGACCCGCTCCCGATCGGTGTCCGCGGCCCGCATCCGATCCCGCGAGGTCTGGTCATCCACGACCCAAACTATAACACCGTTACGGATCCGATGCGCTACTACGAGCGCGGTTCGACGACGGCCTCGGCTTCGATCTCGACTTTCCAGCGGGGGTCACCGCCCGAGAGAACCCGATGGCCTTCTCGAACGGCGACCCCGTGGCCACCCGCTGCATTCTGCCTCCAGAACGCGGCTAGGCCTTGGTCGGCTCAGGCTCGGCGATGGGGTTCGCGCCGTGGATGGGGCCGTCGAGAGCCGCTAGCCGGGTGGCGCCGCCGCCCCAGCGCAGCGAGATGATCTCGGCGCCGATGGACACCGCGGTCTCCTCCGGGGTCCGGGCGCCCAGATCCAGCCCGATCGGCGAGGCTATCTTGGTCAACTCCTCGTCGGTCACGCCGGCCTCACGCAGCCGGGCTGCACGGTCCTTATGGGTCTTGCGCGATCCCATCGCGCCGAGGTAGGCGAGGTCCAGCTTCAGTGCCTCGACGATGACCGGTACATCAAACTTCGGGTCATGGGTGAGCACGGTGATCACGGTCCGCTGGTCGATCCGGCCGCCTTCGGCCTCTTCCTTCAGGTACCGGTGTGGCCAGTTCACGACGACCTCGTGCGCGTCCGGGAAGCGGCTCTTGGTGGCGAACACCGGCCGCGCGTCGCACACCGTCACGTGGTAGCCGAGGAACACCCCGAGCCGGGCCATCGCGGCGGCGAAGTCGATCGCGCCGAAGACCAGCATCCGGGGTGGCGGATCCAGGGAGTTCACGAACACGTCCATGCCCTCGCCGCGGCGTTCCCCGTCGGGGCCGTAGTGCAGCGTGGATGTACGGCCGGCGGCGAGCGACCCGCGGACATCCTCGATCACTGCCTCGTCGGCACGAGAGGAACCGAAGGTGCCGGAGTGCCGGTCCGGCCAGACCACCACTCGGAGCCCGACCCGCTCGGCGTCGGGGTGCGCCACCACGGTGGCCACCGCGACCGGCTCCTTGCCGGCCACCGCGGCGGCGACCTCGGCCAACTCGGGGAAGCTGACCGGGTCCACCTTCTCCACGAACACGTCGATGATGCCGCCGCAGGTCAGCCCGACGGTGAAGGCATCGTCATCAGAGACGCCGTAGCGCTGCAGCATCGGGGTGTCATCGGCGAGCACCTGCTGGCCGAGTTCGAAGACCGCACCCTCGACGCAGCCACCGGAGACACTGCCGACCGCCCGCTCGTCCGACGTCACCAGCATGGACGCTCCGGCCGGGCGCGGCGCCGACCGGTAGGTCGACACCACCGTTCCCACCGCGGTGGATTTGCCCTGGCGCCACTCCGCTACCAGTTCGTCGAGCACCTCACGCACCGCGGACCTCCCTCAACAGAGCTTCCCGTGTAGCCAGGCTGTATCCCGCCCAGGCCTTAGAGACTATTCGGCCCAACCGCCGTGCGGGTTCACCCACAATGCCTGATGTGCACGACGCTGGAGCCGCTCGATCTGTTCCCTACCGGCGGTCACGGCGATCCACGTCGATCCCACTGGCCAGGTCGGAGCAGTCCACCACTGTCAGGTCGGACCGTCCGGCCAGCCAGTCCCGGGCGCCCCGGTCGCCGTGTGCTGATGCGACGATGTCGGCCCAGTGCTGCCGGCCGAACAACACCGGATGGCCGGGCTGGCTCTCGAACCCGGCCCTGGCCACCACTGCGGGACCGGCCAGCGCGGCAAGCCTGCGGACTACGGAGGCATCCACGTCGGGCAGATCGACCAGGTGCACCAGCGCGGCCTGCACCTGCGGCGGCGCGATGCGGACCAGCTCGGCCAGGCCCGCGCGCAGCGAGGCGCCCATGCCCTCCGCCCAGTCCGAGGCCAGCACGGTGCTGGCGGTATCGGGCACCAGTGGGGTGACCCGGTCGGCCGCGGCGCCGACCACGACAAGCACCGGGTCGCATCCGCCTTCAGTCAGGGTGGCGACGGCACCGCGCAACCAGGCGCCACCCTCGACCAGGGCCTTGGGCATGCCGTAGCGCCGCCCGGCCCCGGCCGCCAGCAGCAGACCGGCGATCATGACAGCATCCTCCCATGATTGGCGCCAGTGCCCGCAGCAGCAGGATGCGGGTCATCCTCGGCCGGCCCACCGCCGCTGTCACCCGGTCGCGTGGTCGTCAGTTTTCGCAGTCCATAGCGCGAAGCCGGCTTGCGAACGGTAATAGGAAAAGGCATCTGCACCGCCGGGCTAGTTGCAAGGCAGCCGCATTAATTTTACCTGACAGAAACACTTGCAAGTAACCCCTACGCGGCGTGTAGCATCGATTGCAGAAGGTTCCGACCTATTCACACCTAGGCGCAGGACCTCGGCATTCAGAATGAATACACAGCTAAGATCGGGGCAATCGATGGAACAGCACACCCATGAGCACTCGCACGGGGATGCGACGCACACCCATGCACACATCCTGCACGATCATGAGCACGTCGAGCACGAGCATGAACACAGCCACAACGGGCAATCACACGCGCACCCGCACGTCCACGAGCAGGACCTTGAGGACGCTCACGAACACGCGCACTGAATAGCAACTGAGTGTCGTGAACTCGACGCTACCGACATTCCCAGCGATCTAAACGTCGATGG
>JBOHGH010000178.1:0-7461 GCA_050699975.1 Pseudonocardiaceae bacterium | reverse complement strand
ATGCGAGGCCCGGTGTCGTCGTGCAGCAGCCGGCCGCAGAACAACTCCAGCCGCTGGGCGCACTGCGAGAACAGCGTGTCGGCCAAGTGGATCGGGTCGCCATCCGGCAGGGCGCGCAGGGTGACGCCGGTGTCCGGGGCAACGTCGAGTGCTTCGTAGAGCGTGACCGGGATCCGCCGCCAGGCGAGGCCCGCGGGCGAGGATGCGGGTCGCCGGATCATGGTGTCATTCGCCTAGCTGGGCCACCCCCTCTCGGCGCACGGTGTGGGTGGCCCGGCCCCAGCTCTACAGCGTCGCGGTGTCAGTCGGTCTCCGGGAGTTCGGCCAGCGGGTAGGCCCGGCTGGCCCTGTCCGAGGTGTCCCGTCCCCGGGGTCCGCCAGCACCGATGGCCGGACTCGCAGCCCCGCCACGGGGTCGTCCCCGGTCCGCGGCCGGCGATGGTGCCTTGAGCATCGTCTCCACCGCGGCGGGCACCCGAAACCCGGTGGGGCCCACCCTCACGCAGGACCAGGAGCCGACGCTGATTCCCGGCGCCCCGGCCGCGGCCATGCTCTCGGCGAGGTCCCACCACCGCCGGGCCAGGTCCACGGCGCCGCGCTGGGCCGCCTCGTGTGCCGCCTCGCGGTAATACTGTTGGCGCTCGACCGGGGTCTCGACGGATTTTCGCATGGTCCTCCGAGTCGTCGTAGCCGTCGGTGTAACCGCCGCCCTGGGGCGCCCTGGGGGTGCTCACCCGCCACCGCTGTCTATTTCGTGCGCCAATGCGAGGTCCGATGCGTCGGGCGCGGTAATGGGCGGTGGCCCGGTGCCGTGTGGTGGGGGCGAGGTGCTGTTGAGTGAAATGCCGGTGGATGCCGATCCGCTCGTCGACGAAAGTCAGCTACCCCTCGCGCGGGTCGCGGGGTCAGGCGACGGGATGGTGCTAGCCCGCCACGTCGGGCCGGAAGGCCACCGCGACAGCGTTGCTGTGGGTGACCGAACGAACAAAAATGGGGCGCCGCGCCCCCATTTGCGCCGTGGTGTTTGCCGGTCTGCCGGTGCGCTCGGCGCGCCCGGTCGGGGCGCAGCGAGCCGCCCGCTGGGCCCGCACGGAGCCAGGTCCTCAGAGATCACGAACTCACCCGCCAGCCCGGTCAGCTGTCACGCTGGCATATGTGAGTGGCCATCCTGGTCGAGGATGGCGCCCTGGCTGGGGGTCGAGGCAACGCTCGGTGGGTTCAGCTGTGAAAGATCGTGCCGGGCTCGGGTGGTTCGCCGCCGACGCGGGTGACGATCTCCGCCGCGACGGCGCGGAGCTTGATGTTGCGGTGGTGCGAGGCGCGGCGGAGGATCTCGAAGGCGTCGGTGGCGGTGCATCGGTTCTGGCCCATGATGATGCCGATGGCCTGGTCGATGACGGTGCGTGAGGCGAGGGCGGTTTCGAGGTGGTGGGTGAGTTCGACCTGGTCGGTCAGTCGCACTGCCAGGCGAAGCGCCATGGATGCTTCCTCGCCGAGGTCTTCGGCTCGTTGGTGCCGTTCGGTGGTGAAGACCGCTGGCTGTCGTGCGTAGAGGTTGAGTGCCCCGCGCACGCCCGGGCCGCCGGTCAGCGGGATCGACAGGGCGGAGGCGATCCCGTGGGCGAGGGCATCAAGGCGGTAGGCGCCCCAGCGGTCGTCGGTGGCGAGATCGCTGATGCTCACGATCTCGCCGGTGCGCATCGAGGTGAGGCAGGGCCCGTTGTGGTGGCCGTATTGCACCTCATCGAGGCCGAGGGCGTGGGCGTCGCTGCCGGCCACGGTCAGCGGGCCGCCCTCGCGGTCCAGGGTGATCCCGCAGGACAGTTCGGGTGCGACGGCAGTGGCGGCGTAGCACGCCAGCTCGGTGAGGAACCCGGTGATGTGGTCGGTGTCGATGAGCAGTTGCTGCAGCTCGTTGATTGCGGTGGCGCGCTCGAGGTCATGGTCCTGCATTGGGACCGGGCCGATCTCGGAGTGGCAGCCCCGGATTGGGCTCTCATCGCAGATGGCACGCCACTGACTTGACGGCTCGAAGTACCTTCGACACCGCTACGGTCGCACATCCGGTGGCTGCGGGCTACCCCCCCGCGAGTAGTGTTACGGTCAAAGCACGGTCCGGAAGCGCGGCCAGTCCACAACATCTCGATGTGTGGTGCGATATAGCGCTCGAGCGTTCCCTCATGCCGGTGGCGAGCACGGTGACGCCAACCACCGGGTGGCTCAGCCTGAAGCCGAACGGCTCCCCAAGGGGTGTACCAATGGGTGCGCGTCGGCCACGTTCGCCAGATCCAGGGTCGACAGATCCAGCCATCGAGCTCGCCGCACTGATCGAGGCAGTCGGAGCCCGGCGAGCCCCGGTCCGTCGGATCGCGCTGAACATGCCCGGACGGGACAGCGCTGCTCGCCGAATCCGGCTCGACAGGGGCCGAAGGGTTGCCGTGGACTGGTTCCGGACCTCGGGTGTTCACCTGGTCCGGATCGTCCACACCAACGATCAGCGGATCGCTCTGCTCATCATCCCAGTCGACAGCCGGCAAGCCATCGCTCACCTGGCACTGACTACCACCGACGCCCAAGATCACATTCGGACTCCCGTGAGCTCTCTCACCTGATCCGCCAGCACCGAAGCGACTGATGAAGCGGGGTACGTGACGGTGCTCTCGAGAGTCTGCGGTGACGAGCTGCCCACCACCCAGCCGGGGCTCGGTTGCTCCGCAACGTCAACAACGCGGTATTCCAGCTGGCCCGGGACCCGGTGGTGATCCGGTTGGTCACCTTGCCCTCCTACGTGCCGCGCGCCAGGCTGGCGGTGGCCGCAGCGACCGTGTTCGCCGAGCACGACGTGCCGGCGATCCGGTTGCTACCCGGTGTCCGGCAGCCGGTGCGGGCTGGTGAACACGTTGCCACCGTGTGGCAGTCGGTGCACCCGACCGGTCCCTTACCGGGCGGTGCGGACCTGGCCCGTCTGCTGCGGGCGGTGCACGCGGTGCCGTTGCCCTGCCGGGACTTGCCGGGCTGGGATCCACTCACCGATTTCGACAATCGGGTGCGGCACACCACCGCGATGGCCGCTGCCGACCGGGACTTCCTGTTGTGCCGCAGTGCCGAGCTGGCCGCTGCGGTCGACGAGCTGCGTTTCGCGCTCCCGAGGGCCGTGCTGCACGGTGACGCGCATCTGGGCAACGTCATCACCGGGCCGGACCGTCCGGTGCTGTGCGACTTCGACTCGTGCGCCGTCGGACCGCCGGAGTGGGACCTGACCCCGGTAGCGGTGGGCAATGTGCGGTTCAGCAGGGCCGCTGCTCACCAGCGCGACTTCATCGAGACCTACGGGTTCGATGTACGGGACTGGGACGGCTTCGAGGTGCTGCACGGTATTCGTGATCTCAAGTTGATCGCCGGGGTATTCCCCCGGGCCGGGTCGTCGCCGGCCGTGCAGGCGGAGTTCGACCGCCGGATGGCCAGCCTGCGGGCTGGCCGGCGGTTCGAGCGTTGGCGGACCGTCCGGCGCTGAAGGGGTGCGTCGATCCATCCGGGCGCCTACTGTCGGACTCTGTGTCGTGGGCTCCCCCCGGCGGCGGAGGCGCTTGCCCCGCCCCAGACCGAGAGCGGCGGGGCCGGCGCCCCCAGCGGCCGCCGGACTCGCGAGGTCCGGCCGGCGCAGGAGGGGAACGGCCGTATGGCGGTGTGGGATGCGACGACGGTCACCATCTCGCACGCTCGGTCGCTGCGCGCGCTCCCGCTGGGTCTGCTGCGCACCTCGAGCTGGGTGGACCGGTTGCCCGTTCGCTTGGACGGCGGAGAGGTCGCGACGCTGCTGGGCACCCTGCGGGCCAACTCCGAGGCCGCCTCCGCCCGGCTCGCCGACAACGCCATGGCGTATCTGGCTACCGTGGCGGGTGGCTGGCCACCGCAGCACCCGCGGGATGTGGAGGCGGCGCTGCACCGGGTCCTGACCCGGTCCCGGTTTCTCAAGGGCTCGCGCTCCCACTTCCCGTTGGACACCGCGATGGCGCAGATGGTCCCGTTCGTTCAAGCCCAGCAGCCGATCACGATCCTGGCCACCGGTTTCCCATTCAAGCAACACGACAATGGACTCAAGGCCGCCGGTCCCTGGCCGGACCTGGCCGAGCTTGGTGCGCTGCTCCGGCTCCAGGAGTTGCGCAGTGCCTTCACGGCGCTGTACCCGCCCGGCCTGCGCGTGCTGGTGCTCACCGACGGCGGCTACTTCCGACCGCGCGGCTGGGCGGAAATCCGGCGCTACCAGCGTCAGCTGACGTGTTATGCCCAGCTGGTCGGGCTGGGCAACTCGGTGCTCTTCCACGACCAGTCCTGCTATGTCGCCCGGGCGCTCGGCCCGCAGGGTTGGGGCAAGCGCGAGCGGTACCGTCGCACCTTCCGCGAGCTGATCTCGCGGCTGGCCGGCACCCCATGCTCACTGCATAGTGCCGCCCGGATCGACCAGCGACTGGCCGAGGGGCTGCCGCGGGTATCGCTGGCCGGCGTGCCGTCGTTCCGCGACATCCTGTCCTCGTTGGTGTACTCGGTACCAGTGCCAGCTCGGGCGGGCGCCGACCCGCGGCAGTGGGCCTGTGAGGTGCTCGCCTGGCCGGACGGATTCACAGCGCAGACCTGTCACCGGAACTGGTCTCGGCTCGGCGGGAGGTGGTTGCGTCAGCGTGGCAGGACTCCGTGAACTACCTCGCGGCCTGCATGGCCGACGCCGCCGTGGGGGTTGCTCGACACTTTCCGCCGCACGCCCGACTTGCCACCGTGGCCTCCCGGCCGGGCTGCAGTGGTTTCTCCTACCTCGGTGGCTCGACGCTGTTGCCCTGGCACGGCACCGGATGCCTGGACGGCCGGGGGCTGGTGTGTGCCGAGTTTCTGGTGAGCCTGGACCACCGCAGCTTCCTGCCGGTCTACAGCGACCTGATCGGCGACGAGCAGCCGTTGCTGATGGTGCCCTTCACACGGGTCGAGTTCGCCGAGGGCCGTCGGCGGGTGGACCCCGAGCTGCTGGCTACGGCCCGGCTGCGTCCGCGGTAGTTCGTCCCCCGTGCCTGCGCCTTCCCCGCATTCAGCGCTCGGAGCTGATGCGGGGCAGCTTGGTCCTGCGGGGTCCGACACCCTCAGGCACTTCACCCGAACGCCTCAGCTCAGCAATCACCGGGATTCCACTCGCGGAGCGTAGGCCGCGCACCTATCGTCGCACTCGCACCCTCCGTACCCTCGGGTCCACGACGTCGGCCAGCCGATCGGAGGGGTGCCAGGGATGCGGATAGCGAATGTACTGCGCGCCAAGGGATCGATGGTCGCGACTGTTACGCCAGACACATTGGTCGCCGGCCTTCTCGCCATGATGACCAAGCACAGCGTCGGCGCTGTAGTCGTCGCCCACGACGACGCGGTGGTGGGGATGGTGTGGGAGAGGGACCTCGTCGCCTGCATGCACCAGCGCGGGGCCTCGCTCTTCGACGCCGTGGTCTCGGAGATCATGAACGTTGAGGTGATCAGCTGCGTGCCCACCGACGAGGTGGACGCCATTCTGCGGATCATGACTGACCGGCGGATCCGGCACCTGCCGGTAATGGTCGACGGTGTGCTCGGTGGCATCGTCAGCATGGGCGACCTCGTCAAGGCGCGGATCGACGAGCTGGAGGCCGAGCGGGCGCAATTACAGTCCTACATCGCCACCTAGCCCAGATGCCATCGTTCCCTCGGCGCCCGGCGAGCCGGGTGTGTGGGGGTCCTGGGAAGCCTCGAGCCAGTGGTCTCGCACACCTTGCCCCCGTCCGCGGTACACTGAGGTTCCCCCTTGGAGGGACGCCTGGTCACGGCAGGGCGGGCCGTACGCCCGTCGCCTCGTACCGGCTCGACGCTTCTTCTGAGCCGATAGAGGAGACGATCATGAGTGCAGACCATGGCCCGAACCCAGAGCCTGCCAGCAGCCGTGAGTTCTCGGAGTCCCTGGCCGCCCTCACCGGGGTGCTGCTCAACGAGGAAACCCTGGCCGCCATCTTGCAGCTGTTCGTTTCCCTGTGCCGCTCGACGATGGAGGGCGTCGACGGCGCCAGCATCTCGCTGCTGCGACAGCAGGGCTTTGCGACCAACAACGCCACCTCGGAGGAAGTTCGTGACCTCGACCGGGTCCAGTACCAGAGCGGCAAGGGGCCGTGCGTCGCCGCCACCCAGGAGGGTTGTCGGGTGAAAGCGGTCCTCGCCGAGGCGGACCCGCGTTGGCCGGAGTTCGCCGACGCGGCCCGAGCCCAGGGCTTCGTGGGTGTGCTCTCCACCCCCCTCGCCCCTCGGGGACTACCTCTGGGCGCGCTGAACCTCTACGCGCGCACTCGGGCGGGGTTCGGGCCCGCCGCCGAGGAAACGGCCCAGCTCTTCGCCGACCAGGCGTCGGTGGTGCTGGCCAATGCCGAACCCTTCGGCGCCGTCGAGAGGCTGCACGCCCAGCTCCGGGAGGCGCTGGGCGCCCGGGACGTGATCCGCCAGGCCGAGGGCATCCTGATGGCCCGCCACCGCTGCAGCGCTGATGAGGCATTCGACCTGTTGCGCGAGGATTCCGAGCGGTCCAGCAAGAAACTGAGGGACCTGGCCCGAGAGATGGTCGAGTCCCGGTGACCGGCCAGGGAGGAGGACCGGTGGGTGCGCCCTCGTTCAACCTGGAGGTGGCCCGTCAGCAGGCGGGCCTGAGCATGTCCGAGCTGTGGTTCGCCTGCCTGGGGTTGGGGGGGATGGCCATGCCATCCGAGCTCCAGGCTTACGTGCTCGGCGTGGCCCAGCCCGATCGCCACGAGCACGACGTCCTGGCCCTCGCCCTCAACGAGCGCTTCGCCGAGATGGAGCTTGACCACCCAGTCCCGTACCGGCGTTGAAGGGCGCACCGCCGTCCGGTCTACCAGCCGTGGTTTTCCAGGGACAGTGCGGCGCGGAGGCGGGGTGCGCTCATCAGGCCTGCCGTTGGTCGCCCGGCGCGCTGGGCTTGCAGCAGGGTGGCTTCGACGTCGTCGACTGTGCTGCGCAGTTCGGCGCGCATGGTGTGATCGCTGGAGGTGGCGGCCTCGCGCGGGCTCAGGTCACCGATCACGCCGGGAGCGTCGAGCCAGCTTGCTTCGGCGTCGCGGCTCATCCGGTCGGCGGACTCGCCCACGTCGCCAGCCGACTCTGCGTTGAGAACGTAGCTCTCCAGGATGGCGGTTCGGCCTTCCCGACCGTCGGGGTCCGGGCTGAGGCGCTCGGCGTGGCGGTCACGCTCGATGGCGTCCGGGGCGACGTCGCGCAGGTGGGCCTCGAGTTCGGCCAGCCGTGCCGGCGAGTTCGCGGTGACGGTGAAGTCCTCGCCGGCACGCTGGATCTGCCCGAGGCTCAGCACCCGGCCGTCAGGCAAGTGCCGGTGCCAGCCGACCAGCTCGTCACCGGTCTGGGCCAGCCGCTGGATGAGGTGGTCGAAGG
>JBOHGH010000177.1:0-7472 GCA_050699975.1 Pseudonocardiaceae bacterium | reverse complement strand
CCGTTTCTTTCGAATTGAGTCTGGCAACCCAATTCTTTCGAGAAGCGGGCCGTCGTCCAAATAGGCGCGCCGCGGACGACTCATCTATAATTTATCAGGACTCGTGAATAACCCTCATTGTTACTCGCCGAGTTCGACATCAGAGCTGCCATACCCACGCCGGGCAGCTCTGATGTCGAACTCGGCGCGTGTAGAGCGATCAAGCGACGCGGCCAGGCAGAGCGGTCAGGCGGCGCGCTGGCGGAGTACCGCGCGGACCTGGGCGGCGAAGCGATCGGGGTTGCGCAGTACGTCGGTGGCGCTGGCACGCAGCACCGTCCAGCCCAGCGCGGCGAGCCGGTTGTGCCTGGCCAGGTCGGCCCGGAACGCCGGCGCCTCTTGGTGGTGCTGCCCGTCGAACTCCACGCCAGCCCGAGCGGCCGGATAGGCCATGTCCAGCCATGCCACATGATCTCCGAGCTCGTCGCACACCTGGTACTGCAGCTCCGGGCGCGGCAGCCCGCGCAGGACGAGCGACATGCGGCAGCGGGTCTCCATGGCAGACTCCGCGCGCGGATCCATCAGCTCGGCGACCAGCGGAACCCGTCTGCGCCATCGCGCCCCGGGGTAGCGAGCAGCCAGCCCGACCAGCGCGGTTGGCCCGAAGTGCCCGATCCGGCCCAGCGCGTCGGCCGCGACGACACCCTCCACGAGGGTCGACCAGCGAGCTAGGTCGTACGCGGTGCGAAGGGCGGAGGTAACCACCAGGCCACCCACCGTCTCGACCTCGTCGTCCGCGAGCTGCTCCCGGTGGACCCGCAGCCCGCGGTACTCGCGCAGGTCAGCGCGTGCCACCAGCTCGGCGTCTGCGTCACGGGGCGCGATTCGGGCGCCGAGCAGCTCCGCCGCAGAATAGCCGGCCAGCGCACCCCGTCCGGCGACCAGCAGGTGCGCGGCGCGCGATCGCATCGCCAGCGTCGGGGCAACGTTCATCGGCAGGTAGATGTCTGGGAACAGCCTGCGGAACTCTGGACCTCGCAGCTGACCCTTGGTCACCAGCCCGGCGGCCACCGCGAGCGATCCCTGCAACGGCGCAGTGAACTCCCCCATGCCACGCAGCCTGCCCCCGCCTCCACTGCGCGGCTACTCGTCGTGCACCCAAACCTCCGAGTTGTCCACAGCAGGGCGCCCATCCACAGCCAGGATCCGCCCAAAGCCGGCTGTCAGACGTCTCCCCCAGTGCGCCGAGTTCGACAAGAGAGCTGTTCGGGGCGCCGCGGACAGCTCTCTTGTCGAACTCGGCAAACGTCTGGCGCTAGGCGCTGGCCTGCGCCCGGACGGGAGGTGCGGCCGTGGGGTCGGGCGGGGCGCCGCGCATCATCGTGAGGGCGATCGCGGGGAACAGCAGCACAGAAGCCAGTCCGGCTGCGATCAGCGCCGCGCCCGAGGCGGGTGGCAGCGCGCCGAGCCGTTGCCCGATCTGCACCGCGGCCACGATGAACGGCAGCGAGGTGGCCTGCAGGAATCCGGCCGCCATGGTGTGTCGCATGCCCAACTGTTTCCGATAGAGCAGCGCCGGCACCGCCCGCACCACGAACAGCGCCGCCAGGAACAGCGGCACCTGTAGCAACGTCGACGGCGAGGCGAACAGCGCCTGGGCGTCGAACATCACCCCGCTGGTCACGAAGAACACCGGGATCAGGAAGCCGTAACCGATCGCGTCCAGCTTGAGTTCGGTGTGCGGGTGCACCGTCGCGGCGTCGGCGTCGATCAACCGCAGCACCGCTCCGGCCAGGAACGCGCCGAGGATCGCCTCGAACCCCAGGCCCTGGGCCAGCGCCAGAAACGCGATGAGCAGCAGCATGGCGAACCGGATCCGGATCTGCGCGGTGGTGTCCATCAGCTTCTGGAAGACCCGGTCGGCCCGGGCGCTGCGCCCGGCCCGGATCAGCGCGACCGCCAGCAGCGTCACCACCAGCGCCAGGCCGGCCAGCAACAGCAACCGGGCGGCCAGACCGGTGGACGCCTCGGAGAAGAACAGTGACAGCAGGATCACCGCGCCGAAGTCGGCGATGGACGCTGCGGCGATGATCAGCTGCCCGGTGGCGCCGGCGATCTGGCCGGAGTCCTTGAGCACCGGCACCACCAGCCCCAGCGAGGTGGCGCACAGGATGATCGCGACCAGCAGCGGCGCCGAGGCGAACCCGCCGGCCGCCAGCAGCAGCGCGACACCGACCGCGATCGCAAAGGACACCACGAAACCGGTCAGCGCCAGGATCAGCGGGCGGCCACGCAACCGGTGCACGTCGATCTCCAAGCCGGCCAGGAACAGCAGAAACGCCAGGCCGACCAGGGCGAGCACCTCGACCGGCGCGTCCACCTGCACCCAACCCAGCACCGAGGGGCCGATCACGATCCCGGCCACGATCTCCAACACTGGCGAGGGCACCCGCAGCGCGGGCAGGGCGTTGACGACCAGCGGCGCGACGAGCGCCACCAGCATGATGATCAGCAGGTTGGTGAAGTGCATCGCAAGCCACCTCGCATCAGTCGGGCAGGTCCGCGAGGGCGTCGAGCACCCCGCGGTGGAAGGTCGGGAATGCGTAGATCATCCGGCGCAGCGTGGTGATCGGCAGCCGGGCGTGTACCGCCAGCGTGAGCATCGAGAGCACCTCACCCCCGCGCGGTCCGACCGACGTCGCGCCGACCAGCACGCCCCGATCGGCGTCGCACACCAGCTTGATCAGGCCGTCGTTGCCCGGGCCGTGGATGAATCCCCGGCTCGACACCGGCACCGGCGCGCTGCCGGCGCACACGTCGAGCCCGGCCGCGCGGGCGGCCGCCTCGGACAGCCCGACCGACCCGACCTCCGGATCGGTGAACGTGACCCGGGGCAGCGCGGTGTAGTCGGCGGTGAACCCGGGGATGCCGAGCATGTCGTCGGTGGCGATCCGGGCCTGGTGCACGGCGAGGTGGGTGAACGCGCCGATACCGGTGACGTCGCCGATCGCCCACAACCCGTCGGCGGCGCGCATCCGGTCGTCCACCGGCACGGCGGGCGCCGACTCGTCCAGCCCCACCGACGCCAGCCCGGTGCCGCGCAGATCGGGACGCCTGCCGACGGCGACCAGCAACTGCTCACCGTCGACGGTGCCGCCGTCGTCCAGCTCGACGGTTGTCTTCTGACCCTCGCTGCGCCCACCTGAGCGGGACACCGCGACGGCGCGGCACCCGGTGCGCAGATCCAGCCCTTCGGCCGCCAGTACCTCCGCGATCACCGCACTGGCCTCGGGCTCCTCGGCCGGCAGCACCCGATCGGCGCCCTCCACCACGGTGACCACCGACCCGAACCGGGCGAACGCCTGGGCCAGTTCCAGCCCGATGGCGCCACCACCCAGAACGACCAGCGAGCCTGGCGGGGTAGTGGCCTCGATCGCCTCCCGATTGGTCCAGTAGCCGGCGGCGGACAGCCCGCGGATCGGTGGGCGGACCGGAGCGGACCCGGTGGCCAGCACCACCCCCAGCGATGCGGTGAACACCGTTTCGCCGACCCGGACCCGCCGCGGCCCCACCAGCGTTGCCTGGCCGCGGACGAACCGCCCGCCGCACTTCTCGAACCGTTGCACCGCGACGGTGTCGTCCCAGTTGTCGGTGGCGTCGGCCCGGATCCGCCTTGCCACCGGGGTGTAGTCGGGGTGCACCTGCGCCTGGCCGGCGAGCTGGTGAACGCGCCGGGCCTCGGTGAGCGTCTCGGCCGCCCGGACCATCATCTTGCTGGGAATGCAGCCCCAATACGGGCATTCCCCACCGACCAGCTCCCGCTCCACCCCCAGCACGGTCAGCCCGGCCTCAACCAGGCGGGAGGCCACTTCCTCGCCGCCGGGCCCCAGTCCGATCACCACCACGTCCACGTTGTTTGTCACGGCTGTTCTGACCCGGTGACCGGCCCTGGCGTTACGGTTGTAACGGGCCCTCGGGCGCGCGCAGACCAGGCCACACGGCGGCGGACCTCGGTGCCGCGACGCACTCAAAACGGTGGCGGTGCTTCCGCGGCGGCGGTGTAGGTCAGCGGCGCTGTACCATGACGAGCAGTACGATCATCGCGAGCGGCCCGGTCATCGCTACGAAAAGGCTGATCAGACGCAAGGTCTTCGGCCATTCCGCGATCGCGGCTCGAATCGTCTCACCAACCTCTTCGGCCAGACTCACTCTCATCGCCTCCGCTGTCCGTGACCAGCTGTGAGATTTCATCGTCTAGCTACCGCGCTTGACGCGGCAAGGGTTGACGCCCTGTTGCGGTGCGCCGAGATCGGGGCGCTCACCGGTCTGGCTGGTCGCCGTGCTGACACGGCCACGCAATCCAAGCGCAACCCTCACTAAAACCTCGTGCGATGCCCTGGATTGTGCCAACATCACCACGACAGGGCGCTAGGCCGTCCTGGGTATCGACAGCGACGAGGACGTGCCTGCCCGCACCTCGGTGATCTTGATCCGCCTGATCGTTATGATGTCGCCTTTATCCACCACATCCCCGGCCCACACCGACAAGGAAGTCGTGATGAGCCAAAGGTTTCCAGGATTACCCGTGCCGCCAGGCACGACCCCCCGTGATTACCGGCGCTACCTGGCGAAGACCCGCGAGAGGTGGGAACCCGGCACCCCGGTGCCGGATAGGGTACCGCTGATGGTCGTTCAAGGCTGGACGAACATGCGTCGGCTCGGTGTGAGCCTTCGCGGCGGTGATCCCGTCCATGCTACGGCGGCAGAACTGCAGCGGCGGCAAGACGATCTCCGGATGCAGCTCGTGCTCAGAGCGGCGAAGACGGAATTCTTTGGCGGGACACGAGGCATGCTGGCGGTCGCCGACGGTGAATCGCTTGTACTAGACGTGTGGGGCGATCGCGAGGTAGCCAAGCGCGCCGAACACGCCGGGTTAGCTGCGCGTACGGTGTGGAGCAATCCCAGAGGGGGTCTGAACGCCATCGGGTGTGCCGCGGCGTACGGTCGAGGCGGCGTTATCTTCGCCGAACAACACTGGCGGGAAGACCAGTTCTGCCTGGTCTGCACGGTGTGGCCGATACGGCACCGCAATCAAGTGGTCGCAGTGATCAACGTAACCGATTTCTGGTACAATGTATATCCCTACACACTACTGGCACTTCGGCTATTCGCCAAAGATGTCGAGCGCGCGCTCGACATCGAGGGCCGCCAGGAGTTAGCACGGATGTGTGCGGCGGCCGGGTGGCCGGAGCGGATCAGTGGCCCCGCGTTGCTGATGGACCAGAACGGGTCGGTAATCAACTCGCGCGGGATAGTCCTGCAGCCGGGAGATCAGGTCACAGTTCGCAAAGATCGGATCGAGGCCGGCCCGCAATGGCTGCCGGAACTAGGGCTCTGCATGCTCGAACCACTACGCGGCACCGACGGGTGGCTCGTACGCCCAGCTCCCGACAAGGATCAGCCATCCATCAGGGTCGTCCTAGAATTCGGACGCCACAACCAATGTGCGGTGTGGGTGCAAGGACCGACCGTATCCTGGGAAACGACGATCTGCCAGCCACAGCACACCAAAATTCTGCAGCTGCTGGCCCACGACACACCGGGAGGCGGACTGACCGCAACCAGTCTGGCTGAGGCTTTGTACGGCAACCCTGCTCGCCGCGATGACGCGAAAGTCTTGATGAGCCGATTACGGAAGCAGGTCGGTGGGCTGCTGGCCACAGACTTACACGAATCCATCGACGAATCACCAAAGCGGTACCACGATAAGTCGTGGTACCGCTTTGGCCAGCACGTTGCCGTGGAGCTTCAACGCCAACCGGTGTGAGTCGACTCGCTACACCGCCGGCGCAAGCCGAAGCCTCACGCAGTCTGATCCGCAGGCGGGCACCGCTGCGTGTCCCGTGATGGCGGCGGTCTGCGAGGAAAGCCTCTCACTCCCGTACCTTCTTCAATGCCACTGGGGCCTCATTGTCGGACCCATCACCCGAGGCGGTCTCACCGCACACGGCACAGGTCGTGTCCAGTGCCTTGGCCTTCAACCACTCCCGTACCTCTACCAAACTCCATTCTTTGCCCACGCTCTCGAACAACCGCCACCAAACCTCGTCCGAACCCTGGCCCATGACGAAGCTCACAGTTCGATACACGGTGCACGGTGGCCGCCGATTCCAGGGCCTCCACTTCCATCTCATCCACCCGCAAGATTGACAATTTCCTCGTTTGTTGACCTGGTGCTGGCGCAGCAGGATAGCAACCATAGCCAGTAGTCGGACGATTTGATCCTCGGTTACTGCCGGGGATACCGATTTCTTTTCACTGAGCCCGCCGACGAGCTTTTCGAGCTCTTCTCGAAACAGTCGGTGCCATGTCTCCTGCACGCTGCTCACGGGTTCTGAGGATTCCCGGTATCCGCACCACCATTCGAGGAAAGAGCGACGGATTGAGCCAGCGGAACTAGTCACTCAATGATCACCCGCTGCGATTTGTCCGCTCGGCGCTGTCCCAGCCTGATCAGAAGTTCGGCGAACTCCCGCCGTTCCCCATCGGTAAAGGTTCAAGATCACGCCGATCCTCATCTGCTCCGTCCCGTAAGCGATCTTACGGCGGGAAGTCACCGTGTGCGATCGCTTGGTTGCAGAAACGATGGTAGGCTGTAGATCGCCCGGGAGGGACTCGCTGTCAGTACGAGTAGGCGCAACTCAGAACTGGTGGATGGGGACACTCGATGGTCAGCGGCCGAGGAACGTTGCGCGGTAGTCAGGGCTCGCGGCCTTGCCTCGGCGCAGTGTCAGGCTTCCTGCTCAAGCTGATCCGGGAATCGGCCGGGCTCACTCAGGTCCAGCTGGCTGAGCAGTTCAGTGTGGACGTGGCCAGCGTGCAGGGTTGGGAGAGCGGTCGCCGGCCGCTGGCGGCCCTGCGCGCCGCGGACCTGGTGCGGCTGCGGTCGCAGCTGTTGAGATGCGGTGCGCAACCCACATCGCTCGCGATGCTGGAGGACGCCATCCAGGCGGATCTGATCATCGCGGACACGGTGCAGGCCGGCGGCCAGCTCATCGAGGCCAACAAACACCCGCTAGGCGCGGCCGTGCACCAGTGCAAGCTGACCAACCTGATCACGTGGCCGTTCACCGGGATAGTCCCGGTCCCGCTGCGAGACCTCGTCACAGTGCGGGCGCGGCGCGGACCTGTCCCCGACCGGCCGGCGCTCACCGAGGACGAGCGGGCCCGCTTCTTTGATCATCTCCTGGTGACCGCGGACGCCAACCCGCATGAATACGCGCTGCCACGTCGCCAATCGATCTACCTGCTTGGCTTCGATACCCGAACTAGCACCGCCGATTGGCTGCGCGCCGAGCAGCCACGCGCCCTATGAGCAGCGCTGGGTTATGCGCAGCGCCTGGCGGTTGGCGCTGGCGGGGGCGGTGGTAGCGGCCGGAGGCTGCGCATAACCTGGGCGCGGTCAGAGGTTGGTGAGCCAGTTGAGCAGCTCG
>JBOHGH010000176.1:0-7750 GCA_050699975.1 Pseudonocardiaceae bacterium | reverse complement strand
CGCGTGGTCAAAAGATACCGAGCACACAGCCACCGCATCAAACGCGCCACCGACCACGGCCAACTCCACAGCACCCCACCCAAGATCCACATCTTCAAGATCGCGTGCCTAACTTAGCGGCATTGCCGCAGGGCCCAACCTGTCCACCACGCAACAATGCAACAGCGCCGTCAGGATTCCTCCTCGTTGCCCGCGAGCGAACTGTTTTGCCGAACGCTTCGTCCGTACCATCAGAACCGAACTCTCCGACCGCATTTTGATCTTCAGTCAGCGGCACCTGCGTGTCTTGCTAGCCGACTACGTTTGCCACTACAACGGTCGACGGCCCCACCGCGCCCGCAACCTTCGCCCATCCCAACCAACCCACCCCGCCGCGGACCTCAACCACGAACGCATCACGCGCCAACCGGTGCTGGGTAGCCTGATCAACGAGTACGAACGTGCAGCATGAAGCCGCTGCTCACCATAGGTAACCGACTTCTGGAACCCCACAGGGCACGCGTTCGTGCAGAATCTCCGTCGCGGCCACTACGAACTCGGCTGGGATATCGATCAACGGCATCGGCTCACAGCAATCTTCACCAAACTCGCCCCTGCCATCTGACCGAGGCAACACAGCGCAGATCTCATCTGCTTCCCGCCTACGCAACAGAGCCGTCGGCAGAAGGCCACTCGCCCGGATCAGCATCTCTGGTTGCCGGCGGACATGTTCCTGCACCGGATAGCGCGTCCCGGGCGGTGCCTCGGGCCTCGGTGGGTGAGGTCGCAGCCCGAGCGGCGGCTGCCGCTGCTCGACAGACCGCTGCGGTATGGGTGGCCAGCGCGGCACGAACCGCCGGCAGCGTGCCGGAGTCCATGGACAGGCTAGTGACACCGAGCCCAACGAGTACACACGCAAGTGCGGGGTCGGCGGCCGCCTCGCCACACACGCCACAGGGAATGCCGGCGGCCCCAGCCGCTGCGGCGACGCAGGCGACCAGGTCGAGCAGGGCCGGCTGCCACGGATCCTGGAACCGGGCGACGGCACCCGCTGCACGATCCGCCGCGAAGGCGTACTGCGTCATGTCGTTGGTGCCGACGCTGAGGAAGTCGACATTGGCCGCCAGTTCTGCGGCCCGCAGAGCTGCGGCCGGCACCTCGATCATCACGCCGACCGGGCCGACCAGCCCGACGTCCCGACACGCCGTCACGAACCATTGGGTGTCGTCCAGATCGGCGACCATCGGTGCCATGACCTGAAGGTCGGCACCGGTGTCGGCGGCCGTCTCGGCGAGCGCGCGCAGCTGACCGGCCAGCAGTTCTGGATACTGACGGAGGAGCCGAATCCCACGCAGACCGAGCGCGGGGTTGGGCTCCCGGCGCTTCAGCGGTAAGAACCTCAGCGGTTTGTCGGCTCCGGCGTCGAGTACCCGAGCGACGACCCGGCGACCGCCGAAGGCGCCGAGCACCTGCCGGTAGAGCGCGGCCTGCTCCTGTTCACTGGGCGGGACCGACCGGTCGAGGAAGCAGAACTCGGTCCGGAATAGCCCGACGCCCTCGGCGCCGTGCGCTAACGCGCTGGCCACGTCGGCAGGGCTGCCCAGGTTGGCGAGCAACTCGACTGGATCGCCGTCGGCGGTACGGCCCTGACCGAGCCCGGTTGCTGCGGCCGATCCGGTCGTCGCCGCGCCCGTCACCCCCCTTACGCCGGTACCGCGCACGGCGGCGAGATCCTCGGTCGTGGGGTCGGCCCGGACCACGCCGCTGCCGCCGTCGACCATGACGGTGACCCCCTCGGGCAACGCCGTCACATCCTGGCAGGCCACCACCGCAGGCACGCCCAAGGCGCGGGCCAGGATCGCGGTATGACTGGTCGGACCGCCTTCCTCGGTGGCGAAAGCGACGACCTTCGTGCGGTCCAGCAGGGCGGTGTCCGCCGGGGCAAGGTCCCGGGCGACGAGCACGGCCGGCTCGGTCAGGGTGGGCAGATCCGGCGGCGGCGTGCCCGACAGCCAAGCCATCGTGCGGTGGCACACGTCGTCGAGATCGGCCACCCGTCCCGCGACGTGACACCCTGCCGCGGCGACCGTCGTGCGATGGGTGCCGAAGGCGTCGTACACCGCCCGTGCCGCGCTGCTCCCGGCGGCAACCCTTCGGGCCACCTCGGCGGCGAGATCGGGGTCACGAGCCATCAACGCCTGAGCCTCGAGCACCGCCCGTGCCTCTGGCCTAGCTCGCCGTCCGCGTTCTTCGAGGTCGGCCGCGACGGCCGCCAGCGCGTCCGACGCCTGCGCCCAGGCCACGACGGGATCGCCAGCCGGCGCGTCGCTGGGCGGTTCGGGCACCCGGTCGGCCAGCCGTACCACCGATCCCACGCCGATGCCAGGACTCACCCCGACACCTCGCCATGGGCCGGTGGGGTCAGCCATCCGCGGATGGCGTCGCTGCGACGACCCGGGCGATGCGGTCCAGCGCCTCCTCCGCCCCCGGTCCGTCGGCCCGCAGTATCACCCGTTCGCCACCCCGAACGTCCAGACCGAGCAGCGCGAGGATGCTCTTCGCGTTGACCGGAGCGCCGTCCGGCCGGGCCACCGTGACGCTGCTCGCGGCACCGGCGGCGGCCTGGACTAACAGCGAAGCGGGCCGGGCATGCAGGCCCACTCCCGGGGGCACGATCACCGATCGCTCGGCCATGGGCTCCTCCTTACTCAGCGCCACCCGAACAACTCCGCGCCGACCTCTACTACGCCATCGGCAGTGAGCCGGGACACGGCCTCGGGCGCGGCGTCTAGCGCTACCACCGGGCACACCGGCGAACGTCCTCCGGCCTCGATCCACGTGGTGTCCCACCCCACGACCGGTTCGCCGGCGACTACTCTGTCCCCCCGGGTCGCGAGCAGCTCGAATCCGGCACCGGCCAGTTGCACCGTGTCAATGCCCAGGTGGACCAACACGGCACGCTCGTCGTCGGTGATGACGACGTACGCGTGCGGGTACAGCGTCGCCAGCCTGCCACTCACCGGAGCATGTGCTGTCAGTGGGCCACGCTGAGGATCGACCGCCACACCGGGACCAACGAGAGCAGCGGCGAACACCGGATCGGGTACGTCCGCGAGCGACCGTGCCCGCCCGGGCACCGGCGCACACACCGTCAGGACCGGCCTGCTCACTCGGAAAGGTCCTCGATCTCGCTTGCCAGGGTGTCAGCCTCCGGTCCGACGACTACCTGCACCACGCGGCCGGCGCGCAGCACGCCGTGCGCCCCGGCGGAGCGCAGCACCGTCTCATCCACCAGTGCCGAGTCACGTACCTCGGTGCGCAGGCGGGTGATGCAGGGTTCGATCTCCACGATGTTGTCGAGCCCACCGAGACCGGCGACGATCTGCTCCGCCTTCGCGGTCATGTGCTGCCGCCCCTTCTGTTGGTCGCCGACTGTGACAGTACGAGCCGTCGGCATCTCGTCGCCGCCTCGTCAGCTCCGAACACAAGCTTCCCGCCAATCCAGGTGGCATGGGCGCGCAGGTCGTCACCGAGCCAGACCATGTCGGCGGCGGCACCTGGCGCGATCCGCCCGAGGTCGGTGCGGCCCAGCAGGTCGGCAGGCACTTGGCTCGCGGCTGCGACCGCGCTCACCAGATCGACTCCGAGTGCAACCGCATTGGCCACGGCCTCGTCCACCGCAGTCCCGAACCGGCCAGCTTCCCGTCGTCGCGTACCGGTGGGCGCCCGGCCTCGACGACCACCGGCTCATCGCCCAGCACGTAGCGCCCCGGCGGCATGCCCGCGGCGGCGACTGCGTCGGTGACCAGCACGACCCGGCCGGGAGCAGCGGCGAAGGTCAGCCGGGTAACCTCGGCCGCCACGTGGTGCAGGTCGAGGATCAGTCCACTGGTCAGCCGGTGGTCCACCAGGCCGGCACCGACGACACCGGGCTCCCGGTGGTGCAGGCCGCGCTGTGCGTTGAACAGATGGGTAACCATCCGCGCCCCGGCATCAGCGGCCGCGCTAACCTGGGCCGCCGTCGCGTCAGTATGGCCAAGACCGACCAATACACCCGCAGCGGCGAGCCGACGCACCGCGTCCAGGGCGCCGGGCCGCTCCGGTGCCAGGGTCATCAGCCGCAGCGTGCCGGGCGCGGCGGCGGCCAACAAGACGCCGAGCGCTTGATCGGTCGGGTCACAGAGGAAAGCCGCATTGTGCGCGCCACGGCGTGAGCCGGCCAGGAAGGGCCCTTCGAGGTGCACCCCGACAATCCGGCCGAGTTCGTCGCGCGCCCGGCAACCATGGCGTGTTCGGCCCGGCGCAACCCGGCGGCGAGTCGGTCGAGTGGACCCGTAATGAAAGTGGGAGCGAACGCGGTCACGCCGTGACCGCCCTCGACCACCACCCCCGCAGGGGCGAGCATCTCCTCGCCGGTGTCGCGGCGCGACGACCACACTCACCGGCAACCTCTTCGAATGCATTGACAACCGGGTGAGGGGCTTCGGTCTAGCCTGATCGACCTCATCGACGCGGAGCTTACGTCGACGTGGCGATCCCGTTTGACCAGGAGGTTCACGCATGAGCTCGACCACCGCGCCTGCCGAGGTGACGGGAGGCGCCGGAGGCACCGTCCTCGCCGTGCTCCAGCGCGTCGGCCGAAGCCTCATCATGCCCATCGTGGTGCTCCCGCCGGCCGCACTGCTGCTTCGGCTGGGCCAACCCGACCTGCTCGGCCGCAGCGAGCTCGGCTGGCTGGACGCGATCGCGGACGTCATCTCAGCGAGTGGCCAGGTGGTCTTCGACGCCCTGCCGTTGTTGTTCGCAGTCGGTGTGGCGATCGGGTTCGCCCGGAGATCTGATGGCTCCACCGCATTGGCCGCACTGGTCGGATACCTCGTCTTCGATCGGGTGACCCGGGTCATCTTCGCCTCGGTTCCGGCGGACTGGCCGGAGCCCTTCCAGGCGCTCAAGGAAGGGGTGGTCACCGATATCGACGGTACGCAGACGCTTGACCTGGCACAGGCTAACCCCACCGGTGTCCTGGGCGGCATCCTCATGGGCCTGCTCGCCGCGGTGCTCTGGCAGCGCTACCACCGCGTGAAGCTGCCGACCTGGCTGGCGTTCTTCGGCGGCCGCCGGTTCGTGCCAATCGTCACGGCGTTCGCCGCGCTGGTCGCCGCGGTCGCGGTCGCGCTGCTCTGGTTCCTCGCTGGCGCCGGCATCGACTGGGTGGGTGATCAGCTCGTCAGCGCGGGTGCCTTCGGCGTCGGCGTTTACGGTGTCGTGAACCGGTTGTTGATCCCGCTCGGCCTGCACCACATCGTCAACTCGATCGTGTGGTTCACCGTGCCGGACTGCTCCGACGCGGCGGGAACGACGCTCGGCGGCGATCTCAACTGTTACTTCGCCGGGGTCGATGGCACCGGCGGCTTCATGGCCGGCTTCTTCCCGGTCATCATGTTCGGCCTGCCTGCCGCGGCGCTGGCCATGGTGCACCAGACGCAAGCCCCGCGACGCAAGGCGGTGGCCGGCATAATGTTGGCGGCTGGGCTGACGTCACTGGTTACCGGCGTCACCGAACCGATCGAGTTCGCCTTCATCTTCGTGGCTCCGGCGCTCTTCGTCGTGCACGCGGTGCTCACCGGGGTGTCGATGGCGCTGGCCTATGTCCTCGATATCAAAATCGGCTTCGGGTTCTCTGCGGGGCTCATCGACTACGTGCTGAACTTCAACAAGGACAACACCAAAAATCCGCTGCTCGTAATCGTCCTCGGCGTCATCTACGCAATCGTCTACTACCTGCTGTTCCGCGTCCTCATCCGCACACTCGACCTCAAGACGCCGGGCCGAGAGCCCGACGAGAAGTCAGCCTCCGCCACCTTGGATTGACGCCGCTGAAGCGCCCCGGCAAGTCCGGAAACTCCGGTGGTTGAGAGTCCAGCTGTGTGCTGGGCTGAATGTTGGTCGTAGTGGCTCCGTCTGCGTCGGACCGCGGATCATGCCCACTGGACTGTCACCTCATTATGCGAGCAGCTTCTCCAACCGCATGGCGATCTGCCCGTTTCCTCTAGCAATAACGATGCGCACGACCCGCCTACTCGGCTCGATGTAGCGCTCGCTCGACTCAGCCTGCGCGCAGTCGAGCGTTAACCGTGAAACGGCATACTGGCTGCAGGTAGAGCTGATTCGTTAGTGGGGCTGGGAAGTAGATCTTGCTCGTCATTGAAGCGATGTGGCCGCTAACAAGCTGGACCAACGGCTTGAAGAGCGCGGTGATCTGGCGCTGTGGCAGATTATTGCGATGGATCGTTGGCGCGTGATGTACACTGATGGAGACGCGATGAGTAATAAGCCAGAACCCACACCCCAACCAGCAGTGACAGTTCGATCAGCATTGGTGCCGCGCACACCTTCCCGGGAAATCCCGCCCGTTGCACCTCAACCAGTGGCGGTGCCCTCTGGTAACCCGCTCGCGTCGCGTCTACACCCAGACCCGCGAGAACTTCTCACCGGGCGGCGTCGGATCCGGGGCCGGTGTCCAATGAGGTGCCCTCGCACGCATCGGAGGGCAGCGACGCCCACACCGGTGACGGTGACCTGGTCGAGCGGGTACGGCGGCTGGTCACCGACGCACAGACCGAGGGCCAGTCGTTGGGGCGGCGCGCGGTCGCGAAACAGCTCAACGTCAGCGAGTACCGGGCGTGGGCTCTGCTTGAGGCGGTGGGGGTCACCACGGGGCTGGCGCTCAACGGCACCAGTGGCCCACGCAGGTCACCGGCCTGAGGGTCAGTGATGGCGCAGCGCCCCGCCCGTTTCTGCGCCTATGCGCGAGACCAGTGGACCGCCCGAATGTCAGCACACCGGGAGGGGCAAGCGCCGATGAACCTGCCCGATCCGCCCGGGTGACACCCGTGTGGTGGTCACCGGCACCCTGCGGACTAACAGCTTCGAGACCCGTGAGGGTGAGAAGCGGACCAGCCTGGAGCTAACCGTCGACGACATCGGCGCTTCGCTCAAGTTCGCGATGGTCAAGGTCAACCGCGCGGAGGCCGGCACCGGCGACGCGGGTAAGTCCGCTGACGACGATGAGCCGCCCTTCTGACCAGCGGCCCGGGTGGTCCCCCACGGGAGCAAGGACCACCCGGGCCACGCCCCCAACCGGCGCGCTCATTAAGAGGTCCCGGGCAGCGCCCCTGATACCCGCATCGGGCCCCTGACGGACACACCGCACTGAACACAAGCGGAGGTGCACTGAGGTTCCCCCCGTGGCACCGGACACCTCCGGTGTAGGGTCAGTGATCTTGGTCTGGCCCGGGGTGGAGGGTCTCGAAGGTGACGGGGCTGTACATTCCGATGCTGGAATGGCGTCGTTTGGGGTTGTACCAGCACTCTATCCATTCGAAGATGGCGTTGGCAAGTTCGTCTCGTGTTTGCCATGTTTTCGTGTCGAGTAGTTCGAGTTGCATTGGTGCCCCAGAAGGACTCCATCATGTAGCAATCACCGACGGTGCCCATGGAGGCGAGTAGTCCAGCGGCGCGCAGGCGTTGACCGAAGGCCCACGAAGTGTATTGCGAGCCGTGGTCGGAGTGTAGTATCGCCTGCTCGTTGTGGGGTTGCTTATTGGGTTGGCGGCGGATGATAGCCATACCTAGGGCATCGGTGACGTAGCTGTTCAGCTGGTTGATGTTGGCGGCGTGTCGTAACCAGTGCTGGGGTCGTGGCCTGGGATGATCTTGATGTGTCGGGTTCAGGGTCGCCGGAGGCGTTGGTTGAGCAGTTGCTCGCCCG
>JBOHGH010000175.1:0-7832 GCA_050699975.1 Pseudonocardiaceae bacterium | reverse complement strand
ACGCCGAGCTGCGCCGGTCCCAGTACCGCGCCAGCCGCCAGCACCTCGTCCCCGGCCGCCACGTCCTCCCCGGCCCGGCGCACGCTCTGGCCCGCCGACCGGGCAGCGAAGATCCGCACCCGGTGCAGCCCGGCGTCGGTGAGCTCCACCGGCACGACGGCGTCCGCGCCGGGTGGCATCGGGGCTCCGGTCATGATCCGGTGCGCGGTGCGGCGCTGCAACGATGGCGAGTCAGTGCGACCGGCTGGGATGTCCTCGGTGACCGGAAGCTCCACCGGCTGGTCGGCGGTGGCGTCGGCGACGTCCACCGAGCGCACGGCGTAACCGTCCATCGCGGAATTGTCGAAAGGAGGCAGCGGCAACGTTGAGGTGACCGGCTCGGCCAGGGCAAGGCCGGCGCACTCCACCAGGGGCAGCTGGATCACCGGAGTGGCGGCCAGCAGGGCGGCCACCACCTGGCCGTGCTCGTCGACAGATCGGGGTTTTTGCGCTAGGGCCACCCCTGCATCCTGCCCGGTGGGAATGCGCCGCGCCCAGCCGAGGTCGGTGGTGGCTGCGCCGACTGCTGACTCCCGGTAGCGTAGTGGTCGCTAACAGCTACCGCTGCGGCGGAGCCAAGCCCTTGAGGAGGATGGAATGGCCGAGGGCACCGTGAAGTGGTTCAACTCTGAAAAGGGCTACGGGTTCATCGCGACCGAACAGGGTCCGGACGTGTTCGTGCATCACAGTGCGATCGACATGGAAGGCTTCCGGACGCTGGCCGAGGGCGACCGGGTCACCTTCGAGATCGCCGCCGGTCGGGACGGCCGGGACCAGGCCACCGCCGTCCGGAAGCTGCCAGGCTCGTGAATACGTGACACGGTGAGTCCTTCGGTCGGCGTAGCAGCTTGCACTCGCCGGGTGCGAGTGCTAAACACGGCATTAGCACTCGACCCCTTCGAGTGCCAGCATGCACCAACCGAGCAACACCACTGAGGTCGGGACGGTGAGTCCGGCGATCGCCGGACGTCCGTCGCGGGCACCGAGCCTGGCCGAGCACTGTGTCCTTGCCGCGGACACCCCGCGGCGCCCATGACCGGAGGACCACACCGCAATGGCCAAAATGATCGCGTTCGACGAGGACGCCCGCCGCGGTCTCGAGCGCGGGATGAACCAGCTCGCCGACGCCGTCAAAGTGACGCTCGGCCCCAAGGGCCGCAACGTCGTCCTGGAGAAGAAGTGGGGTGCCCCCACCATCACCAACGATGGTGTGAGCATCGCGAAGGAGATCGAGCTCGAAGACCCGTGGGAGAAGGTCGGGGCTGAGCTCGTCAAGGAAGTTGCCAAGAAGACCGATGACGTCGCGGGTGACGGCACCACCACCGCCACCGTGCTGGCCCAGGCGCTGGTGCGCGAGGGTCTGCGCAACGTCGCAGCTGGGGCCAACCCGATGGCGCTCAAGCGGGGCATCGAGAAGGCCGTCGAGGCCGTCTCCGAGCAGCTGCTGAACTCGGCCAAGGAGGTCGAGACCAAGGAGCAGATCGCGGCCACCGCCGGGATCTCCGCTGCTGACCCGTCGATCGGCGAGCTGATCGCCGAGGCGATGGACAAGGTCGGCAAGGAAGGCGTCATCACCGTCGAGGAGAGCCAGACCTTCGGCCTGGAGCTGGAGCTCACCGAGGGCATGCGCTTCGACAAGGGCTACATCTCGCCCTACTTCGTCACCGACCCCGAGCGCATGGAGACCGTCCTCGACGACCCGTACATCCTGCTGGTCGCATCGAAAATCTCGTCAGTCAAGGACCTGCTCCCGCTACTGGAGAAGGTCATGCAGTCCAGCAAGCCGCTGGTGATCATCGCGGAGGACGTCGAGGGCGAGGCGCTGGCCACCCTGGTCGTCAACAAGATCCGCGGCATCTTCAAGTCGGTCGCCGTCAAGGCGCCTGGCTTCGGTGACCGCCGCAAGGCGATGCTGGCCGATGTGGCCATCCTCACCGGCGGCGAGGTCATCAGCGAGGAAGTCGGGCTCAAGCTGGAGAACGCCGAACTGGCGCTGCTGGGCCGCGCCCGTAAGGTTGTCGTCACCAAGGACGAGACCACCATCGTCGAGGGTGCCGGTGAGCCCGAGCAGATCCAGGGCCGGGTCAACCAGATCCGCGTCGAGATCGACAACTCGGACTCTGACTACGACCGCGAGAAGCTGCAGGAGCGGCTGGCCAAGCTGGCCGGCGGCGTTGCGGTGATCAAGGCCGGGGCTGCGACCGAGGTCGAGCTCAAGGAGCGCAAGCACCGCATCGAAGACGCGGTGCGCAACGCCAAGGCTGCTGTCGAGGAGGGCATCGTCGCCGGCGGTGGCGTCTCGCTGATCCAGGCGGGTGCGCTGGCGTTCGAGAAGCTCGATGTCGCTGGCGACGAGGCCACGGGTGCGAACATCGTGCGCGTGGCGCTCGAGGCCCCGCTGAAGCAGATCGCCATCAACGCCGGCCTCGAGGGCGGCGTGGTAGCCGAGAAGGTGCGCGGCCTGCCCCCCGGGCACGGCCTCAATGCGGCCACCGGCGAGTACGAGGACCTGATCAAGGCCGGCATCATTGACCCGGCCAAGGTCACCCGTTCGGCGCTGCAGAACGCGGCGTCGATTGCGGCCCTGTTCCTCACCACCGAAGCTGTGATCGTCGACAAGCCGGAGAAGAACCCGGCACCGGCGGGCGGCATGCCCGACGGCGGCGGCATGGACTTCTGATCCGCTAGCTGCACCCCGCAGGGGCCGGTCCCACATTCGTGGGCCCGGCCCCTACGGCTTTGTCGGGTGGGTCGGTTACAGCGGTGCGCGGGGATCGCGGGTGACGATCCGGGTGCCGGGGACGGCGGCGGACAGGGCGGCGATGTCATCGGGGTCGGCGGTGAGCACGATTGCCGCGTCGACGGTGGTGCAGGCGGCCACGACATGGGCGTCGGCGATGTGCTCACTGCCGGAGCCGGTGTCGTGCAGGATCGCGCCGACCAGCTTGGCGAATCGCTCGTCGGTGGGCACGATCCTGATGCGCTGGCCGCCGCGCCGCCGCGCCAGCGCAGCCTCAACGCGGCGGGTGCGCGCCACCCCGCGGCAGACCTCGGCGAGGGTGACCGCAGCGCAGCGCACCTCACTGCCGTCGTCGATCGCGCGGCGCAGCAGGGCTCGCAGGCCCGTCGCCCGCTGGCTGTCGAGGATGTCGAAGGCCGCGGCGTCGAGGACCACCGCGAAACTCACGCGGCGCTTGTCCCGTCGATCTCACCGTGCTTGACAGCGTCGAGCAGGTCCTTTGCGGCGGCAAGCTCCTCGGGAGACGGCGCGCCGTGCTTGTCGTCCAGCTCGTCGAGCCACTCCCGCAGTGCCGCCCGGTGGGCCGCGACCTCGAGCGCCTCGCGCAAGGCGTCGTTCGCGACCGACGACATGCTCCGACCGCCGACAGCCTCCAGAGCCTCGACGACGTCCTCATCGAGGTTCAGCGTGACTCGCCGCTTCTTCATACAAACATCATAGCTGGGCGAGGGCCGACGTCGGTTGCCGATACCGTCAGACGGTGTGACGCCGCCCCAGCCGGATTCCGGACCGGGGTTGGCGCGGCGACTGGGTCTGGCTGACGCGGTCGTGCTCGGGCTGGGTTCGATGCTCGGCGCGGGGGTCTTCGCCACGTTCGCGCCGGCCGCGGCGGCTGCCGGTGCCGGGCTGCTGATCGCGCTGACCATCGCCGCGATCGTGGCCTACTGCAACGCCATTTCGTCGGCTCAGCTCGCGGCCCGTTACCCCGAGTCCGGCGGCACCTACCGATACGGCTGCCACCGGCTGGGACCGGCCTGGGGCTTCCTGGCGGGCTGGGGGTTCGTGATCGGCAAGACGGCCAGCTGCGCGGCGATGGCTATGACCTTCGGCGCCTATACCTGGCCGGCCCATCCCACCCTGCCCGCTGTCGCCGCGGTGGTGGTGCTCACCGTGGTGAACTACCTCGGAGTTGCCAAGACCGCTCGGCTGACCCGGATCCTGGTCGGGCTCACCGTGGCTGCCCTGACCGCCGTCGTGGTGGCCGCTCTCGCAGGTGGCCAGGCCGATCCGGCCAACCTCAGCGGCTGGGCCAGCGGCGGGCTGATCGGCATTACCCACGCTGCCGCGCTGCTGTTCTTCGCTTTCGCCGGCTACGCCCGGATCGCCACCCTCGGCGAGGAGGTCCGCGACCCCGCCCGCATCATCCCGCTGGCCATCCCGCTCGCGCTGGGCATCGTCGTCGCCATCTACGCCGTGACCGGCGCTGCCGCGCTGGCCGCGGTCGGCCCTACCGAGCTGGCCACCTCGAGCGCCCCGCTCGCCGCGGCCACCCAATCCGGTTCCCTGAGCTGGCTGACACCCGCGGTGCGCGCCGGGGGGGCTATCGCGTCGGCCGGCGCGCTGCTCTCGTTGATGGCCGGCATCGGCCGCACCACCCTCGCCATGGCCCGCGACCACGAACTCCCGCACGTCCTGTCGGCCGTCCACCCCCGGTACCAGGTGCCCCACCGGGCCGAGATCCTGCTCGGCCTCACCATCGCCGCCATCGTGGCGACCGCCGACCTGCGCAACGCCATCGGTTTTTCCAGCTTCGCGATCCTGACCTACTACGCCATCGCCAACGCCGCCGCGTTCACCTTGCCCGGCCGGCAACGCCGCTGGCTGCGCCCGCTGGCCGTGCTCGGGGCCACCGGCTGTGCCCTGCTCGCCCTCACCCTCCCGCCGGCCACCGTCCTGACCGGTGCCACCGTCCTGGCCGTCGGGCTTGCTGGCAGGGCCGTCCGCGTCAAGAGCCGAACCTGACCGGTCCGTCGCCGTTTTGGTGCGGGGCGGCGTAGCTGCGCGCCTCTGGCGCGACGAACAGCGGCGTCACCTGCCGGATCCCGCCCGGCACGGCGGCGTCGGGAACGCCGACATAGACCTCCCGGGCGGCCGGGGCACCCGGCTTGGTGAAGTCCAGGTCGGCGACCAGCTTGTCGGTGGTGATGTTGGTGCTCTGCCGCAGCGCCTCCTGGATCCCGGCCCGGGTGATGTCGCCGTTGTTGCAGGCCCGCTGCAACAATTGGCCCCAGATCTCGCCGACGGCGTAGCCGTAGGGCACGCCACTGTTGGGCAGCCCTACGAAGCCGCCCTGCCCGAAGGCCTGGGCGACGTGCTGGGCCGGGGGAACGTCGGAGGAGAACGGCACCGAGCTGGCCATCACACTGAGGTTGCGCAGCGCACCGGCGGCCGGGCTGTTCAGCAGCTGCGGTGCGAACACTGAGTTGTTGCCGACCATCGGCACGTTGAGCCCCATCTGCTGGTTGATTTGCGCCGCGGATGCGGTCTGCGCGGGGGTGGTGGTCAGCGCGATCGCCGTCACCCGGGGGTCACCGGCGAAACCGGTCATGACGTCACGCAGGTCCGAGTCGGTGGAGGCGACCTTGGCGTCGCGCACCGTGAGGTTGTGCTTCTCGGCGAAATACCGGGCACCGCGCAGACCGTTGGCGCCGTACTCACCGTCGACCCAGATGTGGCCGATGGTGTCGCCGTCGCGGATCTTGCCCTGCCCCATCAGGTAGGAGAGACCATTGATTATCTCGACGTCGTAGGTGGCGCCCGGGATGATCACGTAGGGGTTGCCCAGGAGCTCCGAGGACTGCGACAGCGCCACCGCCGTGGTCTCGTTGTGGGTCAGATTCGGGCTCAGCGCGGCGTTGACCGGAGATCCGAGGATCTGGATGAAGCCCAGCACCTTGGGCTCGAGTTCGCGGTACTGGATCTTCGCGTGGTGCGTGTCGTACCCGTGGTTGCGGACCTTCAGCTCGATCTTCCGCCCGCAGATCCCACCGGCAGCATTGGTCTCGTTGATCCAGATCCGACTGCCCTGAACGGCACCGAGGCCGAGTGCTGAGAACGGGCCGGTGTAGTCGGTCAGCGCGCCAAGGGTGATCTCGGAGCGGGTGACGCCCAAGCCAGTGGCCAGGCCCCCGGCTTTGCCAGCATCTGCACCCGGCTGTTGCGCCATGGTCGAGCAGCCGGCCAGGGCGAGCACGCTCGCCAGTGCCACAGCCGGGAGACCGATCGCACGCCGCATCCCATCGTCCCTTCGTCCCGTTGCCTTGTCGTCACCGGGTGACTGCACCGCCGTAGATCCAACGCGGTGAGGATTACCGGGGTGACGGCCCGAGCCGGTGGGGATGGTGGCGGCAGGTCTGCCAACCCGGCCGCAGGCTGGTCCCATCAGCCGGGGTTTAGCTGGACTGATCGACTTCTTCGATCACCGCGCCGGGCCGCTACGAGATCGACGACGCCGCGAAGACAGTAACGGTGCTGCAAGTTGAACACCGACGGGATGCGTACCGCTGATTGCGGCCTATCGACTGTTACGCATCGCGCTTATGATGTGCCTGCGCTCGGTCCACAGTTCGACGTCGTGACCCGTCGGCCCGGTTGGTGTGCAGTCTGGTCCAGGAGATCCAGCAGGCACCGCCGTATCGCTACACGCCTGGTGAGTACGACGCCAGCGACTGGTTCCCCGAGTTGGTCGACAGCGGTGGCACCCATGTCGCCTACGACGACGCGCAGCGTCCGGTCGGACGACCTACCGCCGATAATCTGCTATAGCATCTACTTTGCATTAGTGCTAGGATGGTGAGCGCATCGATCCTCTGGCCTCCGGCCGGGAGGGCGGTGGCCGGTACTCCTTCCGCGAGGGGCTGCCTGAACGTGGTGGGCGGGCAGCCCCCATCCACCTCTCAGCAGATGGCGATCGGGCTCACAGCGAGCCGTCGCAACCAGCTTGCCACGGGACTGCCGGGACGGTTTCCTCGCCGACTACAACTCCGCATGGGGTGTTCCACGCCGACCTCCGGCGATGCCCACGGACCCCAGCACGCCGCTGCAACGGCCGAGTAAGCACCGAGAACCAGCTGTAGACGGCGCACTCCCAGGCAGGGAAGGTGTCCAACGGTTGACACCGGGCTACTCATTGCACCCCCACTCCGCACCCCTCACCCAGGTCGTCCTCCCGGCCATCGCGCGGATACTCGAACGGGTGCCGACCGGCATGGGCCGCCGACCTGCCGACCACTGTCTGTGCAATCCGGTTGCGTGGTGTTTGCTTCCTGTTGCCAAAATGTTGTAGAAATGTGATGTATGGTGTGAAAGTCCGCAGTTGAGGTCCTGAGACCAGTCACAACGTGCGACTGGAGGGGCTAACAGATCTGGGGTCGATGGGTGGAGGCGGTCCGGTTCGGAGGAGTTGTGCAACTGATGCAACCGAGGTTGATCGCGCTACTCGCGGAGGCTCGTCCCGTGGCTCCGCAGCCTCCATGCCCACGGCCATGCACGTCATGACCGCCGGGTTATCACACCGCCGGCGGCGCACCGCGGTGTCGATGTCGTTGCCGGTCGCGAGCAGCGATCCGGTCGAGCAGCTCGATCATGTCGTCGACGCCTTCCACCGGGTGAACCGGGCGCTACCGAAGACCGTATTGAGCCGGGAAGAGCTGATCGCGCTTGCTGGGCTCGTTACCCAGATCAGCGGTGCGCTGCTGACGCTCACCGACCTGCTCAGCGCCCCCGCGCACCATTACGACCGCACCCGGCTGCGTCGCGTGGATTCCGACGGCACCCCGGCCCAACGGCTACGGGGCGCCGTCAACTTGCTGCGGGACTGCCGGGACGGTTTCCTCGCCGCCTACATCTCGGCGCGAGCGTTCCACGCCGACCTCAGACGATGTCCGCAGACCCGAGTGCACCGTGCCAACGGTCCGGCAAGCAGCGAAGAATAAAACGCCGAGACACAGCACATGCTCGAGAGCTGCGCCGCGCTGTGGGCTGTGTCGTGAAC
>JBOHGH010000174.1:0-8080 GCA_050699975.1 Pseudonocardiaceae bacterium | reverse complement strand
GGGCTGTCGGATCGACCTTCGACAGCCCTACCGTCGAGTTCGGGAAAAGGAGGGTTGTTGCAAGCCCGAAGATCTGCGGGGCATGGGCTAGCCGCAGCGGTAGCCCATGCCGCGGACGGTGGTGATCTGCTCGGTGCCGATTTTGCGTCGTAGCGCGCGGACGTAGACATCGACGATGTTGGAGCCGGGGTCGTAGTCGTAGCCCCACACGTGGGAGAGCATCTGTTCGCGGGAGAGCACCTGGCCGGGGTGGCGCAGGAATAGCTCGAGCAGGGTGAACTCGCGGGCGGTCAGGTCGATTGTGCGCTCGCCGACCTGGGCACGGCGGGTGCGCAGGTCCAGCGACACGCCGCTGCCGCTGAGCACGGTGACTTCGGGGGTGCGGTCGGCCGGGCGCAACCGCAGCCGGACCCTGGCCAGCAGCTCTTCGAAGCGGAACGGCTTGGTCATGTAGTCATCCGCGCCGCCCTCCAGCCCAGCGACGGTGTCGCGCACCGTGTCCCGGGCCGTGAGGATGATCACTGGAAGCGCGGCGCCGAGCTCGCGCAGCAGGCGCAGCACGGTGAACCCGTCCTTACCGGGTAGCCCAAGGTCCAGGATGACAAGGTCGAAGCCCCCGGTCAGGGCGTAGTCCAGCGCGCTGTGCCCGTCACCGACCGTGGTGGTGGTGAACCCGTTGGCCCGCAGACCCTTTTCGACGAATGCCGCGATCCGGGTCTCGTCCTCGGCGATCAGGATGCGATTGCTCACCTGATCTCTCCTTTCATGCCGGCCGGGGTCTGGGCGGGGATCTCGATACTGAAGGTGGCGCCCTGCCCGGGTACGGACATCAGCCGGACGGCACCGCCATGCGCGTCGGCGATGGCAGTCACGATCGCAAGGCCCAGCCCAGCGCCGGCACCGTAGGCGCGAGCCCCGCCGGTGGAGCCTCGGGAGAACCGCTCGAAGATCGTCTGCTTGTCCTCCGGGGGTACCCCGGGGCCACTGTCGGTGATCCAGAACGTCAACGTCCCCAGCCGCAGCGCCGATCCCATCGTGATCGCATCGCCGGACCTGGTGTGCTGGACGGCGTTGTGCGCCAGCTGCACCATGGCCTGGGTGATGCGTTGCGCGTCGACCCGGACGGTGCCCTCCCCGATGGCTTCTAGCTGCCAGTGCCGCTCGCCCAGCGCGCGCACCTTGGCGTCGACGTCGCTGGTCAGCTCCGCGAGCTCGACCGGCTCCGGGCGCACGAAGTCGGGCCGCTCGGATTTCGCCAGCAGCAGCAGGTCGTCCACGATGCGGGTCATCCGGTCCAGCTCGTCCAGGCACAGCCGGATGTCCTCGGCCCGCTCGGTCGGGTCGTCGCCGAGCAGCTCCAGGTTGCCCCGGATGATCGTGATCGGGGTGCGCAATTCATGGCTGGCGTCGTCGAGGAACTCGCGCTGGGTGGCGAAGGCGGCCTGCAGCCGTTCCATCATGGCGTTGAACTGCTCGGCCAGCGCGGCGATGTCGTCGTTGCCCCGTACGGGGATGCGCCGGGTCAGGTCATCCTCGCCGATCTGGGCAGCGGCCCGGTGCAACAACCGGACGGGGGCCAGGATCTGCCCGGCGACGATCCACGAGACCCCGGCGGCCAGGACCAGCCCGAGCAGGCTAACCAGCGCGAGGGTCCGCACAGCCTCGTCGATCTCGGCGCTTTCCGGCGTGATGAGGAACCCGACCACGAAATAACCGTCCACCGTGCCACGCAGCTGGATCGGCACCCGCGCCCAACGCAGCTCCCCCTCCGCGGTGGACACCGCGCCGGCCGGGGCGGCCCCGGCCGCGATCGCGGCGAGCATTCCCGGTTGGGTGATCGCCCGTTTCGCATCGTCCTGGCCCCGCACCGGGGCCAGGGTGGCGGCGGTCGCGGAGATACCGGCGATCACCTCGCTCTCGCCGGCGCTCTGGCGCTGCAGGTGCACCCGCAGCAACTCGGCCGCCGAGGTGAACGATTGACCGGTTTCGGGGTCGCGGCCCTCGCGGGCGAACTGCGCGAACTCCTCAACCTCCTGGCCCAGCGCCGCGGCAATCTCCTGTTCCAACCCGTTGATCAGAACGTTTCGAGTGACCAGGACCACGGAGACGAGTGCCGTGACCAGCACCAGCACCAGCCAGCCCATGATCTGTAGCCGGGCCGAAGCGCCCCGGCGCCGCGGCCGCGCCAGCCGTTGCTCGGACCCGGCGCCGATCGGATCTGTGCCGGAGGCCGACCAGCCAGCGGCTGTGACCGTGGCCGGCTCAGCCATCTGTGCCGTCGTCACCGCCGCCGGGTCCGTCCCGTCCGTCGTCATCATCGTCATCATCACTCACTGACAGGGCAGGTGGCACGAACTCACTGTTGCCGTCCACCGCGAAAAGAGCATGAGCGGGAGATGAAAGACCCTTCATCTGCTCTGTCGGCGTCAGCGCGGGACGTGGGTGGCGTCGCGGACCGTGCCGACGTACTCCTCGACCAGATCCTCCAACGCGACGACCCCCACGGTGGCACCGTCGGGCCGCACCACGCGAGCGAGGTGGCTGCTTGAGCGGCGCAGCAGCGCCAGTGCCTCATCGAGCTTGGCCGTGGACTGCACCTCGGGGAGCGGGTACACACTGCTCGGCGGCACCGGCGTGTCCGGGGCACCGCCAAACAGCTCCAGCACGTCTTTGACGTGCAGGTAGCCCACCATCTGCTCGTCGGAACGCAACGGGAACCGGGAAAATCCGGTCTGCGCCACGGCACGCTCGATATCGCCCAGGGTGGGTTCGGCGGGAACCGTGGTCAGCCCGGAGATCGGGACCAGCACGTCGGCGACGGTGCGCTCCCTGGTGGACAACGTCTGGGTCAGCCTGCGCTGCTCTTGGCTGTCCAGCAGCCCCTCGCGGCTGGAGTCGGCAATCAAGTTGGCCAGCTCATCGTGGCTGTAGGCATTCTCGAGCTCGTCGCGAGGCTGCACGCCGAAGGCGCGCAGCACGTGGTTGGCGATCCAGTTCAGCACCGCGATCACCGGGCGCATCAGACGCATCCAGGCGACCAACGGTGGCACCATCCACAGCGCGGTGCGCTCCGGTCCGGCGATAGCGATGTTCTTGGGCACCATCTCGCCGAGCAGGATGTGTGCCACCGTGACGATACCCAGCGCGACGACGAAGGACACGGTGTGCAGCACCGCATCAGGTATCCCGAGCGGGCCGGCCAGCCACTCCAACCGACCGGCGACGACGGGCTCGCCGAGCGCGCCCAGCCCCAGCGAACTGAAGGTGATCCCGAGCTGCGCCGCGGCCAGCATCAGCGACAGGTTCTCCCCGGCCCGGATCACGGTGCGAGCCCGGTGGACCCCGCGCTCGGCCATCGACTCCAGCCGGTCTCGCCGTGCACTGATCAGGGCGAATTCGGCGCCGACAAAGAAGGCGTTAGCGACCAGCAGCAACATTGCGCCGAGCAGGGCGGCGGTACTCACTGGGTCACCTGCTCTGGTTGTGAGGTCTGGGTGAGCCGGAGATCCGCGATGCGGCGACGGTCCATCCGTGTCACGGTCAGCAGCCAGCCGTCGAACTCGATCTCGTCGCCGACGTCGGGTATGCGACCCAGCCGCTCCAGAACGAGCCCGGCCACCGTCTCGTGGTCGCCCTCGGGCATCACGAATCCGACGGCATCGGCCAGTTCGTCGGCCCGCAGCAACCCGGAGATGATCCAGCGTTGCTCGCCCAGCGGCTGGATCTGGGAGACCTCCTGCCGGTCGTGCTCGTCGCGGACGTCGCCGACGATCTCCTCCACCAGGTCCTCGAGGGTGACAATGCCCGCGGTGCCGCCGTACTCGTCGACCACGATCGCGAGCTGCAGGCCCTGGCCGCGCAGCCGGTCGAGCAGCGCATCGCCATCCAGTGAGCTCGGTACGGTAAGGACCGGGCGAGCCAGGTCACCGGCCAGGGTCATGGCGCGCTGGTCGGCCGGCACCGCAAACGCCTGCTTGACGTGCACTACGCCAGGCACGTCGTCAAGGTCGCTGCCGTAGACCGGGAAACGGGAGAATCCGGTCCGCCGCGCGGCGTCCACCAGATCCAGGACGGTCGCGTCCGCCCGGAGTGCCTCCACCCGCACCCGGGGGGTCATCAACTCCTCTGCGGTGCGCTCGCCGAACCGCAGCGAGCGATCCAGCAGGGTTGCGGTTCCCTGGTCGAGGGTGCCCTGCTGGGCGCTGCTGCGGACCAGGGAGCCGAGTTCCTGTGGGGAGCGCGCGGACCGCAGCTCTTCGGCCGGTTCGATGCCGATCCGGCGCAGGATCCAGTTCGCTGCCCCGTTCAACCCCGAGATCAGCCAGCGGAACGCGGTGGAGAAGGCGTTGAGCAGGCCGGCGACCCGACGTGCGGTGGGTAACGGCCGGGCGATGGCCAAGTTCTTGGGTACGAGCTCGCCGAACACCATCGACAGCCCGGTGGCCATCGTCAACGCAATCCCCAGCGACACCCCGTCCGCCACACCCGGGGGCACTCGGACCCCCTCGAGCCAGGGCTGGATCAGATCGGCGATGACCGGCTCGGCCACGTACCCGGTGAGCAAGGTGGTGATCGTGATACCGACCTGCGCCCCGGACAGCTGGAACGACAGCGTGCTGTGCGCATGCTTGACCTGCTGTGCCCGGCGGTCTCCGACCTGCCGTACGTTCGCGTCGACGGTGCTGCGCTCCAGCGCGGTGAGGGCGAACTCGCCGGCGACGCAGACGAAGGTTCCTGCGGTCAGCGCGACCACTAAAAGCAGACCCAGAATGCTGAGCAGGATGTCCATTCATGCCGTCCTGCAAGGCGGCAGATCGGGGGAGCCGGGCGCAGCGCCCGGCCCGGTACTACAACCAGGGGTCGATGCGGATGGCACCGAGTTCGTCACTCCTCGCGGGCATGGGTTCCGCTCGATTCTACGGGCGCCCAGTGGACTGTCGAGGCGAGCAGCAGCCAGGGGAACTCCATTCGGACTAACGTATGCCTCGTGCGGATCGGAATCCTGGGTGGACCTGGACTCTCCGCTGGCGCGCCGGCCGACGGTGCCCTCCAGCGGCTGGGAACCGAGCTGGCAGGGCGCCGCTGGGGCATGGTGCTGGGGATACCCGGGCCGGTCGTATTCGACACCCTCGGGCCCGAGGTGGACGTGGTGGAGGTGCTGCCGCGGGGGGCTGAGCCGGGCACCAGTGCCGCTGATCGGCGGGCAGTGGAAGGGCCGGGCGCAAGACTGGAGGCAGTCCGGCTGCTGTCAGACGCGCTCGTGGTACTGCCTGGCGGGATCGACGTGCTCGCTGACCTGCTTGCCCTGCTCAGCGAGCAGGCCCTGGGGCTCAGCGACAAACCGTGTGGTGTGCTCGACCCGACCGGGTTGCTCGACCCGCTGGCCGAACAGCTCGACGCGCTGGACCGCGCCGGCCTACCGGTCGCACCGCTGATCCGGGCGGGTGATCCTGCCGCGCTGCTGGACCGGCTCGCCGCGTGGCGTCCCAACGGGGGAGGCGAGTTGCGCGACGAGGTCGCCTGGTTGCGGGTCAGTGATTCCAACCTGACCCTGCTGCCCAGCAAGTCCGGACTGTGCCTGCCCGGTGGTCCGCGCGAGCCGGGGGAGCGGGGAGCGGTGGCGCTGTCCCGGCTGTTGGCGCAGCGCTGGTCGGTGCGGCTTGGTGCGGAGCGGCTTCATCCGGCGGCCGCCCTCGTCGTGCCGGAACCCGACGGCGGGTGGCGGCGGGTGAGTTGCTACCGGGCCGATGGCCTGCAACCGGTGCTGCCCGGCGCGGTGTCGCATCCGCTGGGGGAGACCACCGCCTGCGATCCGGCGGCTGCTGCCCTGCAGGAACTGCTCCGCCAGGGGCGAGTGTTCTAGGTCGGGGTACGGAGTCACCAGCCGGCCGGCAGTGGGCGGCCCTCCGCGAACCCGGCCGCGGACTGCACGCCGATCATCGCCCGCTCGGATAGCTCCGGCAGCGTCCGGGCGCCAACGTACGTGCAGGCGCTGCGCACCCCGGCGCAGATGTGGTCGATGAGGTCCTCCACTCCGGGCCGGCTCGGGTCGAGGTACATCCGGGCGGTCGAGATGCCCTCCTCGAACAGCGCCTTGCGGGCCTGGTCGAAGGTGTCGTCGTGGGTGGTGCGGGCGGCAACGGCACGCTTGGAGGCCATCCCGTACGACTCCTTATAGGGACGGCCGGTCTCGTCGCGCTGCAGGCCGCCCGGCGACTCGTAGGTGCCCGCGAACCACGAGCCGATCATCACGTTCGCCGCTCCCGCAGCCAGCGCCAGCGCGACGTCTCGCGGGTGCCGCACCCCGCCGTCGGCCCAGACGTGGCCGCCAGCACCGCGAGCCGCGGCCGCGCATTCGGCCACTGCGGAGAATTGCGGCCTGCCGACCCCGGTGAGCATCCGGGTGGTGCACATGGCGCCCGGCCCCAGCCCGACCTTGACGATGTCAGCGCCGGCCTCGAGCAAGTCGCAGGTGCCCTGCGCAGAGACCACATTCCCGGCCACCACCGGCACGCCCGGGCCGCATGACCGGACCGCGCGCAGAGCGTCGAGCACCCTGCCCTGGTGACCGTGTGCGGTGTCGACGACCAGCACGTCGACCCCCGCCGCGAGCAGCGCCTCGGTCTTGGCGCTGACGTCGCCGGTCACCCCGAGCGCCGCGGCCACCCGCAGCCGGCCGTCGGCGTCCAGAGCAGGGGAGTACAGCTCGGCTCGCAACGCTCCAGTGGCGGTGAGCACCCCGACCAGCACCCCGTCGGCGTCCACGGCGAGCGCCAGCTCCTGGCGGCGGTGATGCAGCTGCTCGAAGATCTTGCGCGGTTCGGTGTCGACGGACACCACCATCAGGTCGGTTTGCGCCACGGCGGCCAGCCGGGCGAAGCGGTCCACTCCGGTGAGCTCGGCCTCGGTGACGAGTCCCACCGGGCGGTTCGCGCCATCGATCACCACCACGGCGCGGTGCGCCCGCTTCGGTAGCAGATTGGCCGCGTCGGCGACGGCGTCCTGCGGGCTCAGTGTGAGCGCTGTGTCCAGCACCAGGTGCCGCGACTTCACCCACGTCACCGTCTCGGCTACCGCCGCCGGGTCGACGTCTTGGGGCAGTACCACCAGCCCGCCACGACGGGCCACCGTCTCGGCCATCCGGCGTCCTGCTACCGCAGTCATGTTGGCCACCACAAGCGGGATCGTGGTGCCCGACCCGTCCACGGTGGACAGGTCCGCGTCGAATCGGGACGTCACGTCCGAGCGCGACGGCATCAGAAAGACATCGTCATACGTAAGCTCATAACCGGGCACACAACCATCAAGAAATCGCACCCCAACGACGTTACCCGCCCGCCCACCGCCCGTCGGAATCCGCATTCAGCGGGCTGTGCGGGATAACTGGACACCGAATAACCCCGCTCAGCCCCGCTGAATGCGGTTTCCTGGTGTGTGCTCACCCGTGGGCTGTTCGTCGGCCTCGCCACCCTGGACCTGGTCCAGCGGGTGGCGCGGCGGCCCGGTGTCGACGAGAAGGTCGTCGCCCAGCGCAGCGACCTGGCCGCTGGGGGACCGGCCGCAGTTGCTGCGGTGGCGTTCGGCGCGCTGGGCGGGCGCAGCGTGCTGGTCTCCGCGCTGGGCCCCGGCCCGGTCGGCCGGCTCGCGGCGGGGGAACTGGACCGCGCCGGGGTGCAGATCGTGGACGCCTGGGTAGCCGGTGCCGACCTCAGCGTCTCGGCCATCACCGTGCTCGAGGGGACTGGAGACCGGTCGGTGGTGTCCCGCAACGCCGAAGACATGATCGGCGCGGTGCCCGCCGAGCTGCTTGCCTTGGCCAGGGACGCGGAGGTGGTGCTGATCGACGGGCACCATGCCGATCTGGCTGTGGCGGCCGCGCGGGCCGCCCGGACCACCGGGGTGCCGGTGGTGCTGGACTGCGGCAGTGCCAAGCCGGTGTACGCCGAGCTGGCGTCACTCGCCGACATCGCGGTGTGCTCCGCTGGCTTCACGACAGGTGGCAGCGATGGCTTCGACGCGATCTCCGCGGAGTTGCTGGCTTATGGTGTCCGGCTGGTGGCGATGACCGCCGGTGCGGCGC
>JBOHGH010000173.1:0-8171 GCA_050699975.1 Pseudonocardiaceae bacterium | reverse complement strand
CTACGCGACCATCACGGACAGTCACGCAGCCAACGAAACCATCACCCCCTCGTCAACCCGCCACGCCGGGTCCACACGATTCCACACGAACTTGATCACCAAACCCACTTGATACAGCGAGGAACCCTCTGCTGGCTAGACACAACGAGGTGATGGACCAGGTCAACTACCTCTGCGGGGCTCGGCGCCGGCCCCAGCGCATCACGTACCGTCGGTGCGGCTGCCAGTGCTAGCAGCTCCTCCCTGATGCCGGTATCGGCCGTCCTCGTCTCCCGGTTCAGATACTGATTGAATACTTTATCGATGTCGAGTCGGCCGCAGTCTGCGACGTAACCGCTAATAGACGCTATGGGTGAGAAGTCGCGTCCAACGATGAGTACGCACCAGCAGGACTTCTCCTCAAGCAGAGCGCTGAGTCGGTCCAGATGCATTAGGGTCAGCGCAGCAGCCCTCGACGTCGGGAGCTCAACCAGGTAGCCGCAGCCGTCCTTTAGATCGTCCGCACGCAGCGAGTGGACCTCAACCTCGGGGTCCAGCCGCGATATCTGGCCACCGGTGACCGCGTCGAGCAGGTGCAGAGTAGTGGTGGTTCGCCCAGTCCCGCCGGAACCGCGAAGTAGGATCAAGTGCCGATCCTGCAACAGATCGAGTGCGGTGTCGTATTCGGTCACCGGGACGTACCTTGCCCGGATTCGTTCCAGATCCTCGGTGCGGACCGGGCCGGAAGTGAGCCGCACCGGTCTGGGAGCGAACAAGTAGGTGACATTGCCGACTACGACATTGTCGATCCGGCTGTCGGTGACTACTGCTCCCGGACCCTTGACCCGAAAGTTCTGTCGGCCCCGCCGGTAGGCGTCCCCGGCGGCTCGCGCGTCACCACCGTACGGGCTTTGCATCACGGAGTCGAACGGGTCTGGCGGCTTCTCCTGGCCGTCGGGCGCTTCTGAACCAGCCGCTGGCCCCTTCTGATCACCCTCCTTCGCTGGGGGTTCGGCGCCGTCGGCGGCCTGGGCAACGTCCGCGTCACCGCTCATGGCGTCGCCTGTCGCGGTTCGTGCTGCCGATCATGATGTCACCGATTGAGCTGCGGTCCACGACCACACCGTCGCCCTTTATCCGCACCGAGCCAATACCTCTGTGACTGGTTTCCGCCGCCACCGAAGGGGTGGACACGCTTTCCGGTGCGCTTTTCGGGTGCGGGGGGACCGAATAGCCGGGCAGGTGCAGCCAGACGGGTCCGTCGAGCTCGGTCGTGTGCAATGCGTGCTGACGGTAGCTATCCGGGTCGATGAACGGCCCGCCGTGCCGAACGACAGACTGGTAGATCACGTCCGAGACCGCCACCACCGCAGTGGCGGCTGGCGCTGCGCGCAATGTCCCTTTGGCTGGCTCGCAGCTCCCCAATCGACACGCGATGTTGACGTCAGTACCCGCGAAGCCGTAGTCGTCCTGGTGCACCTCCCCAGCGTGGATACCGACCCTGACCCGGACCGGTTCTCTCAGCTGCGAGTTCCGCCCCCGCAGGGTCTGGTATAGCTCCTCGACCCAGCGACCCACCATCTGTTGCTTGGGAACGGCAGCGGGCAGCACGAGGAGGACGCCGTCCCCTCTGTCCTCAGGAGGCTGACGCAGATCGATTCCGGTGGCGGTGAACGCCGACCGGACAACATCGTGAACAACATCCCGCAGGGTCAACTGGCCGGGATTGGTCCGCTGGCCGGAGTCCTGGACGTCGAGATTGATGATGAGGTGGTGGAGCGCGTCGGTCAACATGACCATCTCTTCTCGCTTGGGGCTGAGATGAGGATGACACGCGGCCAGGGTGCGTGGTGTAGCCAAATTCACACAAACCCGGCGGTCCGTCTATGGCTCGGCCAGCAGGTCGAGGAGTTCCGGATGGATGACGACCAGCTGCCGTGTGCCGGTCCGAACAATGTCCCGTTCTCGGAGCACGCGAAGCGCCTTCGCCACTGCTTCGCGAGTGGCGCCGATCGACGCCGCTAGATCGCGCTGCGGCAAGGTCGGGCTGATCATGATACTTCCGGCGGCGTTGACCCCCTGCTGCCCGGCCAACTCGACAAGGAGACGGGCGAGGCGCTGCAGGACGGTCGCCGAAACCAGCGCCCTGCGCTCGACGTCGGCATCCCGTAGCCGGGCCCCCAGGTTGCGCATGTAGGCAGACGCCCCGGCCGGGTGTGTTGTGAGGTAGCTCTGGAAGCGCTCACCGGTGACAACAACGAAGCTGATGTCGTCCAGTGCGGTTACGGTGGCGCTGCGCGGGCGCCCATCAAGAGCAGCAAGGTCTCCGATCACGTCCCCGGCGCCACGTATCGCGAGAATCAGGGAGTCGCCGCGGGACGTTAGCGTCGACACCGTAACCCAGCCGGCTGTGATCAGAGCAACGAAGCGGGACTGCTCGCCCTGGCGCAGGATTGAGATCCCCCGGCGCACCTGGCGAGCAGTGCCCAGGGCCAGCAGCGCCTGACGATCTCGCGGAGCGAGGACGTCGAGCAGTCTCCTGTCATCACCGAGCAGGCTCATCGGATGGCGCCGCAGAGGGACCTGGCCAGGGCTTCGCCAACCTGAGAGCCGCTCACGAGGCCACGTCCGTCCCGAGGCTGCGCGCGGAATGAGCGCTGCAAGCGTACCGGGACGGAGGGTGCATTGGTGCGTGCTTGATTCGGCTCGCGGCTGCGCATCGACTGCAGGCAGGCATGGTGTGCATCACCGGCGGCCAGGGTGTGCACCGCAGCCGGACATAACGGGCAGGAGAGCCGGACATGCCGGGCAGGAGAACCGGACACGCCGGGGATAGGGTGGGCGACCGTGGGGCGGCTGGTTGTTATTGAGGGGCTGGACGGGGCCGGCAAGCGCACCCTCGCCGATGCATTGGCCTCGGCGCTGACCGGGCGTGGGGCATCGGTCGGCCGGATGGCGTTCCCGCGCTACGGCACGGATGTGCACGCCGATCTGGTGCGTGACGCGCTGTACGGGCGGTTGGGCGACCTGGCCGGGTCGGTGTACGGGATGGCGGTGCTGTTCGCGCTGGACCGGCGCGGCGCCTCCGACAGGCTGCGCGAGCTGCAGCGCGAAAACGACGTGGTGCTGTTGGATCGCTACGTCGCATCCAATGCCGCCTATGGCGCGGCGCGGTTGCATGAGGATGCCGATGGTCGGTTCGTCGAGTGGATCCGCGCGCTGGAGGTGGACCGTTTCGGCGTCCCGGTGCCCGATTCCCAGCTCCTGCTGCGGGTGCCGGTCACGGTGGCCGAGTCCCGAGCGGGCAGCCGGGCCGAGGCCGACGGCACGCGGTCGAAGGATCTCTACGAGATCGACGCCGGCCTCCAAGCCCGGTGCGCCGCCGTTTATGACGGGCTCGCCGCCGACGGCTGGCTGGCCCCGTGGTTGGTGGTAGACGGCGCAGTCGGCACCGGTGGCACCGGGCCTACCCCCAGCGACGTGGCACTGCAGCTGCTCGGGGGATGAACCCGGGATCGGCGCCCGACCGCCCGGAGCGTCCGGCGAAGTGCCACCATGGTGTCCATGAGGGCTCGTGTGCTCGTGGTTGACGATGACCCCGCGTTAGCGGAGATGCTGACCATCGTGCTGCGCGGGGAGGGTTTTGATCCCGCAGTAGTCTCCGAGGGCACCAAGGCCTTGCCTGCGTTGCGCGCTCTGAAGCCGGACCTGGTGCTGCTGGACCTCATGTTGCCGGGCATGAACGGCATCGATGTGTGTAAGGCGATCCGCGCCGAGTCCGGGGTCCCGATCGTGATGCTCACCGCCAAGACCGACACCGTCGACGTGGTGCTGGGTCTGGAGTCGGGCGCGGACGACTACGTCGTCAAGCCGTTCAAGCCCAAGGAACTGGTGGCCAGGCTACGGACCCGGCTGCGCCGCACCGAGGCCGATCCCACCGAGCAGCTCACCATCGGCGACCTGACCATCGACGTGCCCGGTCACCAGGTCAGCCGAAACGGGACGCTGATCTCGCTGACTCCGCTGGAGTTCGACCTGCTGGCGGCCTTGGCCCGCAAGCCGCGTCAGGTGTTTACCCGCGAGGTGTTGCTCGAGCAGGTCTGGGGCTACCGGCACGCGGCGGACACCCGACTGGTCAACGTGCACGTCCAGCGACTTCGATCCAAGATCGAGCGGGACCCTGAGCATCCCGAAGTGGTGCTCACCGTGCGCGGCGTCGGCTACAAGGCGGGTACGCCATGAGGCCGCCCGCGCCCGGCATCGCTGCGCGCTGATGTCGCTCGCGGGCCGGGTGACCGATCCCCTGCGCCGGGCCACCGCCCGGGCCCGTGAGCTGGCCGTGGTGGCAGGCGCGATCTGGCGTCGCTCCCTGCAGATCCGGGTGGTGGTAAGCACCGTGGCGCTGTCTTCCACGGTGGTGCTGGTGCTGGGCATGGTGCTGCAGGCCCAGATCGCCCAGCGGCTGATCGAGAACAAGACGCAGGCCGCGCTGCTGCAAGCCGAGAACAGCAGGCTCGTGGTGGAGTCCGAGCTCGGCGCGGTCGATCCCACCTCGGCGTCATTGGCAAGCCGGCTCACCACCGCCGTCGATCGGCTGACCAACCCCGACCCCACTGGTGAACGCTCCGCGGCGGCCAGCGCCGGAGCGTACGAGCCGGTGCTGGTGGACGGCGGTGGCCCAGCCGGCGTGGCTGCTACCGAGCAGAAGATCGGCCCTCTGGAAGATGTTCCAGCCGTCCTACGTTCTGGCGTGGAGCGGGGTGTGCTCGCCCACAAGATCACCACGGTGCAGCGGGGATCGACCGCGGTCACCATGCTGGCCGTCGGCATGCCGGTCGCCAGTGCGGGTCGCACCATGCAGCTCTACCTGCTGTTTCCGCTCACCGCGGAGCAGCGCACGCTGCACCTGGTGCAGTCCACCCTGGTGGTCGGAGGCTTGGTGCTGCTCGTGCTCATTGCGGGCATCGCCAGCTTGGTAACCCACCAGGTGGTGATCCCGGTCCGGCAGGCTGCTGAAGTGGCCGAACGCTTCGCCGATGGTCACCTCGAGCAGCGCATCCATGTCGTCGGGTGCGACGACATGGCCCGGCTGGGCACCTCGTTCAACGAGATGGCCGCGAGCATCCAGCGCCAGATCCGCCAGCTCGAGGAGTTCGGTGAGCTGCAGCGTGGTTTCACCTCCGACGTGTCCCACGAGTTGCGGACCCCGCTGACCACCGTGCGGATGGCTGCCGATGTGCTCTACGACTCGCGTGACATGCTGCACCCGGTGCTGCATCGGTCGGCGGAGCTGCTGGTACACGAGCTGGACCGATTCGAGGCGTTGCTCGCCGACCTGCTGGAGATTTCCCGGCTGGACGCCGGGGTCGCCGAGCTGTCCAGCGAGACGGTCGACGTGCGCGACACCGTGGAGCATGCGGTGGCCGCAGTGCGCGCGGTCGCCGACCAGGCCGGCACTCCGCTGGAGTTGGACCTGCCGGCTGTGGAGGTGCTCGCCGAGATCGACCCGCGCCGGGTGGAGCGGATCGTGCGCAATCTGCTCACCAACGCGCTGGATCACGCGGAAGGACGCCCGGTCGAGGTGGCGGTCGCCGCGGACCCCGACGCGGTCGCGGTGCGGGTGCGCGACCACGGCGTCGGCCTGCACCCAGACCAGCACGACCGGGTCTTCACCCGGTTCTGGCGCGGCGACCCCTCGCGGGACCGGCGCACCGGGGGCACCGGGCTGGGGCTGTCGATCAGCCTGGAGGACGCTCGGCTGCACGGAGGCTGGTTGCAGGCCTGGGGCGAACCGGGGAAGGGCAGCACCTTTCGGCTCACCCTGCCCCGCAGCCGGGGCATCGAGCTAACCAGCAGCCCGCTGCCGCTAGGCCCCGAGGGCCCCCCAGTTCAGGATCGACCAGTGCCGGATGAACCAGTGCCGGATGAACCAGTGCCGGCCCGCCCCGGGGGCCAGTGATGCTCGTGAGGCGCCGGCGTACCGCACCGCTGCCTGCCGTGATGGCAGCGCTACTGGCTCTGGTAGCCGGATGCGCCGCTGTCCCGAGCAGCTCCGACATGCAAGTGGTGCGCTCGATTCCGGTGGGCTCGGGACTGTCCTCACCAGACGGTCCGGAGCTGGGCGTAGACCCCTTCCGGCTGGTGCGCGAGTTCATCGAGGCCACCGGTAGCCCGGCCAACGGCCATGCCGTCGCTCGTTCCTTCCTCACCCGGGAGGCGGCGACGAGCTGGGACGACCGCGCCGGCCTCACCGTGATCGAAGACGCCCCCGGCGCCACCCCGCAGGCAGGCCCTGCTGACGATGTCCGCCGGATCCGGGTGGCGGGGCCGCGGCTGGGCGTGCTCACCGCGGACGGCAGCTTCGTGCCGGAGGCGGGGATGGTCGCCCTTCCACTCGACGTGCTCAAGGAGCAAGGCGAGTGGCGGATCACTAACCCGCCATCGGGGGTGGTGGTGGAGGCCACCGCCTTCCAGCGCAACTATCGTCAGGTTCGGGTCTACTTCGTCGACCCGAACCGCGGCACCCTGGTGCCCGACCTGCGCTGGGTACCCGCGCAACCGGCGTCCACGCTGCCCGGGCGGGTGTTGGACCTGCTGCTGGCCGGGCCGTCGCAGCGGCTGGCCGGAGCTGTCCGGTCGGCGTTGCCGGAAGGGACCCGGCCCAGATCCAACGTGCTGATCAGCAGATCCGGGCGGGCCGTGATCAACCTGACCGGTCTCGTCGCGCTGGCGGAGCCGGATCGGCGGCTGGTCGCGGCGCAGATCGTCGCCACGATGGACGGCCTGCTACCCGTTCCGCTGCAGTTGCTCGCCGACGGCCAACCGCTGGTGCCCGGGCAGGTCGAGTGGCGTACCGCCGATATCGTCTCCTACACCTCGGCGGTGGGGCCGCGGCCCGGCGTGCCGGGGCAGGTGGCCATCGGTGGCCGGCTGCTCGGAATGGATGGAGCCCCGGCGCCGGGGCCCGCTGGAGCCGGCGCGCTCACCGTGCTCAGCGCGGCCCCCTCGAGTCCCGATGGGGAGCAGCTGGCGGCGGTTGTCGCCGGCCCGGCCGGGCGCCCGCAGTTGCGGGTGGGCCGCGCCGGGGGGGATCTGGGTGTGGCGGCGCTGGACGCGGTGTCGATGACCCGGCCCACCTGGCGGCCGTCGGGTGCCGAGGTGTGGACCGTGATCAACGGCCGCACGGTGGCGGGGGTGGTGGTCTTGGACACCGGTCCCTCGTCGACTTACCAAGTCGATGCCACTGAAGTAGCCCGGCTCGGTCCCATCACCGAACTGCGGCTGTCTCAGGACGGGGTGCGGGTGGCCGCGGTAGTCGGCGGGCGGCTCGTGGTGGCTGCCGTGGTGACCGAGTCCGGCGTGGTGAGCCTGCGTCACCCGCAGGTGCTGCGTGAGGGCAACCTGCTGCCCACCGCGGGGGTGGACTGGGCGCGCCCTGAGCTGCTGGTGGTGGCGTCTACCGGGTTGGCTCCCCAGGTGGCTTCGGTGTCGGTGGACGGTCTGACCCGCCGGCAGCTTTCCAGCACCAACCTGACCGGCCCGGTGACCAGCATTGCCGCAGCACCCGGCCGTGAGATCGTGGTGGCAGATGCCACCGGGCTGTGGGCCTATTCGGACACCGAGGAGGTGTGGGAACCGCTGCTCAGCGGGATCGGGCCCGGCGCGGTACCGCTTTACCCCGGCTGACTCCCCTGACGCAAGCCCGGCTGCTGGGAGTGGGGATGGCCGGACCGTGGTGGACAGCCAGGCCGCCGGCGCGGTCGGCAAGGCCGTTGCGGCGGATAGCGGGTTCACACTGGCTGGGTGCGCGCGCTGCTGGACCTCCTGCTGCCCACCGAATGTGCCGGCTGCGGGGCGCCGGGTCCGTCCTGGTGCCCCGACTGTGCGGCGTTGCTGGGGTCTCCGGTGCGGGTACGTCCGCCGTGCTGCTCGGCTGGCCCACCGATGTATGCCCCGCCGGTATATGCCCTGGGGGCCTACCGCGGCCGGCTGCGTACGGCACTGCTGGCTTACAAGGAGCGGGGCCGCCGAGACCTCGGGGGACCGCTGGGTGGGGCACTCGCGGCCGCGCTGTTGCAGCTGCAGCCCGGGCCCGGACCCGACGGGCTCTACCTGGTGCCCGTGCCGTCCCGCCGGTCCGCCGCGGCTCGCCGCGGCGGGCAGCACGTGGCACTGCTGGCGCAGCGTGCAGC
>JBOHGH010000172.1:0-8197 GCA_050699975.1 Pseudonocardiaceae bacterium | reverse complement strand
GATCGTGCACTCCTACCTCGACACCGCGACCAAATGGGGCATCGACAAACTCGACGCCCTCCGCCAACTCTTCACCACCGGCGCATGGCTACCGCCAGCCCTCAAACCCAGCTGAACAGCTACCCGGTGACCAGTTCGGTGCGCATGTGCTCGGCAATCGACCAGCCGACGATGAGCCGGGAATAGGCGTCCATGACCGCTGCGCAGTACAGGGTGCCTTCCGCGGTCGGGTGTTCGGTGATATCGGTAACCCATAGCCGGTTCGGCTCGGTGGCGGTGAAGTTCCGGTTGACCAGATCCGAGCTGGGTGCCGCGTCCGGGTCACGGACCGTGCAGCCGTGGCGTCGGCGCCGGTAGAGGCCCTGGACGCCGGCCTGGCGCATCGGTCGGGCGACCCGCTTGAGGTTCACCGGCAGTCCCAGCCCGAGCGTCAGTTCGGCGTGGACCCGCGGTGAACCATACGTGTGGCGGGAGTCGGCGTGAATCTGCTCAATCAGTTTCAGCAGATACTCATCCTCCTGTTCGCGGGGCGAGGCCGGCCGGCCGAGCCAGTCGGAATAGCCTGATCGTGACACCGCCAGTACCCGGCAGGCCACCGCGACATCGATGTCGTCGGCGGCGAGTTCATGGACCAGCGGGTAGATCAGTTTGGGAGAATATTTTCCCGGGCGAAATAGGCAGCGGCCCGTTTGAGAATCTCCACCTCAAGCTCTAATCGGCGCTTATCCCTCCGCAGTTGCGCGAGTTCTTCTTTCTCGGCGCTGGTCAGTCGCGTCTGACTTCCGCGTTCGTCGGCGTCGGGAACCATCGATCTCCGGGGCGTGCCGGCAGGGCCGGCCGCGTCGATGAGCAGTGGCGTGAACCGCTGTACCACCGGAACACGGTCACATGGTCGACATCGACACCCCGCTCGGCCAGGAGCTCTTCCACGTCACGGTAGGAGAGCCCGAAACGCAGATACCAGCGCGCTGCCAAGGTGATCACCTCCGGCGGGAACCGAAACCTGGCGAACGCCGAGGGCGCGACCGAGGTGTGACCGTCGCCAACCTCCAACAGACCGGACTCATAGGGCTCCACCGCTGGGTAACGCTCAGCCATGAAGCCAGCATCCACCAGTGGCCATACCTTGCGGATCGCCCCGTAACGGGATCCTCCTACGGCGCACCGCGCGCGCCACGCTGTCCCGCGTTCCGCTGGGTGGGGAGTTTGACCAGGATGGTGCGGGTATAGAGCAGATCGAAGCCCCGACGCTGCGCGTTCTGCTGGGACTTGGAGCCTGGCTGGGTGGTGATCACGGCGATGTCGCAGCCGGCAGCGGCGGCATCGGCGAGCCGGGCCGAGAGCAGCGCGGTCTGCACACCCCGGCGGCGGTGCGCGGGCGCGGTCGCCGCGCCGGTGAGTTGCGCGACGCCCTCGGCCATCCGGAAACTGGCGGCGCCGGCGAGGACCCCCTCGCGCAGCGCGACGTAGCGCATGACGCCGGCCGCCGCCGTGAGATCGCGGATGGCCCTCGCGATGACCTCGCGCGGAAACTCCTCGTGGGAGGGCACCCCTTGGGTGTCAGGGTTGGCGAAGCCCTCCGCCACGACGTCCAGCCAAGGCTCGAACTCGTCCTCGCCGCTGGGCCGGACCTCGACCCCGGGTGGCGTGACTCGCTCGGGCTCGCCCGTGAGGGCCAGGCCGAGCACGTTCTCAAACGAGGTCAGCCGATAGCCCCGGTCGCTCAGCAGGGCGCCGATCGCGGGGTCGGCCAGATGGGCGAGCTCGACCTGCACGGGTGCGCCGCGAGCGGTGAAGGCCCGTTCGATCTCCTCGAGCGCGGCTGCGGTCGGCACGCCGCCGAAGCCAAGCCCCGCGACCTTGTTCAGTGGCGAGCCTTCTTCGGCGAAGCTCGCCACGCCGCCGGCAACGGGGATCACGAAGCCCGCGCCCTCCACCGCGCGATGGTGCGCGGCCTCGCTGCCCTTGGCGACGAGCTGCGCCTCGACCCGCTCGATACGCTCGGCCAGGGCGGTGTCGCAGAACAGGGGCACTCGACCAGCATTCATGATTCTCCGCGTTCACTGTCAGCTGTCTTCGGGTTCGGGCCCAGGTTCAGGACACGATCAGCGCTGGGGCCAGAAGCACGAGTTGTTGTCGGGTGGCGTTGAGGTTCGCGGAACGGAACGCTGCCCTGGCTGCTGATGGTCTGGATGGGTCTGTTGCGTTGATCGATGACGGGCTCGGGCAGGGTAGGCCGATGCGCCGTCGTCAGGTCCAGGTGCCACCACCCAGGTCCGGTTTTGCAGGGTTCCGGTTTCCGCCGGAGGTGATCCTGGTGGCGGTCCGGTGGTACCTGCGGTGTGGCCTGTCCTACCGAGACGTTGCGGAGTTGCTGGCCGAACGCGGCATCACGGTCGACCGGCTCATGTCTCGTTCATCCACTACGGGCCATGGGTAGCGCGCAGCGTCGTACGCGGGGCAGGACTCGGGGTGAGGGTGGGGTCTCGGGGTGGGTGGGGCAACCGGCGGCGATCTATTGCCGGATCTCCAAGGCCCGGGATGAGGATCAGACCGGGGTGGATCGTCAGGAGCGGTTGTGCCGTGAGGTGGCCGAGCGGCTGGGATTGGTCATTGCCCCAGGAACGGTGTTTGTGGATAACAACCGGTCGGCGTGGCAGCGGAATCGGAACCGCCCGGGGTGGAATGCGTTGCTGGAGACGATCCGGGCTGGTCGGGTGGGGCATGTGATTGTGTATCATCCGGATCGGTTGATGCGCCAGCCCCGGGATTTAGAGGAACTCCTCACGTTATCCGACGAGCATGATATTACCTTGCACGGCCAGGCGAACCGCCGGGATCTGTCCGATGCGGATGATCGGTTTTTCTGCGGATCGAGGTCGCGCACGCCTGCCGGTCCTCGGATGACACGTCGCGGCGGTTGCGGGATGCGTTGGAAGACCGGGCTCGGGAGGGGCGTCCGCATTCCTCGGGGCAACGCCCGTATGGATACGCTCCGGATGCGGTGACGGTCATCGAGGCCGAGGCCGTGATTATTCGGGAGGTCTACGCTCGGTGTCTGGAGGGGGCCAGTCCGGGTGAGATCGCCCGAGAACTCAACGACCGGGGGGGGTCACCGTCAGCGGGAAGCGGCGGTCGAGGAGATCGGGTGGCTGTGCGCGACGCTACGGGGCTGCCGGTGCAGCTCATGAACGACCCTCCGGCGCGGTGGGTGCTGGTTGGTGGCCGGGTGCATCTGCTGGCGGGTGACCGTCCCAGCGGTGTGCTGGTGGCGTGCTGCGGGTCTCCGCTACCGCTGGGGGTACTCCAGCATGAGCGTCTACCGGGCCGTCATCTATGCCAGGAGTGCTTCCACGGCGTACTTGCTTCTTCCACGTGCTGGGGCACGTCGGCAGAACGCTGCGTCGCGCCGCTGCCCGTCACGGAGTGGTGAGCCGGCGTGATCGGCAGGGCGGTCGACACAGTGAGGGAGGGAGGTGCGTTCCGATGTCGTCTCCCCAGAAATCTGGGGATTCTCTGGACCTCGGGGAAGCAGGTGGCTGCCTCCCTGGCCGGTATCTGCGCAGCTCAGAGCGGGGAGGCGGACAGGGAGAACGCCCTGCCTCCCCGTCCGCCTCCCTGCCAGGGTCCCTGTAACTCATTGTGACCATCAGCTCGTCACAGTGGTCCTCGCGGCGCACATCCGCCTGGACGCTGGACGTCGCTGCGTCATCGTTGGACGGAGTTTCTCTGCTTGTCTAAGAGCGCCGGAGAGGGGTGGGCAGGAGAGCACCGGCAAGGGGTCTACCCCCGATATGGTGCAGGTCAGGGCCCATTACCCCGGGGGTCTACCGGGGTAGAGGCTCCCCTCTACGGACGGGACCGATGCTGCGGGGGCCGGTACGCCGGGCGGTGAGGATGTGCTACCCACGGCACTGATCGCGCGGCAGGCGCGCTACTGGTCTCGGCGCGCCCGGAGTGACGCTGAGCAAGGCCGACATCTTCACTGCACCAAGCAAGCCGACACGCCGCAACCTGGACCGGCACGGCACGTCGTGTGGCTACAAGGGGCCGGATCTCGAGAGGCTTGCCTGATCGCCCGAGCTGCGGTTCACCACGCGCATATCGTCGGCGGCCTGGGCGGCGGCGAGGCTCGGCACATGATCGGACGAGCTGGCCCTACGCTCAGGTCGTGGACGACGACGTGCTGGTGATCGAACCTCCTGGCCTGCCACGACCATCGACGGCGACCCCGGCATCGTGTCCGGAATGCTGTACGCCAACCGTTGATTCCCGGCCTGGGCGGGTGTCCCGGTTTCGGCGAGTCCGGTCAGGGCCTGCGGCAATGGGCCCTGGTGCAGGACGCCGAGGCGTTGGGTGGCGCGGGTGAGGGCGACGTAGAGCTCGGCCGCGCCGCGTGGGCCGTCGGCGAGGATCCGTTCTGGTTCCACGACCAGGACGGCGTCGAACTCCAGGCCCTTCGTCTCCGACGCCACCACCGCGCCCGGCGCACCCGGTGGCCCGATCACGACGCTGGTGCCTTCGCGGTCGGCTTCGTCCCGTACGAATTCCTCGATGGCAGCGGGCAGTTCGTTCTCGGTGACCCGCCTGGACCATGGCTGGATGCCGCACGCGCGGACCGACTCCGGTGGCTGGACCCCGGGTGCGAACTCGGCGAGCAGCGCGGCGGCGACGGTCATGATCTCCGCCGGGGTGCGGTAGTTCACCGACAGCGACCGGTAGACCCAGCGGCCGGGCACGTACGGCTCCAGCATCGTGTCCCACGATGTCGCTCCGGCCACTGACCGGCGTTGGGCGAGATCGCCGACCACCGTGAAGGATCGGCCCGGGCAGCGCCGCATCAGCACCCGCCAGTCATTTCGGACAGTTCTTGGGCCTCGTCGACCACGACGTGCCGGTAGGTCCAGTCCCGGTCCGCGGCGGCGCGTTCGACGAGTTCACGGGTGTCGCGCTCGACGAAGCGATCCGCCAGGTCCTCGGCGTAGACCAGGTCCTGGGCGAGCAGATGATCCTCGTCGTCCATCAGGTCCTCGCGGCTGATGAGGATGTCCAGCACGCCGGCGGCGTACTCGGCCTCGTCCTTCCGTTCCCGCTCGGCGGCCTGGTCGGCCGCCTTGTCGTGGCCCAGCAGCTCGACCAGTTCGTCGAGCAGCGGCATGTTCGACACCGTCCAGGCGTCGCCCTCGGCGCGCACCAGCGCCTGGTCGGCGCCTACCGCTCGCAGCCGTTCGGGGGACCTGTACAGCGGTGCCAACAGTGTTTCCGGCGTCAGTATCGGCCAGAGTCCGTCGAGCGCGGCGGTGAACTTGTCATCGACCGCGAGCTCCTCCAGCAGGTCGGCCCGCAGCTGCTCCCATGCTTCGCGGTCCGCCCGGGTCAGCCAGCCCCGGCCGATCCGGGCTATCGCCCGTTCGGTGAGCACCCACGTGACGATCTCACTGAACACCGCGCGGGCCTCGTTGTGCGGCAGCCCGCTCGCGCGTGCCTCCTCCCTGGCCCACTCCGCGGTCTCGACGTCGATCCGCACCGTGACGTCTGACAGTTCAATCGGCAGCGGATGCTCCGGCAGCCGCTGCCGATCGGCGACCGCCGCCGCGAGCACGTCCAGGACCTTCAGCGAGCCCTTGAGCCGCGCGGCTTCCGGGGTGTCCTCGGCGGTGACGTGCAGACCGGGCACGAGGTCGCCGGTGGTCATGAACACCACGGCGGACTCGCCCAGCGACGGCAGAACGCGGCCGATGTGGGTCAGGAACGCCGGGTTGGGCCCGACCACGAGCACACCATGACGTTCCATCCGCTCCCGCTGGGTGTAGAGGAGATACGCGACGCGGTGCAGCGCCACCACGGTCTTCCCGGTGCCCGGGCCACCCTCGATCACCAGCACCCCCGGGTGGTCGAGCCGGATGATCTCGTCCTGCTCGGCCTGGATCGTCGCCACGATGTCGCGCATCCCGTCACCGCGCGGCGCGTTGACCGCCGCGAGCAGCGCCGCGTCCCCCCGCTCGCCACCGCTCGGGCGACCGAGCACCTCGTCGGTGAAATCGACCACCTGACGCCCGCGGGTGTGGAACTGGCGGCGCCGACGCATGTTCTCCGGGGTCGCGGCGGTGGCGACGTAGAACGCGCGCGACGCCGGCGCCCGCCAATCGAGCAACACCGGTTCGTACTCGTTCTCGTCGTCGAAAAGGCCGATCCGGCCGATGTACGAATGGTCGCCCGAAAGGGTGTCCAAACGGCCGAAACACAGCCCGTCGTCCGCCACGTCCAGCCGCTTCACCTCGTTGGCCAGCGCGCGCACCTCGACATCCCGTTCCACGGGTGTCCCGCCGTTTCCCCGCAACGCCGCCTTGTACTCACCCCTCACGCGCGCGCTCGGCGTCGAGCCGCGTGTAGAGCCCGGCCACGTAGCTCCGCTCGGACCGCAATTCCTCTTCGTACCCCTGAGTTGACACATGCCCCTCACAGCGGCTATTCTGACGTTAGATTCGGCGGGTTTTCCATTGGGTTATGGACGGCACGCCGATTTTTTATTGTCCACCTCTTGTCAAGCCCCCTCTCAAGCCCCCTCGCAGAACACGAAGAAGCGGGGCCTCGGCGCGACGCCCCTAGTGCCGTTTCAAGAAACGTTGGCGTTGTAATCGTGTCGTGTGGATGGGCTGCTGGTGATGGTCCAGGCTTGGCCGTTGGAGTGGTCGAGGTGGGACGCCAGCCCGAGGTGTTCGTGCGGCCGTTGGAGCCTGACGAGGCCCAGCGTTTGGTCAAGGTCGCCCGGACCACGAGGGACCGTGTCCGATTGCGGCACTTTCCCTGGCTCGACGATCCCGGGTGGTTCACGCGGACTCTGGCGGTCTTTCTCGGTTGACCGTGTCGAGCAGCAGCGTCGCGACCAGCGTCGTCCCGTCGGTGCGGATCGTGCCGGCCATGGCGGTCGCTCGTGTGCGGGTTTCGGGGGTCAGGGTCGTGCTGAGCGCGGCTGACCGGGATTCGGTGGTCGGGGTCGGACCGTTGTGTGCCGTGCCGATGCCCAGGTCGGCCACCCGGCCGGCCCAGTATGGCTGGTCCACTACCTGGGGTACCACCACCTGAGGCGCGCCGGCCCGGGTGGCCGTGGTCGTGGTGCCCGCTCCGCTGTGGTGCACGACGGCGGCGACCCGGGCGAACAGTGCCTGCTGGTTGATCTCGCCGACGGCGAAGCAGTCGTCCCGGTCGTCGATCAGGGCCAGGTCGGCCCAGCCGTGGGAGACGAGTGCGCGGCGGCCCTGCGCGCGGATCGCCTCGATGGTCACCTGGGCGAGGTCCGTCGATGCGCGCATGGGCATGCTGCCGAAGCCCACGTACACCGGTGGTGTGCCGGCGTCCAGGAACGCCACCAACTCGGCCGGGAGCCGGCGTTCGTCGGGCAGGATCCACGCGCCGGTCTGTACGACGTCGAGGTCCGCTGGCTCCTGCCAGGGGGCCAGGGTCGGGTCCGTCGCCAGCCACGGCTGGTCGGTGAGGATGTGGTCGCGGACGTTGTCCACCGGTGGCAGGCCGATCGACGCCCGGTGGGTGTTGAGCGCCTCGCCGAACAGCGCGTTATAGCTCTGGGCGTCCAGGTCATTCAGCACCCGGAGTCTTATTCAGAACCCTTCTGAGGTAAGGAATGGACTCCTCCGAAAGTAGCCTGATTTCTCCTTGATCACGGTGCGGCGTGTCGCCAGGGCAACGGTCTCTCCCGATGATATCAAGAGGTTTTCAGACCCGACTAGATATCATCGAGGAAAGACCGTTGCGATACCATCGTACTACAGGCCTGGGACCGACCCAGATGCAGGAGCTTGTGCGACGCGTTCTTGAAGCACTGACCGAACCCTGGCACAAAAAGGTCGGTCGCCCGAAGTCGTGCGGACTGTATCGAGCGGTAGAGATCGCGTGCATGTATCTCCGTCATGACTGCACGCAAGAATTCCTGGGCGATCTACGCGATACTTCACAATCTACGGTGTCGCGGATCGTGACCACGTTGGTGCCCATCATCAAATCAGTGTTGGAGGAATTCGTACCGACCGCCCAGGAGGCCATCGAGATGGTCAACGGCAGGGTCTGCCTGGTGGACGGCACCATCACCCCATGCTGGTCATACGCCGAGCATGACGAGCTATGGAGCCGCAAGCACGGCACGACCGGATTCAACGCACAACTGATCTGCCTACTCAAC
>JBOHGH010000171.1:0-8396 GCA_050699975.1 Pseudonocardiaceae bacterium | reverse complement strand
GCCGATGCCCGGCCAGCGGGGTTAGCGGCGGTTTGAGGCTCTCGTCAACCAGGTTGCCGGTACTTGCAGAGCGTCATGGTTGCGCCGGCCTCGTCAGCGTGGCGATCACCGTGCCCTAGTCCCTCGGCGATACCACGGGAGATCTCCTCCCGGTCGGCCTCGGTCAACATCCTGCGCTGGAGGCTCACCCGGTGTTCCTCCTCGACGGTGTCGATCTACACCAAGATTGCTTCGACCGGTTGAGATCAAGCACCCGCTGAGTCCTGCTCGGTGGACGCCTCAAGGCGCATCCCATGCCGACAGGTTCGATCACTTGGCCGTGGGACGCCAGCCACAGGCCGCGCGGGTAATCACGAAGATGCCCGATTGCGCCAACGCCACAGCGCCACGACGCTCAGGAAGCCGCCGACGATCACCGCGCCGAGCCCGGCAGCGAACAATGGCCCCCACGGGTTCGCCTCGGCCATGGGCTCTGCCACCCCGCGAGGTCGCACGCCAAGGGTCTTCATGTTGTCGGCCGGCACCTCTGAGAGCCGTCTCGTGCCATCGCACAGACCCGTCGCCATTCGGCCAGCGCCATCGGACGGTTGTTCGGAGGCGAAAACCAGGTACGCCCTCCCCACCACGAACACGAACTCACACGTCACTTCCGACCGAGCGCTGACCACCTCCTGCTCGTCCCGAGCAGCGCCCTTGGGGAGACGGTCCACCGCGAACGTCCATGTCACCGGATCGCCGCCGCTGACAAAAATGCCGGCAGCTTCCTCCGTGCGTTCGATCGCGCGACCGCTGAATACAACGTGAAGGCCGCGCTGCCGCGAGTTGCAGGAAAGGCTCCGTCCTCTCACGGGTCCCCGGGGATCGTCCTACGCCACCTCGCCGGCATCAAGCCGCTGCCGCGTCGCTCCGCGATGCAATGCCGCGTAGTTAGGCGTTCTGGGGTGGGTCAAGCATCTTTCATGTACCACGATGTGACCTGGCAAGACGTGGCATGCGGCGGTGCTCGGGGTCCAGTGCACCGTCATCGCGCTCGGAATTGTGCTTCGCTCCGCGCGGGGAGGGTGGTACTTGCTTGCAGGCAAAGGTCGGCGGTTGTGCCGGGTGTGGGGTCTACCCGGCCCCGCAGGTAGAGGGAGGCCTCTACCCCGTAGACGCCGGGGTAATGGGCGGTGACCTGCGCGGTAGCGGGGGTAGACCGCTGCCGGTGCTCTGCCTCCCCACCCGTCTACGGCGCTTTTCCCGCGAGTTGCCCCGGCCAGAGGCCATCGCCTACCTGGGGTAGCATGTCGTGGCGACCGTTGACAGGACCGCCGCGCTCGATACGCTCCCTCCGGGAATTCGACCCCGCACGGGCCGTGTGGGGTGAGGCAGACGGTGAGGCACCAGCACTTCGCCATGACACATGCCTCACCCCCTCACTATGGGATCGCCCTGCCCCTGACCTGCGGCGAGGCAGACAATCCCGGTAAGGCAGACCGGCACCCGCTAGCCCAAATCCGCCGGTTTCAGCAATCCGGATAGGGTGCCCCGTGACTGCCTCACCAACCGCTGGAACTGAGGAATCAGCCGCGTAGCTCGGACAGCCGGCGCACCTGTCTGCGAGCGCGGGCCTCCTAGGTAGACGTCGTCGTCGGTGGTGCTGCCGAACAGGCTCCAGGACTGCGACCGCGGGCCGTCGGGCGTGCCGACGGCCCACCGGATCTCGCCGCCGGGCTTGCAGTGCTGTGGCGCAGGGAGTGGGTCCGACCCGACGTCCTTCGATGGAGCACGGTGGGCGCTCACTACTGTTTGATCAGTGTTGCAACAGAGATGTGAGGCCAGTCAGCGCCCAGGAAATCCAGAAAAACCAGCTGCGAGTACTGGAGCTGCAAAAATGTCTCGCGTGAGTCCTTGATCTTAACTGCCTCAACCCAGAAGGTCGACTCAAATTCCGTCACGTCGGCATTCTTGGCCGCAAGAAACGGAATATTTGCAATCCTACCATATTCTTTCCACCCTTTAGCCACATTCTCGAACAGTTTAAGCGCCTCGAAGTCTTTATGCGGATCCTCCTTTTGATCCTTCTTGTTTTTTTCGGACCAAACGTCATACTCTCTTCTGGACAGGATGTCGTCGTTTTTTCCGGACAGAATGTCGTCGTATTTTCCGGACTCGCCGGCTTCGCCGTTTTTTTCAAGCTCACCGGTTCTCTTAGGCTTATCAGGGTTCTTGGCGGAAACTTTCAGCGTCGTCGTTCTTTCAATATCCTGGTCCTTGATTGCTAGCTCGAGGGCCCTGTTCGCGTTTAGCACCCTTGGCGCCGGCGCAGGCGGGGCCTCTACGTCTACGATTAAGTCGGAGAACCGCGCCAGCGGGGAGCTGTGCTCATCAGGGTGAACAAAATCATGCAGATAACCTACGTTGAAATCAGGCCGCCCAGTTGCATGTTCGACAGGAAACGGGCTGACCGGGTCGAAACCTATCTCGTAACCTTCACTTCCATCTCGTCTTAAGCGGCGTGGCTTTCCATTATAAGTCAGGGAAGAGGGACCCAGTGCTAGGAGCGAGTCACCGTGGGGTATCACCGCCTGGCGAACCAAGGACCTGCGAAGGTCAGGTATGTCCGTCTTTGGCACCTTGAGCCAGAAACCTGACTCCATGTGCAGCGGCTGGTTATTTTCCGCATCAGTGACCCGCTGATGATACCTCACCCCGTAAATCTCGATATCGGGCTGCCCGAAGGGGGAATCCACTTCTTTGAAAGATCCGCGGTTAGGAAAGGAGGCGCCGATTGGCTCGACTTCCAGAATCTCACGCGTGGCATTAGCCACCACCCGAAAGTCCTTCCTCGCGCCGTCGTTCGGTGGCCGCGGGTCGAAAGCAGGGAGCGAGATCAGGGTGAAGCCGCTCCCCATCCACGTACCAACAAGGTCACCAAGCACCCCCAGATCCTTAGCGACGTCCTCGACCGAGAGTCCCCGGCGAAAATTAGTAACAACGTCGGGGAGAAATAGCTGGCTCATCAAAGTCGGTTCTGACATGAAGGAACACTCCTTCCAAGATGGGTCCGGTTCGTCGCGGCAAAAGACAGAATCATCAATAGAAGATCAGCTGACGTTGGGTCACGAGTTCCCGATCGCGTCGAGCCCTGGTCGTGACGGCCGATAGATAAATGCGCGATCAACGGTGCAGCGAACCACCGCTGCGTGTTCCTTGGCAAACTCAAGCGATCGCGGGCCCATCACCAATGATGCAACAGCCCGGCTCGCCTGCTTACCCACCGGCCACGCGCACATATAAATTCCATTCTGTGTCCGTCTTTGTCAGAGGCCCGGTCACACTCATTGGCTCCGCCTCGCCGGTGCGGTCTCGATACCGTTCCGCCAGCTGCTGGTAGGCATCCAATTCATCAAGAGTGGCGTCCCGGGCCCTGTGGGCGTCAGGATCCCATTGCAGCTTAGTGCCCTGCGCGAGTGGCCTTAGCGTCACCGGATGATCAACGGAGGGTCCGGTCAGGCGCAGGGTTCCGTGGTGTTCCCGGACGGCGCCGGTGATCGTCACCTCGACGCCGCGGAAATCGTAACTGCCGTTCACTATGCTGGTGAATTGCCCAGGCCAGTTATCCAGATCAGGCAGGCCACCATCGCGTAGGTACACTTCGGCTGTCGAGTCCTCAGCATTCGCTACCGGCCCGACCGCCGCAACCCCGTTCAACCTCGTGAGGGCCTGATACGCCCCACCCCAGCACGCCCCCAGCCCGTAGATACACTGAGTGGCTAAGCCCACCGTGACACGCGTCCCCGTCGACTCGGCCATGACAGCATCGTCTACTTGCTCGGTATGCGACGTATACGACACCGTCTCCTTGGGTGCGGTGTCCGCTTTGGCCGGTGCCGGCGGCACTTTTGCAAGGATCTGGATGATCTGTGCTATCGACGGGACCCCGGCCGTGCTGATAGCGAAAAGCATGTAATGCCCCGGAGGGCAGATCTCCGGCTTTTCGGGCGCGGTGACGCTCACCTTACCAGCTTCACCTTTCCTGAACGCCAAAGAGTTGAAACGCTGGTTCTGATTGATGGTATGAGTCACTGAGGAAAGCCTGACCAACGTGACCTTCCCGATTTCTGGCCCTGAAGCTGAAGCCACGAGAGTAAACTCGTCACCATAATTAATGGTCGCCTTGTCCACCGGGGTGATCTCCGGGCGTTCGCCACGGAACAGATAGGGGGGTTTAAACACCCGCCCTGTGGTGTGATTATGCTTCCACCATGGCTTACCAACCACCGCGACGTCGTACTCGCCGCCACCCGCGCTGAGTACCGTCGCATCCGGTAACAGTACGGCCGTCGAGTGATAACAACGGTCAACTCCTTCGTCGGCCAACAGCGTCCATTTTCCCGTTTCCGGATCCCACAGTTCGGGCTCGTGGACAGGGTTGCCTGGCTCAAGATTATTGAAACCCCGGCGCATGAATATAACTGGCCGCTCAGCCCCTCCTCCCTGAGTCCCTCCTGTTACCAAGACGGTCCCGTCCGCGAGAATCGTCGCGTTATGCTGACGGCGACGATAATGCATAGGGCTTGTTTCGCGCCATTCCGGATTGTCCCGCTTCAGGTCAATGACCTCCACCCTATTAGAAGGGCGCCAGTCTCCTTTATCGTTGCCGCCGCCGATGTAAATAATCTTCCCGGCATCATACATCACCGAGGGAGCGTAATCCCGATGCCCGCATGCCCGCCCCCCCGATGGCAACTCCATTATTCTGCCATCCTTGTCCTTGGGGTCGAAAAACCACGTGACGCCCCCCTGAGGGCCGGATATGCACACCCGCCCGTCTGGGGCAACGTGCATACAAGGATAGTTTGGAGTAAGGGGTCCGGGACATTTATAGCACGCCCAGTCATGACCGTCCCAAACCTGTGGAGTAGTATTAGTCTTGCCGTTAGAGGTGCCTCCCATCACCAGCATCCTGCCGTCCGCAAGCGTTGTAACGGTGGGATACCAGCGCCCCAAATCCTTTGACATCACAGGAAGAGGCGCCCATTTGTTCGTTTTGTAATCGTAAGCACATGCCTGCGTTGTCCCCACACCATCCTCACAATGCCCACCAGCGACCAGCAGTCGACCGTCGGGCATAAACGCATGTCCCCCACAAAACAAATTTACCTTCTTCGACGGATTCACCGCACATTGACACACCCCGCATTCAGGCTGCTCCGTCGGTTCCGGCTGCCCATTCGGATTATTGGGATCCCAGATGAGCGGAGTGCACTCGTGGTGATCCTGATGATTGTTAAAATCTTCCTTTTTTGGTTTATTACCTTGCTTAGCCGCTTCTTCCGCCGCTCGTGCCCCAGCTTCATCTTGGGCTTTGACTGTAATGCCTTCGTCCTTTTTTTCCGGGTTGTACGGGTACTTGTACGGCCGCCGTCCCCAATAAAGCACTTTTCCGTTCGGGAGCACATGGGTGTGGACCGCCACATTCTCCAACTCGATTATTGTACCCCACTCTCCCTTCGGCTTGGGGTCATCTTTATCACCTTTTTTTTCCAACGAAGAACTCTGGGGGGTTGACTGCGATTGCTCCATCATGTGACCTCCTGTCGTGTCGGATAGCCGGCCGAGGCGGCGCTGATTACCTCATCACGCACAGAACATTCTTCCACGCGGTCATCCACCCCAAGGCAACAGCCGCGAAGGTAAAAAGGGGCGGCACCCCGCATCGTATGTGACATAAATCTACGACACGCATCGTACATCACAGCAACCATGCGTATCCGGATTCCCCATATCCGGATTCGGCAACCAAAGAAGGCGGAGCGGTCACCGTGATACCGGGACTTTACGCCACCCGTTTTATCTCTGTCGCACAAAGCGTGCGCATCGTGGCTACGTGACCTCAATATCAGACCCCCAAATCCGCCGCGCCACTCGTCCACCCTCTGCGCGCGACCACGTCCCTCACACGTCCCCGAACCGATCGAACATACCGACCGGTTGGCATGCAGCCAAGATGGTTCACTCCAACGCTGCACCCAGCTGGGGCCATTCACCACATGATCAGTTCGTACTGCTCTACCGGCGCTGCTCCTCAGTTTAACTACGATAAACTCGAATTTATTAAAGTTAGCTGCTAGGGTTCGGGGATGGCTGGTCTGCCGCTGTCCCAGGCGATCGAGGAGTACCTGGCCTGGCTGGAGCTCGACCGGCACGCCTCGACCGGCACCATCGAGGGATACCGCGGCGATCTGCGGCGTTTCAGCGACTTCGCCGGCGGCGACGATGGGATCCCGGACATCGCCGGGCTGGACCGGGACATCCTGCGCGGCTACCAGCGGCACCTGGCGCGGCTGCGCACCGGCCCGAAGGGCGCCCGGCGGCCGCTGGCCGTCTCCACCCGCTCCCGCCGGCTGGTGGCGTTGCGCAGCTTCCTGCGCTTCGCCGCCCGCGAGGAATGGCTGCCGGGCGACCTGGGGTCCACCATCGATGTGCCGAAGTTGCCCGAACGGCTACCCAAGCCGCTGGAGGCCGGTGATCGTGATCAGCTCCTGGAGGCGCTCCCCCGCGACACGTTGGCCCAGAAACGGGACCGGGCGCTGATCCTGCTCCTGTTGTCGACTGGCGCGCGGGTCTCGGAGATCCTGCGGCTGGACCACAGCGAGTGGAAACCCGAGCGCCTGTGGGTGCTCGGCAAGGGTAACCGGGCGCGCGTCGTTCAGGTGACCGAGAAGGCCCGCGCCGCGGTCGGGGACTACCTCACCGCCCGGGAGGACCACTCCCCCGCGCTGTTCATCGGCTTCCAGCCGGCCAGCAAGGCCGCCAGCTCCAACCGCCTCACCACGGCCGGCGCGCAGCACCTGTGCCGCCAGCTCGCGCGCCGGCTCGGCATCCCGGCGTTTCACCCCCACCAGCTCCGGCACACGCTGGGGACACTGCTGCAAGAGACGATGGGCGACGCCCGGCTCACCGCCGAAACCCTCGGGCACCGCGGGCTGGGGTCGGTCAGCGGCTATACCAAAATCACCGACCAGCGTCGGCGTGAGGCGTATGAGGAGATGCAGCGCCGCGGCCTGTGAACGAGTTAGCACGGTGTGCTCTCCCGGTGGGTGGTGGCAGCGGATCGGTGTGGCCCGTGGTCTGGGTCAAGCCGACGCGCCGCGCGGCGTGGTGAGGTGACCCAGTACCTGCCGTTCGAGGTGGTCGATGACGCCTTGGAGCAGACCAGGACGGTGCAGCGTCGGCTGCGTGAGCTGCCGTCGCGGACTGGCGTGTACTTCCTGCTCGCGCTGGGGCTGTTCCCGCGTCTGGGATATTCTGGGTCTGAGCGAAGCTGACCGCCGGGCTGGCGGGCGTCGCGGTGGGATGCCCGTCGGAGAAGGCCCTGCGTGACCTGCGCGGCCGGTTGCGGTCGGCGCCGCGCTCTGTTGTCGAGGTCCTTCGACACGCTGATGCCATGGTCGGCCACGACGTTCGCAGAGCTCCTGGCGAGGTTTGACGGGTCCTCGAGTTGACACTTCGGCAACGGCGCACTCAGCAGTCTCAGCTAGCACGGCCAGCAGAGGGTGACGCGCCTGCCGGGCGACCTCACCCGGACGGACGAACGGGTCGACTTCAGGGACCTCGCCGTTTAGCTGCGGCTGGAGGAGTTCGTCCTTGCCATCTACCGGCCATCGACATCCCCTGTGAACCGTGGGGGCATCCCCCGTGAACTGTGCGGGAACAGGGCGGTCACCACCTGTTCCGACGCTGAGTGTCCAGCCGCACCTCACGTGAGAGGGGGCGCAATCAGTAAGGGGCAGAAGTGAAAAGATTTCTGTACGCGAGTGGCGCGGCCGGGGTTGTTGGCGTCGGTCTGGCGGTATGGGTTACAGCATCCGTGACCGGCGGTCGTGGCGGCGAGTCTCCACCGCCGGACCCACCACTTACGGGCGATCTACTTCGACGCGTCCGTTCCCACCACCACTCGCGGTGCCACCACGCAGGGGGCCCTGCGGTGGAACAACATCAACGGTGCGGCGCGGTTTGTCTTCGAGGCTGGGACGTCACCAACAGCCTGGAATGTGGCCACGCCCCCACCGCCGCGAATTGTAGGCATCATGCACGCCAACATCGACGGAGCAACCCGCATTCTGGCCGACGCCCGCAGCTGGGTGTACTCGGCGGACCCGTCGATCACCTACTCCTCGATCGTGCGTTACGGCACGTCTGAGACGTGGCCCAACACGACTAGCGGCGCGATCCCGGCCGGGTCGTTCGATCGATTCGGGGTGAGCACTCACGAGCTAGGGCACAATGCCGCTAAGTTAGGCACGCGATCTTGAAGATGTGGATCTTGGGTGGGGTGCTGTGGAGTTGGCCGTGGTCGGTGGCGCGTTTGATGCGGTGGCTGTGTGCTCGGTATCTTTTGACCACGCGTG
>JBOHGH010000170.1:0-8415 GCA_050699975.1 Pseudonocardiaceae bacterium | reverse complement strand
ATCCGTGGGATGCCCGCTGCTGGACCCCTAGAAATTGCGCGTTGGCGCGCATTTCCTGGTGGATTCAGCGCGCGCTTGCGGAGACGGGCGGAGAGCTCGTGGCCGCGGGGGTGCGGCGGAGCACGCCGGTGAGGATCCGCTCGCCTTTGGCGCGGTACAGCTCGCGGGCGCGCCCGTCTGCAACGCCACTCGAGAGGTCGGGGGGCGGGGAAGGCACGTATCAGCCTGTTCGGTCGTGGGTTCCTATTTTAAAGGGATGTCGGGTATCGACTGGGCATGCCAACCGGGAGGCCGGGATGGATGTCAGCGAGCGCTTCGAGGTTGTGCGACCGGGGACGCGGAATGTGATCGGGCGTCAGGTTGAGCTTGGGGTACTCGAGCGGGTGGTAGGTGCGCTCGGTTCGGGATCATCTTGCAAGGTGCTGCTGGTGGCAGGAGAACCGGGCATCGGCAAGACCCGCCTGCTGGCGGAGCTGTGCGCTCGCGGGCAAGACCGCGGCTATACGGTGCTGTCCGGACGGGCGGCCGAGTTCGAGCGTGACCTGCCCTTCGGCGTGTTCGTCGCCGCGTAAGTATTCGGTTTTGCCGTGTGTTTTGGGGGTGGGCCGGCCGGTTCTTGGGGTTGTTCGGCGTGGTCAGGGCGCGGTTAAGAAGCGCCCGCGGAGGCGGCGCGTGTGCGCTGGGTTGGTGGCGCTGGCCTTGGCGGTCAGGGGTCAGGCTGAGGCCCGGCGACCGACGCGCCGTGCTCGGCGGGCGCTTTGGTCCATGGCAGGAACGCATCGAGCGCGGCGCCCTCAGGCGCCCGTCCGCCAGCGTTCGCGCAGGCGTGCAGATAGTCGGTCAGGTAGCTCAGCGGGTTGAGCCCGGCTTTCTCGGCGGTCGCGGTGACCGTCCAGGCTCGCCCGGCCAGCTCGGCTGCCCACACCGCGCCGGAGCCGTAGTAGTTTTTGCGTCCCACGACCGGGTTGCGTAGCGCGCGCTCGGCGGTGTTGTTGTCCAGCGGCGCGTCGGGATATTGCTCGTGGCGGGCCAGTCCCTGCCACTCGCGGTCCAAGGTGGCCAACACCTTCGCGGCCGCGGCGGGGGTCGCCGGGTCGCTGGCCTGAGCTTGGCGGGCGGCATCGATCGCGGCGAACGCGTCGGCGAACGCGGCCTGCGCCCGGGCGCGCTCGGGACTGCCTTGAGCGGCCGCGCGCATGGCGGCGTGGGCGACGTAGAGCCGGCCGATCCGTTCGGTCCACGCGGCGGCCCAGCCGGCCAGGGCGGGGTGGGCGTCCCCGGCGCGGATGAAATAGCGGCGGATGTGCGCCCAACACCACAGCGGCTGTACGCCGTCGAGAGCGCCGAACGCCTGGTAGACGGTGTAAAAGTCGGAGGACAGCAACAGCTGCCGCCCATCAGGCAACATCCCGGCGGCCAGGTCCGCCGCGTCGACGCCTAAATGGTCGGCCAAGACCTTGGTGGCCCGGGACGGCGCGATCCGAAACACTGTGCTGTCGGGCCCGACGAACACCCACAACCACCAGCGGTGATTCGCCTTGCCGTCCACCGTCTCAAACACCTGCCAGCTGGTCTCATCGGCGTGCAGATGCCCGCTGGCGGCGTTGTGGGCGCGGATCGCGGTCTCCAAAGGGGCCAGCAGCCCGCTCAGGGCTTTCAGCACCCCGACGAGGGTACCGTCGGCGACGTCGAGGCCGTCCAGGCCAAGCGCGGCGCTGATGCGGTGCAACGGCTGGCCGAGCACATATTTGTTGACCAGCAGCCGCGCGAGGAACCCGACCGTGAAACGGCCCTTGGGGATCGGCTTGCCCACCGGCCGGGCCGACAACACCCCGGGCACCATACAGCGGCAGCCGCGCCGGTAGGTCGGCCGCCGGTGGATCACCCGGCAGACGCGCACCTGCCAGTCGATCTGCTCGCAGACGTCTTCCCCCAACGGGGTGTAGGGCGTGCCGCAACGCCCACAGACCCGCTCGTCTTCGGGCAGGTCCCAGATCTCCTCGGTGGTCGGCAAATGCGAGTAGTCCCGCCGGCCATGACCCGGGCCACCCCGCTGCTGACCACGTTTGCGGCGCGCCGGCCCGCCGCCGTCCGCGCCGTCCGTCGCCTCAGGCGCAGGCGGCGAGGACTTCTCCGAGGACTTCCCGAACAGCAGCCGCGATAGCGTCGCCACCTTCTCGGCCAACGCGGCGACCTGGCCCCGCAGCTCCTCGTTCTCCGCCCCCAACCGCTCGGCCTGAGCCCGCCAATACTCGGCCTCGCTCCCAGACGGCTCAAACGGCTTCATCACCCCAAGAACACACAATCCAGACCCGCATGTCCAGCATCCCACACTGACCACCGCCCGACCGCACCCCCGACCCGCTCGACCGCTCCAGCATCCCGCCCAACACTCCGCCGTAACCCGACCAGCTACGGCATCACCAAATACTTACGGTCAGCAAAACGTGGGTTCCGGGTACGGATGATTCTTGCGATGGCATCAGACCTCCCCGTGGTTGTGTGTGTGTTGGATTCGCCGACCGCCGGGTTGAAGACCGGGCGCTGGGGACATCATGGGGCGCATGCGAACCGTACAGGTACAGGGTGAGCAGATTCCCGCGCTTGGCATCGGCACGTGGCAGCTGACAGGCGCCCGCGGCCGGCGGGTGGTGGTGGAGGCACTCGACCTTGGCTACCGCCACATCGATACCGCGCAGATGTACGGCAATGAGGGCGCGATCGGCGAGGCGCTCCAGACCACCATGGTCGATCGAGGCGAGCTGTGGATCACCACCAAGATTGCCAACGGGAACCACGCGCCGCAGGACGTCCGCAGGTCGACGGAAGAGAGCCTGCACCAGCTTGGGACCGAGTACGTCGATCTGCTGCTGATCCATTGGCCCGCCCAGTTCGACATGCTGCCGCGGACGCTCGAGGCGATGCGCGGTTTACACGAGGAGGGCAAGGCGCGCTACCTGGGTGTGAGCAACTTCTCCCCGACCCAGCTCGAGACGGCGCTCGAACACGCGTCGCTGCTCACGAACCAGGTCGAGTACCACCCGTTCATCGAGCAGCGGGCATTGCTCGACCTGTGCCGTCGGCGCGACTTGATGCTGACCGCCTACTCACCGCTGGCTCAAGGCAGGGTTCAGGACGACCGGACGCTGAAAGAGGTCGCCGAGCGACGACGGAAGACCGCGAGCCAGGTCGCGCTGCGCTGGCTAATCGACCAGGACAACGTCTCGGCGATCCCGAAGGCATCCAGCCGCGAGCATCTGCAGGACAACCTCGCCATCTTCGACTTCGAGCTGACCGACGAGGACCGGGCCGCGATCGACGGGATCGCGTGGTGACTGATCGGCCGGCCGTTACGGCAGGCGGGCGGGCAGGCCGAAGGCGGTGAACAACGTGGTGTCGAGGAAGTTGTGATGCCCGGCGATCCGGTCGCCTGAGACCTCGATGACCTGGATTGAGAACGGCTCGTGGCCGCCCCGCTCGGCCGGGCGGTAGCAACCGAACGCCACACCGCCATTGGCCGCGATCGCCACAAGGCGCGAGCCGCGACACCCGCGGCCTTCGCCGAGGAACCAACGGCTCATCTCGACCGGCCCGTGCAGCCAGAAATCGTACGGCGGCATCGACATCACCGCGTCCTCGTGGAGGAGTGCGACGAGCGAGCTGATGTCGTAGCGCTCGAAGGCCTCCACGTAACGGGCGAGCAGCGCCCGCTGGTCGGCGTCCACCGCCGGCGCCGGTGCGGCGTCGACGCCGCGAGCGGTGAGGGTGGCTCGTGCCCGCTGGAGCGCGCTGTTGACCGACGCCACGCTCGTGTCGAGCAGCTCGGCGACCTCGGTCGCGCGCCAGCGCAGCACCTCGCGCAGGATGAGGACCGCGCGCTGCCGGGCCGGGAGGTGCTGCAACGCGGTGACGAACGCGAGGCGGATGGTGTCCCTCAGCGCCGCCAGCTCGGCCGGGTCGCCGTCGTCGGGCAGGACACGCGCGTCGGGGATGGGCTCGATCCAGGCCTCTCCGGGGCGCGTCACACCTTTGAACGAGTCCGCGGTCGACGACGGGCCGAGATCCATCGCCAAGGCCCTACGCTGGCGGCTGCGCAGCATGTCGAGGCAGACGTTCGTCGCGATGCGATACAGCCACGAACGGACGCTCGACCGGCCCTCGAACCGCTCGAGTCCCTGCCACGCCCGCACCATCGTGTCCTGCACGGCGTCGTCGGCCTCGAAGCCTGAGCCGAGCATCCGGTAGCAGTACCCGGTGAGCTCACGGCGGTATTCCTCGAGGTCCTCCGGCCGGACCTTGGCGGTGTCGGAGCGCGTACGCACAAGCTCGTATCTTACGGTACTCACCGGCCACGCACCGCCACCGGCTCGTTCTCCATCATGTTCGCTCCTTCGCCTTGACCGGCTCCGGGTTACGAAGAGAAGTCCGGGGTCGCGCCCCGGGAGTCGTCCGTCCGGTCCTTGGGCTCCTCCCACTCCTCCTGGCGGCCGAGCGCGGTCAAGTCGAGGAAGTAGTACGCGCCGCCGAGCATCTCGGCGCCGCGGGCGTATGTCGAGTACGTATGGAAGACACGGTCGCCATCGCGTAGGAAGCAGCTCATGCCGGGCCTCTCGATGGGCTGCTCACCTTCGACGTAGTACGAGATGTCGGTTTGCTCGTGCTCGGCCTTGGTCCGGTAGTTGTACATGAGGGGTGCGACCGATTCGTCCAGAGTGACGTGGAGGTCGTAGTTGAAGTCGCTGCCGTAGGACGAGTACCAGGGGAACGTCCAGCCCTTGCGCGCCTTGTAGGCCTCGATCTTCGCCAGGGGAGCGCGGGAGACGTACACGAGCGTGGTGTCGCGGGTGTGCAGATGGCGGAGCAGGCCGTCGCTCATCTCGTCGGCGTCGGCCGAGCAGCTCGAGCAGCCCTCGTCCCAGCCGGGGTCGAACATGAAGTGGCTGACCATCAGCTGGCGCCGGCCGTCGAACAGGTCGAGCAGGCTCGCCTTGCCGTCCGGGCCATCGAACACGTAGTCCTTCTGGATCTCGACCATCGGGAGCATGCGCCGCGCGGTATTCAGCGCGTCGCGCCGGCGAGTCAACTCCTTCTCTTGGACGAGCAGCTCCTTGCGGGCGGCGAGCCACTCCTGTCGTGACACGACCTCGGGAAGTCCCATGGTGATCTCCTCATCTTGGTCTCGATAGGTGAGACGAGGCGGCGGCGCGGAACTCATCGGCTGTCGCGTAAAGTCCCTAGATGACGACATGGCGTGTCGCGGTGCTCGGCCCGGGAGGTGTCGGCGGGCTGCTCGGCGCGGTCCTCGCACGGGCAGGCGTGGATGTCCTGTGCCTGGCGCGGCCGGGGACGGCCGCGCACCTACGGGAGCATGGTCTCACGCTGCGGAGCCCGCACTTCGGCGACATCTCCGTACCGGTGCGCGCGGCGGGGACGCTCGATGAGCCGGTGGATGCCTGTCTCGTCACCGTGAAGGCGAACGCGCTCGCGGATGCCGCCGAGGCGGTGCCGCCGCCCGCGCTGGGCGAGGCGCTCGTCGTGCCGTTCCTCAACGGCGTCGACCACGTCGTGTGGCTGCGCGACCGCTACCCCGCCGATCAGGTCGTCGCCGCCACGATCACCGTGGAGGCCACGCGGGTCACGCCAGGTGTCGTCCAGCACGGGACCCCGTTCGCCACCGTGCAGGTGGGCCACGGCCCCGCTCCACGCGAGCGGGTGGACGCGCTCGTGAGCATGCTCGTCGGGGCCGGTCTCGACGTGACGCCTCGCGAGGACGAGCGGGTCATGCTGTGGTCGAAGCTCGCGGTGCTCGCACCGATGGCGCTGCTCACGACCCATGCGAGGGCGCCACTGGGCGAGGTGCGCGCCGCACGCCGCGGCGACCTTGTCGCGGTCATCGACGAGGTCGTGGCCGCGGCCGGTGCCGACGGCATCGCGTTGGACGGCGCGGAGTTGCTCACATGGTTCGACTCGCGCCCGGCGAGCTTCCGCTCCTCGATGATGAATGACGCCGAGGCCGGGCGCCCATTAGAGCTCGATGCGATCGGCGGGGCCATCCTGCGCGCCGCCGGTCGGGGCGGCCTCGACGTCCCGGTCACCGCGCGGCTCGTCGAGGATCTGCGGGCTCGCGCCTGAACCGAGGAACCGATCGCCGATGACCACCGACCGCACCATTCAGAGGACCATCGATAGGGACGCCATCGTCGACGTCACCACGCGGCTCGGCTGGTACGCCGACCAGCGCAGATGGGACGAGCTCCCCGGCCTCTTCGCCGACCAGGTCACGCTTGACTACACCAGCCTTACCGGAGGCGAACCCGTCACCGTGACCCCAGCGGACATCGTCGCCAGCTGGAGGGCCGCGCTCGGCGGGCTCGACGCGACCCAGCATGTCGTGTCGAACCACCTCGTCGACCTCGACACCGACACCGCCGTAGCCACCGCCCAGTTCATCGCCACCCACCGTCTTCACGACCCACATGGCGACCCGCTCTGGACCCTCGGCGGCCACTACCGCTGGACCCTGACCCGCCATCAGGACGGGTGGCGTATCACGGCAATGACGATGACCGGCACCTGGGCCACCGGCAACCGGCACATCATGACGCTGGCCGCCGCTCCGCCCGTGGCCCCGGACACCCCGGACACCCCGGACACCCCGCCCGCCGGTTCCTCGCCGGCCTAGAAGCCATGGACGTCGACGCGACGCCGAGCGTCTTCGCCGGTCACGCCGTCCAGGCGATGTCGTTCTCCCCGGCCGGGGACAGTTCGCTACTGGGGACCGACATGTTCAACCTGGAAGGACACCTGCCGTGACCGCACCTATCGCGCTCGTGACCGGCGCCAACCGGGGCATCGGCCTCGAGGTCGCCAATCAACTCGCCCGCCGTGGGCACACCGTATACCTCGCGAGCCGCGACCCCGACGCCGGCCACCGGGCCGCGGGACCTCTGATAGACGCTGGCCTCGACGTACAGGTCGTCGCCCTTGACGTCACCGACCCGGCCACGACCGCGGCGGCGGCTCGTCGTATCGGTGCCGGCCACGGCCGGCTGGATGTACTCGTCAACAATGCCGCCATTCACTACGACACCTGGCAGTCCGCCGCAGCGGCCAACCTCGACGTCGTTCGTGAGGCATTGGAGACAAACGTGCTCGGGGCCTGGCAGACCACCCAAGCGCTCCTCCCCCTGCTGCGAGCCAGCGACCACGCACGCATCGTCAACGTCTCCAGCGGCATAGGCTCCCTCACCGGCATGGGCGGCGGCATACCCGCCTACCGGATCTCGAAGGTCTCGATCAACGCCCTCACGCGCATGTGGGCCACCGAACTCGCCGCCGACGGCATCCTCGTCAACAGCGTCTGCCCCGGCTGGGTCGCCACCGACATGGGTGGCCCTGGCGGGCGCCCAGTCTCCGACGGCGCCGCCGGCATCACCTGGGCGGCGACCCTCCCCGACGATGGCCCTACCGGGGGATTCTTCCGAGATCGCCAACCCATCCCCTGGTGATCGTCATGATCTTGGAACACGCGGTGCTCGACGTCATCCCAGGTGAGGAGCAGCGCTTCGAAGAGGCGTTCGGCCGGGCGAAGCAGATCATCGCAGCCATGGCAGGATTCCGGTCGCTCCGGCTCGAACGGTGCATCGAGGTCAGATCCCGCTACCTGCTCTTGGTGGAGTGGGACCGGCTTGATGACCACACCAAAGGCTTCCGGGGCTCCGCGGAGTACCCGGAGTGGCGAAAGCTCCTGCATCACTTCTACGAGCCGTTCCCCACCGTTGCGCACTACGAGTGTGTCGTCCGCGTCTGAGCACCGAACAACGCCCGTTCGCGGGAGTTGAATCCTGGCACCGGGGTTGGCTCGTTAGAGGTCGTGCGCGATGGGGTGACGCGGCTGGTACAGCATCATCTCGCCCGCACCCGGCACCTGCAGCACGGTCGTCAGGCCGAAGCCCTCGTCGTTGATGCCGTGAGTGAACTGGGCGCCCTTCGCCTTGAGCTCGGTGACAGTCTGTTCAATGTCGTCGCACATGAGCGAGATCTCATGATGCGGGCTGGTCGACCAACGCTCGCCGCCGCGCACGTCCGACGTGGGGTGCACGCCGAGTTCGGACGGACCGGTCTTGAAGATCAGCCACCCGCCGTAGGCGTCGACGTGCGGCCAGCCGAGGACGTCGCGGAAGAACGCCCGAGCGGCATCGGCGTCGTCCGCATAGACCAAGGTGTGCACCGCGGTAATCATGCGCAAAAGCATAGAGCGCCACCGTCAACCACCTGCACACCGCACTGGCACGAATAGGGCAAAACGGGGAATGGTGGCCCCTTTGGGCGAGCACTTCACTGTACTGTGCATCAGAGTCAGGCCGGAATACCGGCATTACTCTGCACAGCAGCTCATGCCGGCTGGCTCCGTCA
>JBOHGH010000169.1:0-8429 GCA_050699975.1 Pseudonocardiaceae bacterium | reverse complement strand
GACCACGACGGAGTCCGCGTCCAGCGGCGGCGGCTCGGGGCCGCGTGCGGGCAACGGCGCCGGCGCGAGCCCGATCGTGATCCGGCGGCCGCCCGACCATCCGACCTCGACCCGGTCGTCGTCGGCGTGCAGTTCCGCGACGAGCCGCTCGGCGGCGTCGGTGATCGCCGGGTCCAGGTCCACGACGCGGCACCTGACCTCGGGCCATTCCAGCGCGAGCGTCTTGACCAGCCCGGCGACGCCGCCGTGGCTCGGCGACGATGTGGTCGGAGTGCACTGGTGGCCGAACGCGCCGTCCAGCCGGATCGCCGCGAGCAGCCGCGTCGGTGGCCCCGGTCGGCGCAGGTCGGCGCTGACAGCCTGCGCCAGGTGCAGCAGCGCGCGTGTCTCCGCAGCAAGGCGTGCCCGCCAGCCGTCGACGTCGAGCTCCTCGAATGGCGGGTCGGCTCGGAGCGGGCTCAGGTGCACGAGAGCGCAGATGCGTCCTTGCTGCCGGTGGATGGACTCGACCAGTGCATGCGCGGCGGCCGCATCGCCGAGCCTCGTCGCATACCCGTCCGGAGCGTCGTCGCGGTCGTGGATCAGGGCGACCTCGACCCCTCGCCAGCGCAGTGACGCCGCGAGATCGGCGGCGATGCCCTGCTCGTCGTCGGTGATCGCGACTACGCCGCTCAGCGGCAGCGTCGCCGTGCCGAGCGGGGCGTCGAGCACCGTGGCGGTGAACCGGGGCAGCTCGGCGACCGCAGCGGGCGCGGTCTCAGGCTCGACCATGGCGACGATCGCCTCGGCGAGGGCACGCAGCGTCTTGGCCTTGGTGAGGGTCTCCATGCCGCCGCTCAGGACGTCACCCGAGGGCGACAATGCCTGCTGCGCCGCGCCGAGGATCTCGACGCGCTTGATGGAGTCGATGCCCAGGTCGGCCTCTAGGTCGGCGTCGAGATCGAGCATCTCGGGCGGGTAGCCGGTGCGGTCCGCGGCGAGCCGCACCAGCTCACGTGCGATCTGGTCGGCGTCCGGTGCCGCGGCGGGAGCCGGCGGCGTTGGCCCGTCCCCGGTGGGCTTGGCCCCATTGAGCTCCGAGCCGGTGGGCGTGGGGGGCTGCGCCAGCGCGGGAGTCGCCGCAACCAATGACTGGGGGATCGATCCGGTCGGTGGCGCGACGTTCGGCGTGGCGCGTCCCGCCGGGTCGGCGCCGCTCAAGTAGGCGGTCATGACTTCCTGCTGGGTGTCCAGGAACTTGCTCATGAGTTGCTGGAACTGCAGCACCATGCCGCCGGCCCCGTCCCCGGGGAGCGTCGAGGATTCCGGTGCTCGGGGGAGGGGGATCTCCGGGTGGCCGTTGCCGGGGTGTTCGACGGCCGTGTTCACCTCTGTGCCCACCTCGCCCCAGGGCCGCGCGGAGCCGCCATCAACCAGCCACGTGGTAGCCGGCCGCGGCGCCGGGGCCAGATCGTCGGCCAGGGCGTCGAGCCGGAGCAGGCGCGTCACCCTTCCCCGGTACAGCCGCTCAAGATCGAGCTCGACACCGTGGGCGTGCAGCTGCGCGAGCGCGTGCTGCAACGCGGTCAGTCCGTGACCGGGACCCTGCGTGGGCACCGCCAGATGGGGGCGGGCGCCGAGCACCTGGCCGACCAGGCCGGTGAGCACCGCGCGCGGCCCAACTTCCACAAACAGGCGGGCACCTGCGGTGTACATCTGCTCGATCTGCTCGGCGAATCGCACCGGCTGCACCAGGTGGTCGGCGAGCAGCCCGCGGATTCCGTCCGGTTCGGTGGGATAGGGCGCCGCGGAGGTGTTGGCGTAGACGGGCAGCACCGGCGCGGCGAACTCGACGCCCGCCAGCTCCGCCGCGAACCGGTCCCGGGCCGGGGCGACGAGCGGCGAGTGGAACCCGCAGGCGACGGTGAGCAGCTGCGCGGCGATTCCCGCGCCGGTCAGACGCTCAAGGGCCCGGTCGATTCCGTCCCGGGTCCCGGAGATCACGGTCTGCTGCTGCGCGTTGAGGTTGGCAATCCATACGTCCGCTGACCCCCCGTCCATGTCACAGCCGAGCACGTCGCGCACCCGGGCGGGATCCGCCGACACCGCGGCCATCGTGCCGAGATCGCCTTCGGCGGCTTCGATGATGCTGCGTCCACGCGCCTCCGAAAGCCGGTACAGCGCATCCTCGTCGAGCACCCCGGCACGGCACAGCGCGACGTACTCGCCGTAGCTGTGCCCGGCCGTCATGCTGGGCGCCACCCCGACCGCGGCGAGCAGCCGCGACAGCCCCATCCCGGCGGCGCCGAGGGCGGGCTGGGCGCGATCGGTGCGGGTCAGCGCACTGGCGCGAGCCTGCGCGTCATCCGGGCCGAAACCGGGCGGCGCGAAGACGGCGGCCGACAGCGGGCGATCAGCCCCGCCGGCCAGGGCGGCGTCGGCGTGCTCGAACGCCTCGCGGACCTCGGGGAAGCAGATCGCGAGGTCGCGGAGCATGTCGGGGTGCTGCGAACCCTGCCCCGGGTAGAGGAAGGCGACCGTCCCCTCATCGGCGAGGGGCTCCGTGGTCAGGTAGACGCCGGCGCGGTCCCAGCTCCCGGCTGTCCCGCCCGCGAGCACGTCGCGGACGGTCGCCAGCTTGGCGCGCAGGTCCCCGATCGACGTCGCCACGATCGCCAGCCGGGCCCGTGAACCGGCCTCCGGTACCCACACGGCGCGGGCCAGCTCGCGCAGCGCGGGTTGCGCACCGGCCGCGTTGAGTGCGTGCTCGAGTGCATCGAGGTTCTCGGCCAGCTCCGCGTGCGACCCGGCCGTCCAGCAGAACAGCTCGCTCGGCCAGGCCTGCACCGGGGCAGCAGCGTTCGGCAGGTAGTCGTCGGCGTATTCCTCCACCGCGAGGTGGAAGTTGGTGCCGCCGAAACCGAACGCGCTGACGCCGGCGCGCCGAGGCGGGGAGTCCGGTGTCCGCAGCCAGGGACGCGACTCGCTGTTCACGTAGAACGGGCCGGCGGCGAAGCCGGCGGTGGTGTTCGGCCGCTCGACGCCCAGGGTCGGCGGCAGCACCTTGTGGTGCAGCCCGAGCGTCACCTTGATCAGTCCGGCCACGCCGGCGCTGCCCTTGGTGTGGCCGATCATCGACTTGACCGATCCGATCGCGCAGCCCTGCGGGGGTGCGCCGGCTGCACCGAAGAACCGGGTGAGCGTCTGCACCTCGGTCCGGTCGCCGACCACCGTCCCGGTGCCGTGCGCTTCGATGAGACCGACAGTGGCCGGGGAGAAGCCCGCCTTGGCGTAGGCCCGCTCCAGCGCCAACGCCTGGCCCTCGGGGCGGGGGGCGGTGAGGCCCTTGTCGCGGCCGTCGCTCGAACCGCCGATGCCCTTGATGACGGCGTAGATCCGGTCGCCGTCGCGCTCGGCGTCGGCGAGCCGCTTCAGCACGACGATGCCGATGCCTTCGCTGATCACGATGCCGTCGGCAGAGGCGTCGAACGGCCGGCAGCGGCCGCGCGGAGACAGGGCGGGGGTCTTGCTGAAACAGAGGTAGCCGAACGGGCTCTGCATGGTGTCGGCTCCGCCGGCGATCATGACGTCGGCGGTGCCTGCCTCCAGCTCGCGGACGGCGAGGTAGACCGCGGCCAGCGACGAAGCGCAGGCGGCGTCGACGGTGTGGTTTATCCCGCCGAAGTCGAAGCGGTTGGCCACCCGCCCCGCGGCGACGTTGGGCAGGATGCCGGGGAACGAGTCCTCGGTCCAGGTAGGCAGGGCGGCGAGGACGTCCGGGGCCACGGCCCCGACCACCGCCGGGAGGGCGGACCGAACGCTGTACTGGTTGCCGAGGTCGCCGAGCCCGCCCGCGCCGAGGACCACACCGGTCTGCTGCCGGGGGAAGGGCCGGTCGAGGTAGCCGGCGTCGTCGAGCGCCGCGCGCACGGCCTCGAGGGTGAGCAGCTGCATCGGCTCGATCGAGCGCAGGCTGGTCGGCGGCATGCCGTAGCGCACCGGGTCGAACGGGATCTTGTCGAGGAACCCGCCCCACCGAGAGTAGATCTTGTCCGGTGCCTTCGGGTCGGGGTCGAAGTACTGCTGCCAGTCCCACCGGTCCGCGGGGATCTCGGTGATCGCGTCGACCTTGTCGAGGATGTTCTGCCAGTAGGCGTCGAGCGTGGGCGCCTTCGGCAGCAGGCAGCCCATCCCAATGATGGCAACGTCACACGGTGCTCCGCCTGGCGCTACTGCCGGCAGTCGCGGGGCCGCCGCCGCGAGTAGCTCCGAGCTGGTCACCGAGACGTCGTGGTGCAGCTCGGCGAGCGTCACGGTGCTGCTCCGCAGTGCGGCAACCTGGCCGAGCATGTACATGCCCCGGGCGGTCTGCTCGTCGGGTGAGACGGTGACGAACTCCGGCGCGTCGGGCTCGCGCCCAGGGTGGCGGTCGATCCCCTTCGACGCGATGCGCAGCCGCCCGAGGTTCAGCCGTTCGAGTCGCTCCCGGATCTCCTCGGCGGGGCGGGCCTCGGCGAGCAGCCGCCGGTGCTCCCGCCTGAAGTCGGCCGCGAACGCCGTATCCGCGCAGCGCGTCGCGTGCCCGGGCCCGCTGTCGAGGAGCACGGTGCCGGCGCAGTGCAGCGCCTCGCGCTGGAAGCCCGGTGTGATCGCGCCCGCGGTCACCGCCTCCTCGGTGAACAGGTAGGCGGTCCCGAGTAGCACCCCGACCCGGACGCCCCGCTCGGCCAGCGTCGCCGCCATGGCCGCCACCATCGCGGCGGAGCGGGCATCGTGGATGCCCCCGGCGAACAGCACGTGGCAATCGAGTAGGTCCTCCGGCGGGACTGACGCGAGCAACGTGTCGATCATCGTGTCCCACAGCACGAAGCTCGTGCGTGGGCCGACGTGCCCGCCGCACTCCCGCCCCTCGAACACGAACCGGCGGGCACCGGACTCGGCGAACAACCGCAGCAGACCCGGGGACGGGACGTGCAGATAGCTCGGGATACCGATCTGTTCGAGCTGCAGCGCCTGGTCCGGCCGCCCACCCGCGATGAGCGCGAAAGTAGGTCGGTAGCGCTTCAGCACCTCCAGCTGCTCCTCGCGCAGCTCCAGCGGAACGAACCCGAGGACCCCGACGCCCCACGGCCGCTCGCCGAGCACCCCCTCCGTCTGGCGCAGGAGCTCCTCGACCTGCGGCCCGCGCATGACCGCGAGCGCGAGAAACGGCAGTACCCCGGCCTCGGCGACCTGCTGCGCGAAGCCGGGCACGTCGCTCACCCTGGTCATCGGCCCCTGCACGATCGGGTAGCGCGTGCCGTGGGAGCAGGCCAGCGGGCCGTGCGCGGCGAGCGGGCGCAGCCGGTCGGCCGCCGCGAGATGCTCGTCGACCCCCTCCCGCAGCCCGGTGAGCACACCTCCCACCGTGCGGAACCGTTCGGCCAGCCGGGCTGCGAAGGCGGCGTCCTGCCCGAGCAGCCACCCGCCTTGCCCGCTGGCCAGGTCGGCCAGGGCCGCACGCCACGCCGCCCGGCCGGGTTCGTCGTCGGCGAGGGTGCGTTCCAACCGGCGCAGGTCCTCGACCGCGGGGGTGCCCGGCCTCCCGTACACCCGGTACCGCTCGCCGATCTCCTGACCGACGCAGACCGTCTCACTACCATCCATCCGGGCGAGGTCCGCCGTGAGCACCGCAGGCAAGCGCGACTCGCGTGTCAGCGCGAGCTGCGCGTCGAGCACCACGCCGGCCGCACCGGCCGCGGCACACGCCGCCGCCGAGTGCTCGCCGATCCCGCCGTGGGCCCAGACGGGCAGCTCGATCTCCGCGAGTAGCTGCTGGAGCAGGACCAACGTGGTCGTCTCACCCACCCGTCCACCGGCCTCGTGGCCCTTCGCAATGACGCCGTCGAAACCGAGGTCAGCGGCGAGCCTGGCCTCCTGGACGGTGGTCACCTCGAGCCACAGCTCGACGCCGGCGGCGCGCAGCAGGCCGGCCCGGCGACGGAGCAGATCGGGAGCGGCCGGAGTGAGCACCGCCAGCTCGACGGGTGGGCGCAGCACGGAGGTGACCGCGTCGGCCGTGGCCTCGTCGAGCGGATCGAGCCGGACCCCGCAGCGGTGGCGACCGAACCTCCCAAGCGTGCGCACCGCGTCCACGGCGAGCTGCGGGTCGCCGACCAAGGAGACGTCCACGATGCCGATCGCTGCGGCTCTGCTGGCCGCGATCGCGATCGTGGGGTCGACGAGCCCCGGCAATGTCACGGCGGCGAACTCGAACATCATGGTTTCGCACCCTCGGTAATGGGCGCGTGCGGATTCCCGCACGTGCGGTGGGTATTTTCGGAATGCTATGTTGCGGGACACGTGTGCGTCTTCCGTCGTGTTGATGACTGTGGGGACGCGGCGGTGCCGTCCGATAGGGGGAGTCCTCTGCTCTCAGTTCCTTCGTCTGGGGGGTTCGCGACCGGCGGCGGATCCCCTTCCCCCATCGTGAGTGGGCTAACCGCGTTCAGGCGACGGCACTCGCGTCGGGGCCGAGCCTGGCCACGAGGGATCGCCCGCGCTCCGTCACCAGACCGTGCTGATAGGCATAGATCACAGCGTGCACCCGATTCGGAATGTCAAGCTTCATGAGCAGATGCTGCACATGGGACTTGATCGTGCTCTCGCCAAGCGAGAGCATTCCGGCGATCTCCGCATTACCGCAACCGGATGCCATCAGACGAAAGACCTGTCGCTCCCGTGGAGTGAGATTCCGGAAGCCCTCGGGTACCTCTTCCGGCGAGATCTCGTGGATCTCTTCTTGCCCGCCGGTCCGGTCGGTAGCCGGCGGCGGATGGATCAGGTAGCCGGCCGCGACGACATGCAGAGCGGCTGCCAACTCGCCCGGGTTCGCAGTGGCGAGCAGCAGCCCGCACGCGCCTGCCCGTAATGCGGCGGCTTCGTCGACCGGTTCGCCATCGGGCGATGCCAGCACGAGAAGTGGGCGGCAGCTCAATGCCCGTATCGCCCCCAGCGGACTGATCCCCAGGCATCGGGGGTTCAGGAGCACAACGGTCGCGTCGAGGTGGCGTAGGCACTCGGACGCCTCGGGGCAGTCGGCCGCCTCCCCGACGACCTCGAGATCCGGCTGGTTCTTGAGGAGTGCGCGCAATCCACAGCGGTAGAGGGCGTCATTGACGACCAACAGGACACGGGTCGCGGCGGGCGCGCAGCGACGGACCCGACGGCCACGGGGTACCCGTGATTCGGGCCCTGCCGATACCTGGAGGACGCCCGTTGGCTGCTCATCCGGTACGGGGCCGGGTGCCACTGCACCAGGTGACTGATGGGGTAGCCGACTCCCGTCCGAGCGCTGGGTCTGCCTTGTCGGACTCTCCTGGGCGTCCATCCCGCCTCCAAAAGCTGCGGAGCTGAGCTCTCCTGCTGTGCCGGCTTCGAGCGGCCCTCACGGTCGTCCGAGTTGGCGTCCCGCAGGTCTCGTTCCGATGTGGTTACCTGAGCCCAGGCTGCGGCCACCCGGTGAGTGGCGGATGAACAACGAATGAGGAGATTTTCACGCTGCGGACGGCAGCGACCGAGCACATGAACGTACCTTCATGATCAGCTCATCTAGATATCATCGGACTCGGGTAACACAGACACCATGGACGCGGACTCCAACCCGGCGGTCGACGCGCGTCGCCGGCGAGCGCTGCTGATCGCGATACTGGCGTTCCCCCTTGTCGCGGCTCTGGCCACCTGGGGAGCCGCGAGTCTGGGCATTCTGCCCGGGGGGGTGCAGTTGGAGGCACCACCGCCCGCCGTCGTGCCCGCCACACCACCCCGCTTGGACGTACCCGGCGGGCTGATCGTGCAACCGTCGGGCGACCCAGAATCGCTGCCCGGCGCGGCGTCCACCGTGGAGGCACCCCCGCCATCCGGTCCAACCGGGCCGGTAGGCGACGGCGGGCCGGCTTCCGGCAGCACCCCCGCTCCGGGTGGGACCGGATCCATTCCGGGTGGACCCGGATCCGGCGCGCCCGACCCGGGTCCAGCCGGGTCCGGCGCCCCGAGTCCCGGCGGGACCGTAGGCGAGCCCCCGGCAAACCCCCGGTCGGACGACAACGACGATGACGATGACGATGACGACGACCGGCCTAACCTCAGCGGCGCACGCGATGACGATGACGACCGGCCCAACCTCAGCGGCGCACGCGACGATGACGACGACCGCGAGCGCACCCTCAGCGGCGGCGGGGACGACGACCGCGATGACAACCGCCGCAGCTTCGGCGGCGGGCGCGACAACGACGACGGGCGCAGCTTGAGCGGCGGGCGCGATGACGGCGGTGGGCGCGACAACGACGGCGGGCGCAGCGTGAGTGGCGGGCGCGACGGCGGCGGGCGAGACGGCGGCGATGACGATTGAGTTCGTGGGACACTCTCAGCGCCCCGAACTCGACGGTAGGGCTGTCGGATCGACCTTCGAC
>JBOHGH010000168.1:0-8652 GCA_050699975.1 Pseudonocardiaceae bacterium | reverse complement strand
GGATGCAGACTGCGGCAATCGGTAGTCGAATAGGTGCAGTCTGCATCCAGAACGCGCCGGAGGCTGGGAAACGCCCTAGTGTCCGAGTGCCTGCTTGCGTCGTTCGATCAGCCGCCAAATCATCGGCGTGAAGATGAGCTGCATCGCGAGATCCATCTTGCCGCCGGGGCAGACGATGGTGTTCGCGCGCGACATGAACGAGTCGTGCAGCATCGAGACGAGATACGAGAAGTCGATGCCGCGCGGATCGGCGAAGCGGATGATGAGCATCGACTCGTCCGCATTCGGGACGGTCCGGGCGATGAACGGGTTGGAGGTGTCGACCATGGGCACGCGTTGGAAGTTGACGTGCGTGCGCGAGAACTGCGGGCAGATGTAGTTCACATAGTCGGGCATGCGGCCCAGAATCGTTTCGGTCACCGCCTCGGTGGAGTAGCCCCGAGTAGCCTTGTCGCGATGCAGTTTCTGGATCCACTCCAGGTTGATCACCGGAACGACGCCGATCAACAGGTCAACGTGCTGGGCGACATCTACCTTGCCGGTCGCAACCGCTCCGTGTAGCCCTTCGTAGTACAGCAGATCTGTGTCGGCGGGCAGATCGTCCCAGGGCGTGAACGTACCAGTGGGCTGTCCGTAGGGCGCCGCCTCCTCCTCGTCGTGCAGGTACTTGCGCACGCGGCCGCGACCGTTCTCGCCGTACTGCCGAAACAGCTCCTCGAGCTCCTCGAACAGGTTCGCCTCCGGGCCGAAGTGACTGAGGCTGTGGTCACCGCGCTCAACCGCCTCGGCCACCTTGGCCTTCATCTCAGTGCGGTCGTATCGATGGAAGCTGTCGCCCTCGATGAGCGCTGCGTTCACCTGCTCGCGCCGGAAGATCTGCTCGAAGGTACGCATCACCGACGTTGTCCCGGCGCCCGAAGAGCCGGTGATGACGATGATCGGATGCTTGGCCGACATGGCCTCCTCCCCTTTCGCTCAATCGTTGGTGCGGAACAGGCCGCGCGTACTGAAGAGCGGCGTGTCGTATTCGGCCACGTTGTGGTCGCGGTAGTAATGTTCGATGCGTTCGACCTCCTCGCGCGCGCCGAAGATGAACGCGATGCGCTGGTGCAGATCCTCTGGCGCGACGTCGAGAACTCGCTCGCGCCCGGTGCTCGCCAGGCCGCCCGCCTGCGCGATGATGAAGGCCACTGGATTGGCCTCATAAAGCAAGCGCAGCCGACCCGGCTTCGCCGGGTCCTTCGTGTCGCGCGGATAGAGGAACACGCCGCCGCGGGTGAGGATGCGGTGGGTCTCCGCGACGAGGGACGCGACCCATCGCATGTTGAAGTCCTTGCGGCGAGGGCCGGTACTGCCGGCGAGGCACTCGTCGACGTAGCGCGTCACCGCCGGCTCCCAGAATCGGCTGTTCGAGGCATTGATCGCGAACTCGCTCGCGGCGGCCGGGACCTGAATCGCCGGATGGGTCAGGATGAACTCGCCGAGCTGCGGCTCGAGCGTGAAGCCGTGCACACCCGTGCCGACGGTCAAGACGATCATCGTCGAAGGGCCGTAGATCGCGTATCCGGCGCAGACCTGCTCCGACCCGGGCTGCAGGAAGTCCTCCGCGGCTGCGTTCGCGCCCGGACTCGGAGCACGCAGGATCGAGAATATGCTGCCGACCGCGACGTTCACGTCTATGTTCGACGAACCGTCGAGCGGGTCGAACGCCAGGAGGTACTTGCCCCGCGGGTAGCGCTCCGGGATGGGATGCGGTGCCTCCAGCTCCTCGGACACCATCCCGGAGACGAGGCCGCCCCATTCGTTGGCGCGCAGAAACAGGTCGTTCGCGACCAGGTCGAGCTTCTGCTGCGTCTCCCCCTGGACGTTGGTCGTCGCAGCGGACCCGAGCACACCGCCGAGCGCACCGTAGGCCACCCGCTTGGCGATCGCCTTGCAGGCGAGCGCAACGTCGAGGATGAGGGAGTTCAGCTCCCCGCTGGCGCCCGGGTAGCGGCGGCGCTCCTCGATCAGGAACTGGGTGAGCGTCGTACGGTCAGTGAGCATGGCGTCCTTCAGATCCCGGTGTGAGCAGACTAACCCGGATCTTTCACGGGCGGGCCTGAGGTGATCACCCGGTCGGGGGAGCCGGTTGTTGATCTCCGAATCTGACGGATCGTGTGACAGTTCGCTGGCGTCGTCACAGTGGGCGTCGCGGATCTGGACGTCGCGGTGGACCTTAGACCGCCGACGCGGTCTCGAGCCGTGTCACCGGACTGCGGCTCCGCGTCCGCTCGGTGGCCAGATTGCCGACCTGCCTCGCGACCGTCACCGCGATGTCCGCGAAGCGCTCGTAATAGCGGCCGACGAGCGCGGCGTGGACCGCTGGTTTCACCCCATGCGACCAGTTCCCGGCGAACAAGGTGCGGAGCAGTTGGCGGAGCAGCGCGTCAATCTCGTCGCCGGCCCGGGCCAGCCGGTCGCCGGACGGCGGCTCCAGCTGTTCGATCGCTGTGGCGGCTCGCTGGGCAAGTCCACCGGCGATCAGGCTCATCCGTGCGATCACCGGAAGGACGTCGTCCGGGACGGTCAGGTTCGGGTGTGTGAGCCGGGCAATCCTGGCTGTGTGCTGGGCCAGGTGGCCCATTCGCTGTAAGTCGCCCGCTACCTGCAACGACGCGACCACCGGCCGCCGCACCGTGGCGTGTGGGCCCTGCAGCGTGAGCAGTGTGATACAGCGCTGCTCCACATCGTGGTGTTGGGCGTCCATCGCGTCACCACGAGCGATCACCAGCTCGGCGAGCGCCAGATCAGCCTGGAGCAGCGCCGCCGACGCATTGATCATGATTTGGCTGGCCAGCCGACCCATGCTGGCGAGGTCGCAAGTCAGCTCGTCCAGCTCGGCGTGGAACGTCGCCCGCACAACCCGCACGTTCCCAACTCCCTCGGGCGCCACTCGGCATGATCCTCAACTGAGGAACTTTTCTGGACATTATCTCTCATAATCGGATCTAAAAGCAATATGGTTCCACATCTGCGTGATCAAATGCCCTGGAAACCGTCCTATGACCTGCCCGGATAGCGATGAGATCTCCGAGCCGTGTCGCCGGTCGTGTCAAGAAAGCGTCAACGGCTGGCCCAGAACCATCAGGGGATCGGAAGTTTGCCACCAACGGGTGACATGCAGGCGCACCTTCGAGACGGCGGCCGCGGGCCCGGCGAGCCAGGAGCAGAAGGGTGTCGGCTGATGGCCGATCTGGCCTACGCGTTGGTGTTCATCGGGGTCTTCCTGGTGCTGGCGTTGTCGCTACGCGGTCTGGAGCGGCTGTGACTGCCGTGGAGAACGCCGTTGCCCTGGTGCTCGCGCTGCTGCTGATCGGGTACCTGAGCTATGCGCTGGTTCGGCCGGAGAAGTTCTGACATGTCGACCACCGCCGCTGGCCTGCTGCAGGTCGCCCTGCTCCTCGCCGTCCTCGCCGCGGTTCACAAGCCGCTCGGCGACTACGTGGCCAGGGTCTACACCGCGAAGACCCACCTGCGCGCCGAGCGGGTGATCTACCGGCTGGTCCGGGTCGATCCCAACGCCGATCAGCGCTGGACCACCTACGCCGCCGGCGTGCTGGGCTTCTCAGCGGTCTCGATCGTGTTTCTCTAACTGCTGCAGCGGCTGCAGAGCTGGCTGCCGCTCAGCCTCGGGCGCGGCGCCGTCGAGCCCGGCATCGCGTTCAACACCGCGGTGTCCTTCGTCACCAACACCAACTGGCAGTCCTACGTACCGGAGTCGGTGATGGGCCACCTGGTGCAGATGGCCGGGCTCACCGTGCAGAACTTCCTCTCCGCCGCAGTGGGTATGGCAGTGGCCATCGCGCTGATCCGCGGATTCGTGCGCAGCTGTACCGACCGGCTGGGCAACTTCTGGGTGGACCTCACCCGCGGGGTGGTTCGGGTCCTGCTGCCGATCTCCGTCCTCGGGGCGATCGTGCTGATCATCGGTGGGGCGGCGATGAGCCTGCGCGCCGGGGTCGCCGTCACCGGGCTGGACGGCAGCTCGAGCACCATCGCGCTGGCGCCGACCGCGAGCCAGGAAGTGATCAAGGAACTGGGCACCAACGGCGGCGGGATCTTCAACGCCAACTCCGCGCACCCGTTCGAGAACCCGAACTCCTGGACCAACCTGTTCGAGATCTTCCTCTTGCTGGTCATCCCGGTCAGCCTGACCCGCACGTTCGGCCGGATGGTTGGCAACGTCCGGCAGGGCTACGTGCTCATCGCCGTGATGGGGCTGATCTGGACCGCGATGCTGTCCGCCCCGGACCGGCTGTCGTGGAGGCCGCGGCGGGTCAGGCGGTGCTCGCGCTACGCCAGCAACGGTCCGCCGACCAGGCTCTGGTCGCCCAGCGCCGCGCCGAGACCACCGAACTGCGCACCGCGCTGCTCTCCGCGGTCGGCCACGACCTGCGCACCCCCTGACGTCGATCAAGGCAGCTATCGCCAGCCTGCGCGACAGCGAGCTGCGGCTGTCCGCGGCGGACACCGCCGAGCTCCTTGCCACCATCGAGGAGTCCACTGACCGGCTCACCGGCCTGGTGGAGAACCTGCTCGACTCCTCCCGGCTGGCGACCGGGGCGGTGCGCGAACCTGCTGCCGGTCGGGTACGCCGAGGTGGTCGCCCGCGCGCTGACCACCATCGACCGGTCCGACGCGGTGGCCGTCGAGATCGCCGAGGACCTGCCGCCGGTGCTCGGGGACCCCGGACTGCTCGAGCGGGTGGTGGCCAACGTGGTGGACAACGCCCTGCGACACGCCCACGGCGCAGCGGTGGAGGTGCGCGGTAGCGCCCACGCGGGCCGGGTTGAGCTGCGGACGCGACCACGGACCTGGGCTGCCGCGGGGAGCCGTCGAGACCGTGTTCGCGCCCTTCCAACGGCTGCGCCCCACCGAACGGGGGGACCGGGCCGGCAGTGCCATCGGAGGCATCGGGCTGGGGCTCTCCGTGGCGAAGGGTTTCATGGATGCAATGGGCGGCAGCCTGTCCGCAGAGGACACCCCCGGTGGCGGGCTGACCGTGGTGGTCTCGCTGGCGGCTGCCCCGATCGCTTCGGAGACGGTCGCTTCGGAGACGGTCGCTTCGGAGACCGTTGCTTCGGAGACGTTGGCATGACCCGGGTGCTGGTGATCGACGACGAGCGCCAGATCGTGCGGGCCCTACAGATCAACCTCGCAGCCCGCGGCTACCAGGTGCTCACCGCCGCCAACGGGACCGCTGCACTGCGCGCAGCCGCCGACGGGCATCCCGACGTCGTCGTGCTCGATCTCGGGCTGCCCGACCTGGACGGCACCGAGGTCATCGCCGGGCTTCGCGGCTGGACCAGCGTGCCGATCATCGTGCTGTCCGCGCGGACCGACTCCACGGACAAGGTGCAGGCATTGGACGCCGGGGCGGACGACTACGTCACCAAACCGTTCGGGATGGACGAGCTGCTGGCCCGGTTACGGGCCGCCGTGCGCAGGACGAGTGCCGCGGCCGGCGCCGACGAGCCGGTGATCGCCACCGACGCGTTCACCATCGACCGGGCCGCCAAGAAGGTGCACCGCGGAGGTGTCGAGGTGCACCTGACCCCCACCGAATGGGGAACCCTCGACATGCTGGTGCGCCACTCCGGCCGGCTGGTGACCCAGCGGCAACTGCTCACCGAGGTGTGGGGACCTGCGTATCTGAAGGAAACCCACTACCTGCGGGTCTACCTGGCTCAGCTGCGCCGCAAGCTCGAACCCGACCCCTCCCGCCCCCGCTACCTCGTAACGGAACCCGGAATGGGCTACCGCTTCGAGCCGTAGGGAGCAAGACCGCGATTCGGCTCCGAATGGCGCTCCGGTCATGATGGGCCAATGGGGCGGGTGCGGATGACGGCCTGGGTGCATGGGCGGGTGCAGGGGGTGGGGTTTCGGTGGTGGACGCGGTGCCGGGCGCTTGAGCTGGGGTTGGCCGGGCATGCGGCCAACCTGTCCGACGGGCGGGTCGAGGTGGTCGCCGAGGGACCGCGGGAGGCCTGCGAGCGGCTGCTCGCCGCGCTGCGCTCAGGGTCCACACCAGGGTATGTGCTGCAGGTCACTGAGCAGTTCGACGAAGCCAGGGGCGGCGCGACCGGCTTCTTCGAGCGCTGAGACCCGTTCGATGCGGTGGCGTGGGTACCCTGCCCGAGCAGCAGGGGCAGTGGGGACTTAGCGAGGGAGGGTCTGGCACACCGTGCACTTGAAGAGCCTGACGCTGAAGGGCTTCAAGTCCTTCGCCTCGGCTACGACGCTGCGCTTCGAGCCCGGCATCACCTGCGTCGTGGGTCCCAACGGCTCGGGCAAGTCCAACGTGGTGGACGCGCTGTCCTGGGTGATGGGCGAGCAGGGCGCCAAGGCGTTGCGCGGCGGCAAGATGGAGGACGTCATCTTCGCCGGTACCGCCGGCCGCCCCCCGCTGGGCCGGGCCGAGGTCACCCTGACCATCGACAACACCGATGGCGCACTGCGCATCGACTACACCGAGGTGTCCATCACCCGGCGGATGTTCCGGGACGGGGCCAGCGAGTACGAGATCAACGGCAGCAGTTGCCGGCTGCTGGACGTTCAGGAGCTGCTGAGTGACTCCGGCATCGGGCGCGAGATGCACGTCATCGTCGGGCAGGGCAAGCTCGACTCCATCCTGCAGTCCAAGCCCGAGGAGCGCCGCGCGTTCATCGAGGAAGCCGCGGGCGTCCTCAAGCACCGCAAGCGCAAGGAGAAGGCGCTGCGCAAGCTGGACGCGATGCAGGCCAATCTCACCCGCCTGTCCGACCTCACCGCCGAGCTGCGCCGCCAGCTCAAGCCACTGGGCAAGCAGGCCGAGATCGCGCGACGGGCTCAGGCCGTGCAGGCCGAGCTGCGGGACGCCCGGCTGCGGCTGTATGCCGACGACCTGGTGACCCTGCACGCGGAGCTGGCTCGGGAGGAGGCCGACGAGGCAGCCGCCAGGGCCCGCCACGCCGCGGTGGAGGGCGCGCTGGGTGATGCCCGCGCCCGGCAGTCCGGCCTGGAGCAGCAGCTCGACGCCACCACACCACGGCTCGCCGCGGCGCAGGACACCTGGTACCGGCTCTCGGCGCTGGCCGAGCGGTTGCGCGGCACGGTGCGGTTGGCCCAGCAGCGAGCCAAGCACCTGTCCGCACCTGCTGAGCCGCACCGCCCCGGCCGGGACCCCGACGAGCTGGAACGCGAGGCCGCGGCCGCGCAGGCCATGGAGGCCGAACTGCACGCGGTGGTGGACGAAGCCAGGGTGACGCTGTCCGCTGCGCTGGAGCGGCGCGCCGAGCTGGAGCAGGCCGTCGCCGACGCCGAGCGGGCGCATCTGGCCGCGGTGCGGGCTGTCGCCGATCGGCGAGAAGGGCTGGCCCGGCTCAACGGCCAGGTCGAGGCGCTGCGTTCCACCTCGGGCGCCACCGCTGAGGAGATCGAGCGGCTGTCCAGCGCGCTGGCCGATGCCCGGGAGCGGGCGGCGTGTGCCCAGCGGGAATTCGACGAGCTGCAGCACGAGATCGACACGCTGCATGCCGGCCAGGTGGGGCTCGACGAGCGGCACGAGGCGGCGTCGGCCGCGCACGCCACTGCCGCGCAGCGGGTCACCGAGCTCACCGCCGCTCACCGGGAGGCGGAGCAGCAGCGGGCGTCTTGGCGAGCCCGGGTGGAAGGCCTGTCCCTCGGCCTGGCCCGCAAGGACGGTTCGCAGACACTACTGTCGGCCGGGCTGCCCGGCCTGCAGGGCTCGGTTGCTGCACTGCTGACCGTGGATCCCGGGGCGGAGGCTGCCGTGGCGGCCGCCTTGGGTGCCGCGGCCGACGCGTTGGCGGTGACCGACCTGAATGTCGCGGTCGCGGCGCTCACGATGTTGCGCGAGCAGGACGCCGGTCGGGCCGGCCTGCTCGTCGGCGGTCCGCTGGCCACCGGGGACCGCTCGACCTGGCCGCAGCTGCCGGCCGGTGCGCGGTGGGCGGTGGATCTGGTGGCGGCCCCGGAGTCGCTGCGCACCGCGCTGCACCGGCTGCTGGAGCGCACCGCGGTGGTCGATGACCTGGCTGCCGCCCGGGCTCTGGTCGCCGCAGCACCCACCGTGTGCGCGGTGACCGTCGACGGCGATGTGCTCGGCACCGGCTGGGCGCAGGGCGGATCGGGCCGCAGCCAGAGCGTCATCGAGGTGCAGGCCGCCGTCGACGATGGTCAGATCCGGCTGGCCGAGTCGGAGAACCACGTGCAACGGCTGGCCGCGGAGCTCGACGGCGCCCGCGCCGAGGAGGCCGCCCGCGCCGCGGACGTCGACCACACGCTGGCCGCCCGGCATGAGGCGGACGCGCAACTGGCGGCGGTGGCCGAGCAACTCGCCAGGCTGGGCCAGGCGGCCCGTTCCGCATCCGCCGAAGCCGACCGGCTACACCGCCAGCGCGACGAGCGGGAGCAGCGCCGGGCCGGTGCGCTGACCAGCCTGGCGGAGCTGGAGGAGCGGTTGCGGCTGGCTCAGGACGAGCCGGCGGACTCCGAACCGGACACCGCGGAACGTGACGAGGCCGCGGCCGCGCTGGCCACCGCGCGCAGCGAGGAGGTCGAGGCACGGCTGGCGCTGCGCACCGCCGAGGAGCGCGCCCGGGCGCTGGC
>JBOHGH010000167.1:0-9030 GCA_050699975.1 Pseudonocardiaceae bacterium | reverse complement strand
GCCCTGGTGTCGAACTCGGCGCACGCAGGGCTGTCGCGCGCGGCAGCAGCCCCCATTTTCACCCCTCAGGGCGGCGCGCAGCGCCTACGGAGTTGGCTCCGAATGGCGGTCTGCGGGTACAGGGTGAAGCGGGGGTACAGGGTGAGCGGGGGTACAGGGTGAGCGGGGGTACAGGGTGAGCGGGGGTACAGATTGAGCGGGGTTACAGATTGAGCAGGGGTTCTAGGCCTACGGTGAGGCCTGGTTGGTGGAGTACTGAGCGGACGGCGAGGAGGACGCCGGGCGTGAACGCCGAGCGATCCAGCGTGTCGTGCCGGATCGTCAGCGTCTCACCCTCGGTGCCCAGCAACACCTCCTGGTGGGCGACGAGTCCGGCCACCCGCACCGCATGCACCCGCACCCCGTCGACCTCAGCGCCCCGGGCCCCAGGCAGGGACTGGGTGGTGGCATCCGGCGGCGGGCCCATCCCGGCCTCGGCCCGGGCGGCCGCGATGAGCGCCGCGGTGCGGGCTGCGGTACCGGAAGGGGCGTCGGCCTTGCGCGGATGGTGCAGCTCCACAACCTCCACCGATTCATAGAACCGGGCGGCCATCACGGCGAAACGCATCGACAGGATCGCCCCGATAGCGAAGTTCGGGGCGATCAGCACCCCGAGGTCCGGCTTGGGTGCGAGCCATTCGCGGACCTGGGCCAGCCGGGCGTCGGTAAAGCCGGTGGTGCCCACCACGGCGTGGATGCCCTGGTCCACGCAGAACCGCACGTTGTCCATCACCACGTCGGGGTGGGTGAAGTCGACGACCACTTCGGCGCCCGCGTCGGCGACGTTGAACATCCAGTCCCCCGCGTCGACCATCGCGACGAGTTCCATGTCCTCGGCGGCGTCCACGGCCTTGCACACCTCGGTGCCCACCCGGCCGCGCGCCCCGAGCACCCCGACCCTGATCGGGTTATCCGCCGAGCGGTCGTTGGGCTGCTCGGCGGGGGTCATGCGATCAGCTCCGCAATCTCGCCGGGTAGGTCCTGCGCGTGCCGGTAGGGACCCACCACGGCGGCGGTAGCCGGCCGGCGCAGCAACTCGCGGGCGAGCTCGGCGACGTGGTCTGCGGTCACCGCATCGATCCGTCGTAGCTCCTCGGTGACGGTGCGGTGCGCACCGTGGTGCAGCTCGGCCTTGCCGATCCGGTTCATCCAGGAAACCGGATCTTCCAGCCCCAGCACCAGCCCGCCGCGCAGCTGCCCCTTGCCGCGGGCCAGCTCGGCATCGGACAGACCGTCGCGGGTCACCGAGGCCAACACGTCGCCTACCACAGCTGCCACCTCGCCCAGCCGCTGCGGGGAGCAGCCGGCGTAGATCGACAGGCTGCCGGTGTCGGCGAAGCAGGCCACCGAGGAGTACACCGAGTAAGCCAGCCCGCGCTGCTCACGGACGTGCTGGAACAGCCGTGAACTCATCCCGCCGCCCAGGGCAGCGTTGAGCACCCTGAGTATCGAGCGCCGGTCGTCATGCCGGTCCATCGCCGGCACGCCCAGCATGAAGTGGGCCTGCTCGGAATGGTCATCGCAGACGGCCAGCCGGCGACTGCCGGTGATTCTGGCTCGGCCGCGCCGCGGGCACACCGGTTGCGCGGAACCGGTCAGGTGGTGGGCGAAGCTGTTCTGCAGCGCAGCCAGCACCGCGCGGTGGGTAACGTTGCCGGTCACCGCCAGCACCATCCGCTCCGGCGTGTAGCACCGCTGGTAGAAGCGGTGCAGCGCCTCCCGAGTCATCCCGGTGATCGACTCCTCGGTGCCCAGAATCGGGCGACCCAATGGATGGGATCCGAGCAACGCAGCGCAGAATTCGTCGTGCGCCACGTCCTCCGGGTCGTCGTCGCGCATTGCGATCTCTTCGAGCACCACGCCGCGCTCGAGGTCCACGTCGGAAGGGTCGAGCAGCGCGTCACCGAGCACGTCGCACACCAGGTCGACGGCCAGTTCGAGATCCGAGTCCAGCACGTGCGCGTAGTAGCAGGTGTGCTCCTTGTCGGTGAACGCGTTGAGTTCACCGCCCACCGCGTCGATCTCCTCGGCGATCGCCGCCGCGGAGCGCCGCGCGGTGCCCTTGAACAGCAGGTGCTCCAGGTAGTGCGCCGCACCGGCCACCGCGGTGGGTTCGTCGCGCGAACCCACCGCTAGCCACATCCCGACGGCAGCGGAATGCGAACCAGGCAGCTCCGCGGTCACCACTCGCAATCCGCAGGGCAGCACGCTTCGCTGAAGCGTTCCGTCATCGGGGCCCTGCCGTGGGGTCACGTGCTGGCCGGCGCCTCGATGACCGGGTCGACCCCGGAGGCAGCGACGGTGTCGTCGGTATTGTCTTCGGGGACCGGCACCAGGCTGATCTTGCCCCGGTTATCGATGTCGGCCACCTCGACGCGCAACTTGTCGCCTACCTTGACCACGTCCTCGACCTTGCCGATGCGCTTGCCGTTGCCCAGCTTGGAGATGTGCACCAGGCCGTCCTTGCCGGGTACCAGCGAGACGAAGGCGCCGAAGGCGGCGGTCTTGACCACGGTCCCCAGGAACCGTTCTCCGACCTTGGGCAGCTGCGGGTTCGCGATTGCGTTGATCCGGTCGATGGCGGCCTCGGCGGACAGGCCGTCGTTGGCGCCGACATAGATCGTGCCGTCGTCCTCGATGGAGATGTCCGCCCCGGTTTCCTCGGTGATCGAATTGATCATCTTGCCCTTCGGGCCGATCACCTCGCCGATCTTGTCGATCGGGATCTTGATCGCGGTGACCCGCGGGGCGTACGGGCTCATCTCGTCCGGCCCGGCGATGGCCTGGGTCATGACGTCGAGGATCGTCAGCCGGGCGTCCCGGGCCTGGGACAGCGCCGCCGCGAGGACCTCTGAGGGAATACCGTCCAGCTTCGTGTCCAGTTGCAGCGCGGTGACGAAGTCCTTGGTGCCGGCCACCTTGAAGTCCATGTCGCCGAAGGCGTCCTCGGTGCCCAGAATGTCGGTGAGCGCGACAAACGCGTTCTGGCCATCGAGCTCACCGGAGACCAGGCCCATCGCGATACCCGCCACCGGCGCCTTGAGCGGCACGCCCGCGTTGAGCAGCGACATCGTGGACGCGCAAACCGAGCCCATCGACGTGGAGCCGTTGGAGCCCAGCGCCTCGGAGACCTGGCGAATGGTGTAGGGGAAGTCCTCGCGGCTGGGCAGCACCGGCGCCAGAGCCCGTTCGGCCAGCGCCCCGTGCCCGATCTCGCGCCGCTTGGGCGAACCCACCCGACCGGTCTCCCCGGTGGAGAACGGCGGGAAGTTGTAGTGGTGCAGGTAGCGCTTGCTGGTCTCCGGACCCAGCGAGTCGATCTGCTGCTCCATGCGCAGCATATTCAGCGTGGTGACGCCGAGGATCTGGGTCTCGCCGCGTTCGAACAGTGCCGACCCGTGCGCCCGCGGGATCACCTCGACCTCTGCCGACAGCGGCCGGATGTCGGTGATGCCACGGCCGTCGATGCGCACCTGGTCGCGCAGGATGCGCTGGCGCACCGCGGACTTCGTCACGGCCCGGAACGCGGCGCCGATCTCCTTCTCCCGGCCCTCGAAGGGCTCAGACAGCTGCTCCAGGCAGCTGGCCTTGAGCTCGTCGAGCCGGTTCTCGCGCTCCTTCTTACCCACGACGGTGAGCGCCGTTGCCAGCTCGTCGGCCACCGCTGCGCGAACCGCCTCGATGACGTCGGGCTGGTAGGCGAGGAAGGTGGGGAACTCCAGCGTCGGCCTGCCGACCGCCCGCGCCAGCTCCTGCTGGGCCTGGCACAGCGCGCGGATGAACGGCTTGGCGGCCTCCAGCCCGGCAGCCACCACCTCCTCGGTCGGTGCCTGCGCACCGCCGGCCACCAACTCGACGACCGTCTCGGTGGCCTCGGCCTCGACCATCATGATCGCGACGTCGCTGTCGGGGCCGGCACTGACCATCCGGCCGGCGACGACCATGTCGAACACCGCCCGCTGGATCTGCTCGTGAGTCGGGAAGGCCACCCAGGTGCCGTCGATGAGGGCGACCCGAGTGCTGCCGACCGGACCCGAGAATGGCAGGCCGGACAACTGGGTGGACGCTGATGCGGCGTTGATCGCGAGCACGTCGTAGGGGTCGGCCGGGTTGAGGCTGAGTACTGTGATGACAACCTGGACCTCGTTGCGCAGGCCATCCACGAAGGTAGGGCGCAGCGGCCGGTCGATCAGCCGGCAGGTGAGAATCGCGTCGGTGGACGGGCGGCCCTCACGGCGGAAGAAGGAGCCGGGAATCCGCCCGGCCGCATACATCCGCTCCTCGACATCGACGGTCAGCGGAAAGAAGTCGAACTGGTCCTTGGGCTGCTTGGACACCGTGGTGGCGGACAGCAGCATCGTCTCGTCATCGAGATACGCTACGACGGATCCAGCAGCTTGGCGGGCCAGCCGGCCGGTTTCGAAGCGCACCGTGCGGGTACCGAAGGCGCCGTTGTCCAGCACTGCGGTGGTCTCATGGAACGTATCTGCGGAAGTGGTGATGGGGTCGGTCAATTCGTCTCCTCCTCGCAGCACAAACCGCGGGGATACCACCGGTGCGGGAGCGAGGACGAGGCCGGTCTTCGATCGAAGCTCCCGGGAGCGTCACAGTGCTCCCGAGAGCCACTACCGAGGACCGGCGGACGACGCTCCCCGACGACGGGTGGCGAGGCGGCTCGTGCGGCGATGTGTGGTTGTAAATCGGCAGCCTGGGTCAACAGCGTGGGTCAACGGCGCAGGCCGAGGCGCTCGATCAGCGATCGGTAGCGCGCGATGTCGACCTTGGCAAGGTAGTTCAGTAGGTTGCGGCGGCGGCCGACCATCAGAAGCAGGCCCCGCCGGGAGTGGTGATCGTGCTTGTGCTGCTTGAGGTGCTCGGTGAGGTCCACAATCCGCTTGGTCAGCAGGGCCACCTGCGCCTCAGGGGAACCGGTGTCCCCCCCACGCAGCCCGTACTCGGCCAGGATCTCGCTCTTCTGTGCGGTGGACAGCGCCACGGGTCGATCTTCTCCTGTCATCTGCGTACCGTGCGGGCCCCGGGCCTCACCCTGCGCCGTGCCTGAGAGAACCGGAGCATGGTGGGCCGCAAAGCCGGGGCAGGCCTCTGCCGACGGTGCCGACCACCACGGACCGCAGCCGGACCCGTGCCGAGGTTACCAGCTCACCCCTCGGCGCCCGGCATCGCCCTAGATCGCCCGGGTCGACAGAGATCACTGGGACGAGCTACTCGACATCCGGGTCACCCTCGTGGCCGGCACCAGAGGCGCGTCGAAGCAATCCGGCGAGCAGCGGGAATTCCTCCTGCAGCAAGTCGGCCGCGGCCGCCAGTTCGGCGGGACCGGCCACTCTACGCAGCCTCGGGACCAGGACATCGTCACCGTGTTCCTCGACCGGCAACGTGTCGCAGCTGACGGTGGGCCGGGAGTCGCGCACCTCCTCCAGCGCGGCACGGATCCCGGCCGGGTCGCCGGAAGCAACGTCAGGGGTGAGCACCCGGCGCTCGAGCATCACCATTCGCGCCAGCACCGCGGGATTGCCGATCTTTGCTCGGCGCCCGCTCATCAGCTGGCTGAGCATCGGCGGGCTCAGCCCGAGGACGTCGGCCAACTGCGCCTGGGAGACGTCGAAAGCGACCACAAGTCGCCGCACCCGATCGCCGAGCGGCTCCCCGTACCACTCCCGCTGTAGGGCGACGTTGCGCGTGACGGTGAGCTGCTCCTCCACCCGGCCTCCCCTTCCCAGCCCAACAGCGGCACCAGCCGAACTCACATCGCGCAGTAACCGGCATCCTGCCAGGCCGCAGACGTTGGCGGTCGCGATCGGCACCAGGCTCACTTGTTCTGGGGCTCAGCTGTTCTGGTCGAGCACCTCCCGAGTTCGCGCCACGTCGTCGTCGATCTGGGAAACGAGCTGCTCAGGGGTGTCGAAGCGCCACATGCCACGCAGTCGGTCGACGAAGTCCAGCGCCACCTGCTCGCCGTAGAAGTCCTCGTCGACATCCAGCACGAATGCCTCCACCCGGCGCTCCCGTCCGGAGAAGGTCGGGTTGGTACCGACCGACCCAGCCGCGGCCAGCTCCCGGCCGCGGTGCACGAAGCGGCACGCGTACACGCCGTCGGCGGGGATCGCGGTGTGCCGTGGGGTCGACAGGTTCGCCGTCGGGTAGCCCATGCTGCGGCCGCGCTGGTCACCGCGGACCACGATGCCCTCCACCCGGTGTGGACGGCCCAGGGCGGTCGCAGCGGCCGCCACGTCCCCGGCGTCGATACAGGAGCGGATGTAGGTGGAGGAGAAGGTCAACCCGCCCTGAGACAGCAGCCCCACATCCTCGGCGGTGAATCCGAAGCGCTGACCCAAGGCCCGCAGCAACTCGACGTTGCCCAGCGCTTTGTGACCGAAGGTGAAGTTGTCCCCGACGACCGCCTCAGCCACGTGCAGGCGCTCCACGAGTACCTCGTGGACGAACTCGTCGGCCGGCATCCGGGACAATTCGACGGTGAACGGCAACACCAAGAACACCTCGACACCGAGCTGTTCGACCAGCTCGGCGCGGCGCCGAAGGGTGGTGAGCTGCGCCGGATGGCTACCGGGGCGGACCACCTCCGAGGGATGCGGGTCGAAGGTCATCAGCACGCACGGCACGCTCAGCTCCCGGGCGCGCCGCACGGCCTGCCCGATCAGCTGGGCGTGACCACGGTGCACCCCGTCGAACACCCCGATGGTCACCACGCTGCGGCCCCAACCGTTCGGGATGGCCTCGATCCCTCGCCAGCGCTGCACGGGCGATGAGACTAACCGGTCCACCCGCCGCCCGGACCTACCCGCCTGCGGGACGCAGCACCAGGACCGGCCGAGCCTGCCCGGCACGCTCAGCAAGCAGCGCGACGGCGTGGCCTTCGGAATCGATCGCGGCGTGCGTCCCGGCCAGCCCCGCCGCCGGCAACCACCCACCATGCGCGAGTACGCGGACCTGCGCAGCGTCCACAGCACGATGCGGGAACGCGGTCGCCACCACCTCGTCCAGCTCCACCGACAGGCCGGGTCTCCCCGCGAGCTCATCGAGGGTACGGGCGACGTCCAGGCCGTAAGGACCCACCTGGGTGCGGCGCAGGGCGGTGAGGTGTCCCCCTACTCCGAGCGCAGCGCCGAGGTCCCTGGCCAGGGCCCGAACATAGGTGCCGCCGCTGCACTCCACCAGCACATCGAGGTCGGTGACCCGGTCACCGCGGCGCAGCTCGAGCAGTTCGAACCGGGACACGCAGACCGGCCGGGCAGCCATCGTGACCTGCTCGCCGGCCCGAGCCAGCGCGTAAGCGCGCCTGCCGCCGATCTTGATCGCGCTCACCGCGCTGGGCACCTGCTCGATGGCACCGCTGAGATCCGCGATGCCCGTGCGGATTGCCGCCTCACGCAGCGCGGATGCGTCGGCGCCCCCGGTGCGTTCGCCCTCGGCGTCGTCGGTGCTGGTGGACACACCGAGTCGCACCGTGCCCCGATAGACCTTGGGTTCCAGCGGGAGGTATCCGAGCAGCTTGGTGGCCCGCTGCACGCCGCAGACGAGCACGCCGGTGGCCATCGGGTCCAAGGTGCCGGCGTGCCCGATCCGGCGGGTGCTCAGCAGCCGCCGCAGCCGGGAAACCACATCGTGCGAGGTCATCCCGGCCGGCTTGTCCACCACCACCAGGCCGGCGGGCAAATCCGGAAGGCTCATGGCACGATCCTGCCGGGGTGGCGCACCGCGCCGGTGACCGACCAGCGGGTCCCATAGGTCCGGGCCAGGACGAATCCCAGGCGCAGCAGCATGAACGCGGCCAACCCGGACCAGATGCCGATCAGCCCCCAACCGAACACCAACGACGCCCACACCATCGGCAGGAACCCGACCAGCGCGCTGACCAGGGTCGAGGTGCGCAGGAACGCGGCATCACCCGCCCCGAGCAACACCCCGTCCAGCGCGAACACCACGCCGGCCACCGGCTGAAGCGCCACGAAGAACCACCAAGCGTGCGGAATCTCGGCCAGCACGGCGCCGTCGGAGGTGAACAGCTGCGGCAGCACCGGCTCGATGGCGGCGAACATCAGCCCCAGCGCGATCCCGAATGCCAGCCCGTAGCGAGTGACCTGCCAAGCCAGCGATCGGGCGCCGCGCTCGTCGCCCGAGCCCAGCGCCGCGCCCACCAGGGACTGCGCCGCTATCGCCAGCGAGTCCAGCACGAGCGCGAGGAAGGACCACAGTTGCAGCACGATCTGGTGCGCGCCGGCTGTCGCCGCCGAGGTCCTCGCTGCCACCGAGGTCGCGGACAGGAAACAGGCCTGGAAGGCAGCCGTGCGCAGGACGAGATCGCGGCCCATCCCCAACTGGGCGCGCATCGCCGGCCAGCTCGGCCATGCAGGCGCGCGCTGTGCGGCCAGCTCGATCACCAACGCCCGCAGGAACAGCACGGCAGCCAGCACCTGCGCGACGACGTTGGCTACCGCCGAACCGGGCAGCCCGATGCCGGCCACCGGCCCGGCGCCATGCACCAGCACCGGGCACAGCACAGCCGAGATCCCGTTACCGATCAGGACGTAACGCAGCGGACGTGCAGTCTCCTGCACTCCCCTCATCCACCCGTTGCCCGCGAGGGTGACCAGCACGAACGGTGCCCCGAACAACGCGATGCGCAGCCACCCCAACGCCGCGTCGGCCACCGGTCCGGAGCCGGCGAGCAAGCGCACCACCGGCCCAGCGGCGAGCTGCCCCGCGACCAGGACCACCCCGCCGACCCCGAGCGCCAGCCAGCTGGCCTGGGCGCCTTCGGCCACCGCCGCAGCACGTTGCCCCGATCCGTACAGCCGCGCGGTGCGGGCGGTGGTGCCGTAGGACAGGAAGGTGAGCCCACTGGAGACCTGCACGAGCACCACACCGCCGACGGCCAGTGCCGCCAACGGGACGGCACCGAGCCGGCCCACCACGGCAGTGTCCACCAGCAGGTAGAGCGGTTCGGCGGCG
>JBOHGH010000166.1:0-9050 GCA_050699975.1 Pseudonocardiaceae bacterium | reverse complement strand
CCGACACGTCGGGCCACAGCCGCACCAGGGCGGCCACCATCTCGGCCTTCTCCGCCCGGCCGCTGCCGGTGATGGGCAGCTTCAGCGCGGCCGGCGCCACCACAGCCACCGGCACGTCGTGATGCTGGCAGCGGTCCACCACGCGCATCCACGTCGCGGCCCGGTCGATCATCTTGCCGGCGCCGGCCGCCGTGAACAGGCCCTCGATCACCACCAGCTCGGCGGTCAGGGCGAAGTGGCACACGTCGGCCGCGATGGCACGGCTACGCGTCAACCGATCGCGCAGGCACTCGGTCGGGCGGCCCTTGGCATCGGGCGGACCGGTCTTCGTTGCGGACGTCTTGAACTCCTCAACCGCCGCGATCGGTGGACGGCCGACGCGTTCGGTCACGGTGGCAATTCCCGTAGCTGACAAACTAAGATCAACACCGCAGATTCGCCTCACGGCTGGCTCCCGATCGTCTCGTCGAGCCACGCCGCCAGCGCCGTGGCGGCCCGGTCGTTGAGCGTGCGGGCGATCTGGTGCATGCCGTCGTCATCGACCAGCACCAGCTGCAAATTTTGTCGATCCGGGAGACGCATCAACCGGAGTTCGGTGCCGTCGGCTGCGGTCCAGGTCCACTCGCGGCGGGTCACTTGGCTGCCTCGGACCCGTTACTCGCCGCCCGCAGCTCGGCCTTGCGACGACCGAACCGCTGCTTGAGCACGTCGTTCCATTCGCCGGCCGCCTTCGCCCGCTCGTACGCAGCCATCAGGTCAAACTCGGTCTCGGCGTGCTCACACGTCAGCGTGAAGTCCTCGATCACGGACCCGCGCGTGATCAGGGCCTTGCCCCGGGCGTTGCGCCACTCGTGCGAACGGCGCGCGTCCTCCGCCGCTTCCGCTGCCTCGGTCAGGTCCACCCAGTGCAGCCGCGCCTGTCCGGACCCGGACGCGACATGGAAGATCACCGCCCAGTCCGTGCGCGGCGGGGTGTGCAGCCACGGCGTGCGCATCTTCCGGATCGGGTCGTATGGGTGGCCGGTCGCGTACACCCAGCACTGCACGGCGAACTTGCAGCCGGCGAAGTCCATCGAGCCCGAGGTCTTCACGTCCCCGATCAAGACCGACCCCCGCTCGATCACCGTCCCGTCCGACGTGGTGACCGGGATCAGCACCTCAACCGCCCGGTCCAACGTGCCGGCTACCCGGTGGTCGTCCTGCACCACGAACAGCTCCGAGGACAGCACCCGGAACACGGTCGAGGTCAACTTCCGGTACGCGGCCAGGTCAGGCACGAACACGTCCGGCACATGCCCCGGGTCGCGGCCGAGGTCCACGAGCTCGAACACGTCATGCAACGCGGTCCCGATCGTGGCCTTCGCGCTGGAGTCCACAGCCTCCATCGCCTGCTCGCACAGATCGTTCAGCTCGCGCTTGGCTTCCCGGACCTGTTCGGTGTCCCCGGTCAGCCCGACCTCGGCACGGGTGACCGCCAGACCCAGATCACCACGGCGGGCGATCCCGCGCGCCACTTGGCGCTTGCCCCACTTCTCCAGCAGCGTCCCGTCCTCCAGCGGCGCGCCGTAGCTCGACGCCCGGCGGTAGCCGGTCTCTTTGCGGCCGTCCGGAAGCATGATCTTCGGCCGGCCCCACTGGTCGCGGTTGGCGTCGATCGCCTGCCGGAAGGCGAACTTGCGCGCGGCCTCCGGGTCGTCCGGCACCTGCTGTGCCGCAGCGGTGGTGGTCTGGCTGGCTCCCTTGATCATTTCTCTTCTTCTCCCCGACCCTTCGAAGATCACCAGTAATGATCTTGTTATTCCTCGTTTTTTCAACATCGACCCATCCGTGCGCATCGGGGGCCTACCGGCCCCCTCAGGAGTGCGCATGGATCTTGGGCAAGATCAATACGCACGGTGCGCACGGTGCGCACGTGCAGGTCAGGGCGGTGTACGCGAATGCGCACGACGCGCATGAGTACCGTGCGCACGCATGCGCACGAGATGCGCACGGCATGATCAACGATCTCTAAAAATGCGCACGTGCAGGTCAGCACGGCGTGTCGAAATGCGCACGGGTGGATCATTTCGGATCACCGCAGGTCAGAGGGGGTGCGATTTGATCTTTCAAAACGATCACGAAAACGATCACTGCGGCACCCTCCAAACGTGTGGTCCGCGCTTGAGTTGGGTCTCGGTCGGGTCCGCGTACACGGACTTCAAAAAGCCCATGCTCTTGATCGCCGACCATGCCCGTCCAACGGTGTCGCGGTCGAACACTCCCTTGAGGTCTGCCCTGGCGTCGGCCAGGTTGCGGCCGACCAAGTCCTGCTCTCCGGTAGCCAGCCGGGTGCTCAACCGCATGTACCGGGCCAGCGACTCCACCGCCTTGGCGCCCTGGCCCTCGTAGTCGACGATCGCGTCCGGCAGCCGACTGTTATCGGTCAGCCAGTCCGGGGCGTCCGCACGGCGTTCCGGCACGTCCGCCTTAACCAGCACAGCGGCGGGGGTCTCAGGCACCAGCCGCCAGGCCCACGTCGTGCCGATCTCGGAGGCCTTGTCCCTGGTGACCTCGGCGGTGATCATCGACGGTTTCTCGTCGTCGTTCTTGGTCACCCGGACCTCGGTGTCCATACCCGCTGTGGCCGCCGACGATCCTCGAGCACGTGTGCCCTCGTAGCCTGTGTGGTCGACCAGCAGCACGCAGCAGTCAGACGCCTTGCGGACCTGGTCCATAACCCGGCGCAACGCTGCGAAGTCAGTAGCCGAGTTCTCCTCGCCAACCATCATCGCGTTCTTCGTGTCGAGGATGACCAGTACCGGCTTGATCTCAGCGACCTTGCGTATGAACGGAGCGGCGGCGGTCTCTGTCATCATCACCGCGTCCGGGACCACATACAGTCGCTCCCTCAACGCCTCCGGATCGACCCCGTGCTTGGACAGCCACGCCTGCGCCCGGTCACCGTTCACCGCTTGGCCCTCAGCCATCACGTAGACGACCGGTTCGGCCTTCATGCGCGTTCCGCCCCAGAACCGCCCCAGAACGATCGAGAGGGCGATGTCCAGGGCGAGGAACGACTTACCGCAGCCAGGGTCACCGAACATCCGGGCCAGCGAGTCGCGGTAGAGCATGTGTGGCACGAGCGGCTGGGGCCGGGCGGCGGCGAGGAACTCCGGTCCGACCAGAAACCGCAGCGGTGGCGCGTCCATCGCCGCGATCCGTTCGAGAGCCGCGCGACGACGTAGCTCCCGATGCATCTCCTGGCGAATCATCCGCTCGCCGTAGTCAACGTCCTCGGTGCGTTTGATCACCTCGGGCTCGTCCTCGTCGGGCGAGGCGTCCTCGTCCTGGTCGTCCGCGCCGGTGTCGTCGTCCCAGGTCGAGAACGCGCCCTTGGGCAGCACGGTCGGACCGGTGGTGTCCGGCACACCCATCTCGACCAGTGTTTGGCGCATGTCACCGCCACCCACCGTGTAGGTAGCTACCTGTGCTTTGGTCAGAGTCCGGGATTTGAACGTGTCTATGGCGTCCGACAGGGCCGGTCCGGGGTTGTCGGTCCAGACATGCAGTGGCCCGTGCCCTCGTTCACACACGTACTTCGCGCAGCCGGCCTCGTGCGCGGTCGCGGACTTCGGCGAGCCATGGTCGCCGGGCGCTGTCCAGATGGGGCAGCCACAGTTGTCGATCAGCCCGGTGTCGGTCCACCCGTCGGGCACCAGCAGATCGGCCCACACAGCCGTGGTTGACCACTCGTCGATCTTCGTGGGCCCGCTATGCGCACGGCGACGCCGTGACTCTTCCCGGCGCTCGATCTTTGCGGCGGTCTCGGTGATGATCAGGTCGCGGAGCCATTGGGGGAGCGCGTGGGTCGACCCGACCAGCACGTACGAGCCCTCGGCGCGGACCGAGGGCGGCACCAGCACCTGATGCTCGCCCCAAACCACGGTCCAGCCGTCGGGATGTCTGTAGATTCCTTCCTCGGCCGGCAGCTTGACGCCGTCCGGAAGATCGAACCAGATGTGCCCACCGTCTCGATGGACCCATTCACCGGTCTTGTCCTTCTGCCCGGGGCTGCGGACAGTCAGTGCCGGACGGTCAACACCGCACCGCAGCCAGAACTGCTTGACCTGCGCCGCCGTGTCCAGGTCGACGATCGCCACCCGTGACGCCCTGGGCTCGACCCCGAGGTTGAACCTGCCGCGCCGAGCCATGCGGGTCAGTACTCGAGTCGCCGTCTGGGGGTCGGTGATCGCGTGGGCGATGCCGCAGGCGTGCGTGCGCTTGTGGTAGTTCGGGTCTTCCCGTGCGCGGGCCTCGTCGCGTGCGGCCTGGTCGGCCCGCTTGCGTTCGACGGCGGTCAGTGTGCAGATCGGTTGCTTGGTGCCCGCTCGGTTGAGCACGATCGCCAGTTCTTCGCCGACCATCGCTTCACCGGCTCGGATGAGCTGTTTGCGGGATAGGTCGTCGTCGCCGGTAACGGCCTCCGGGCCAACGACGCCGAGCGCGATCGAGAGCCGGTTCCCCGTATACATAGCTACGCAGCCGCCCAGCGCTCGCCCAGGTCCAGCCGGTCGGTTCGTAGCACCACGTCCCGTTCGGCGAACTCGCACAGCCGTGGCGGGGGCGCCTCCATCAATTTGCGTACGTCGTTCGCGGCCTCGGTCGAGACAATGAGCTCGTCATGCATCGCCAGATAGACAGTGTCGCCAAGGCCGGCGTTCTCGATGGCGATCAGACAGTCGGCCAGCAGGTCGTACGCGCTCCCCTGCACCGTGAAGTTGATCGCCTTGTGCGTCTGCACGCTGGTCCGACCGTGGTAGGTACCCATCGGGACCGGCAGGATGCGTCCGGACAGGGTGATCACCTTCATGTGCCGCTCGCCCTCGCGCCGGAGCTGTCGGGTCCAGTTGGCTACCCGGGGCATGACCTTGAACACCGACAGGCTCAGGTCCTGCGCATCATCGACCGAGCACCCGAGCTGGTCGGCCAGCTTCACTACGCCGAGCCCGTACAGCAGTCCCAGCAGCACGGTCTTGGCCTGCTTTCGCTCGATGCCGGCCTTCTCCGCGACCGGCAGGTACAGGTCGGCCTTGACCGCCGGGTCTTCGTACCGGGCCACCACTTCGTGCTCACCGGCCAGGTTGGCCGCGATCACCGGCTCGATCTGGGACCAGTCGATCGAGGTCAGCCCGTCGCCGTTATCCGCCAGCACGATGCCGCGTGCCGGTTCGGGGAACTGCTGCAGCGGTGGTGTGCCGATGGACATGCGGCCAGTGGTGGCGCCGAGCAGTTTCACGTCCGGGTGGATGCGTCCGGCCGAGGACGCGAGCTCGACCACCTTGTCCAGGTAGTCCTCGTCGTTCTTGACTAGTTTCTTGCGCTCGACGAACGCCTGAGCCAAGGGGTGGTGCATCGCCTCCAGCACGTCGGCGGTGGCCTTGTGTTTGCCGGTCGGCGTGCGAGGGTGATCGGCGGGCAGCGTGCCCTCGCGCTCAAGCACCTCAAACAGCGTGCTGGCGTTGGTGACCGTGATACCGGCCTGTTCCAACCGGTGGGTCATCTCGTCGATCTGGGCCTGGTTCTGGTCCCGGTAGGCATCCAGGTACTCCAGGTCAACCCGCAGTCCCTTGACCGAGCGGCGCAGAAACATCCGGTTCAGATGCTGTTCGCGGTCGGTGAGCCGCCAGGCGTCCCGTCCGGAGACTCCCTCGTCGGCGTATGGGTGGCCCTTGGTCAGCCGGTCGTAGGCCCGCTGTCGGGCGACCGGTACTAGCCGGGCGGTTCGGATTACGTCGTAGGCAGCCGCGTGCACGAACGCGGGCATGTGAAGGTCGGCTTGCTTGAAGCCCTCGACCTTGGTTCGCACCCCCATCAGGCGGAACATCTGCTTGTTCTGGTCCGTGGCTTGTCCGACGTCGCCGGAGCCCGCCCACCGCTCCCACGAGTCGGTAAGCGATTTCCGCACGATCTCCGATGGCTCGGCGAGCCGGGCATACAGCAAGCCGTCGGTGACCTTGGCGCACTCCTTCACGCCGAGCAGCGCGTTGCGCGCCAGGTTGGGTGCGTCATAAGCCGAGTTCCAGAACAGCAGCGCACGGGCAAAGGCCAGCGACTTCTTGATCAGGTCACGCTGGCAGGGGTCGCGCGGATCACAGATCACCGCCGAGGTCGTCGTCCCGAAGGACACAGACTTCAGGTTGAGCGCCGACGCTCCCAGGCCCTCGGTCTCGATGTCTATAGCGATCGGTTCCCGGGACATGAGCATGTCCCGGAGCGAATCCTTTACGAAGTCTCGTCCGACTGTGTAGGTGAACCGGGCGTCTCCGGTGGAGATGATCTCGGTGCCCTCGAACGCTGGGCGTACCGGTGGCCGGTTGGGAGAGGGGTCCATCGGCGGCCTCCTGGGCAGCGAACAGGAATCGGGGGAGCGAGGTCTTCGTGCCCGCCCGCGCATCGCACGCGGGTGCCGGCTTGGCTACCGGACGGGCTGGTGGTTCACGGTCAGAACGGAGGCTCGTCATCCCCCGAGTCATCGGTCGGCTTAGCGGCCTTCGCCGACCCGTTCGAGGCCGAACGCTGTTCCGGCACCGCCCCGAACTTCTTCAGTGCCCGCTCGGCCAGGGCGATATCGCCTTCGTGCTCGGCCTGCAGGCCGACCGCCCTGCGAGTGCCGTACACGTCGAGCCGGCCGACCACGTCATCACCGACGGTCTGGAGCTTGTTGCGGATGCCCGCCTTCAAGATCCGTTCGTCCTCGTACACGGTCCCGGCCTGCTTGCCGGTCAGTACGATCACTCGTGCCCGGACGGCGGCGACCTCACCGTTGCCGTAGTCCTTGGGCGCCTCGACCGCCTTGACCGTGCACACCACAGCCGCGTTTTCGGCCGCCAGTCCCGCCCAGTCGATGTAGTCCGAATCGACCGTCGTGCTTGCTCCCCGAAGGGCCATGATCCACTACTCCCTTGTTCTTCTCACTTCCCGATCCCGGCGGGCGCCGGTCGGGGTGTCTGTGACCTGCGACTGCCACTGTACCCTCAATCTGGCTAATCGTCACTACAAATGAGGTTACATATGGTAGACTCGTCCGCATGACGAGCGTTGCTGTACCCCTGTGCCGGGACGTACCCTTCTCGTCGATGGCCGACGAGTACCCGCCTCCCCGCAACGTGCGGATCGATGCTGCTCGATGGGCGGAGTTCGGGTCTGCCGTCGGCGTTAGGAAGAGGTCCGCGTGGATTTCGGACTTCATCGACGCGGTGATCCACGCCCCCCAGGCGTGGAAAGAGTTCCGGGCGATCGCTGAAGCCAGAGGTGACACCTTCAGCGCAGCGTTGGCCAAGGCGATACGGCTGTACCGCGATGCGGGGTGACCGGCCCCAGCTCTTCTTCCCGCTGGACCAGCCGCCGATCCCGCTTCACGAGACGAAAGAGCAGTGCACACACCGGGGTTATTACCTGACGTGCGATCAGTTCGACATGATGAAGTGGCGTGCTGGCGGTCGGTGCGAGATTTGTCGGGTTCGAGCCAAGGACGTTCAGAAGCGGCCACTGTATATAGATCATGATCGCAGGCTCGGTAACGGCTTTGACCATGTCCGAGGGTTGTTGTGTGCCCGTTGCAATGCTCACCTGCGCTGGTGCGACAACGGCTACAAGCTGCCGAACCCGCACCAGCAGTACTACCTGGACATGGCGTGGTTCTGGGAGTTACTCCCACCCGAGCGCGTAGAGCTGCCGTTTCTGCCACCACCCACGACTGACACGAACTCCTCGGCCTGGTACCGGCTACCCCGCGCCGAGAAACGTCGGCTTGGTGAGGAGAACCTCCGCTTGCGCCAGCAGAGGCTGAACGATCCAGAGGGGTACTTCTGCGCGTGCTGTATAGAGCTCCCGGCGTAGCCATCCCGTCAGTCCCCGTCCCCGCGCACCAGCGCCCCGGGCGGAAACCGGTACCGCTGGCTCACCTCGCCCGACGGGCTGACCAGCGTCAGCGGCATACGCGGGCCCCACTGGATGAGCACCCGCCCGGTGTCGGGGCCCTGCCTGATCACCCAGGTGCGTGGATATTCGTTCATCAGCTCGTCCAGGTACGGGTATGGAACGGGTCGTGCCACTCGGCCTCGTCCGCGCGCAGCCCGTCCAGCTCGTTCAGCACCTCGCGGATCGCCCGACCCAGCGGGTTGTCCTGCTCCGCCAGCGCGCGTAGCCACTTCTCTCCGTCGGTCATGAGCGGGCCTCCTGGAGGTGTCCGAGCGCGGCGGCGAGCTTCGGCCGGGCGGTGCGCCACAGGTCGAATGCGTCCTTGCCGAAGCGCTGACGAAGCAGGGGGTTGAACCGGCCGCCGGTGTGCACCCAGAAACGCAGCCATACGTACTCGCGCTCGCGGGGGGTCAGCTCGTTCAGTGCGGCCAGAATCTCGCCGTGGTGGTAGGCCAGCTCGATGCCGCCGAGCGCCACCGGCAGGTCGACCACGGCCGTGACGTCATCCATGAGCACGTGCTGGCGATGCTTAACCGGGTCGTGCCAGTCCCGCAGGCACGTCTTCATCCGCAGCGTGGCCTGACGCTTGAGCCACCAGTCCAGTGGCGCCTTCGTGGCCACCGTGCGGTCGGCGTGCAGCGCCTTCCACATGGCGACCCACATCTCGCTCGCTAGGTCCTCTGCACCCGGGCGCCCGGCCAGAGCTCGTCGGGCCACCGCCCGCAGCCAGGGGCGGTAGTGCTCGAGGAGTTCGCGCTCGTTCACGTCTCGTCCTCGCGCTCACGCAGGGCCTCCGCGCTCGAGCGCATCGACCACGCGGCCAACCACGGCGTCGCCGGGAACAGCAGGAGCAGGCCGACCAGTAGCTCGGTGCTCAACGCCGCCTCCTTCTCCGCCACCGCCAGGACGCGTCCTGGGCCTCCGCCAAACGCGCACCGCGTTCGCACGGTTCGCACACCTCCCGGTAGGTCCAGCGCCACCAGCAGCGCGGACACGGAATGGGCACCCTCACGCCGCTTCCTCCCTCTCCGCCTCGCGGGCGTCTTTGCGCTCCTTGGCCGTCATCCCGCCGAACACGCCGTAGTCGGGGG
>JBOHGH010000165.1:0-9054 GCA_050699975.1 Pseudonocardiaceae bacterium | reverse complement strand
GCCGAGGCGGGTGTGGTGGTGCGGCGGCTGGCGCTGATCCCCCGGCCAGGGCCGGATCCGGCGCCGGTGGCTGCTGCCCTGCTCGACGGAGTGGGCCTGGTGGCGCTGGCCGGCGCGGACCGGATGCCCTCCGGAGCGCGGCGATCCCTGGCGGCCAGGGCGCGGCAGCGCGGATCGGTCTTGCTCCCGCTCGGTCGATGGCTGGGCGCGGACGTCGAGCTGAATTGCCGTGCCGAGGCTTGGCATGGCGCCGAGGCTGGGCACGGGCGGCTGCGCAGCCGCGAGGTCGTGGTGCGCGCGGTGGGCCGCGGTGCGGCGGCCCGGCCTCGCGTCGCCCGCTTGCTGCTGCCCGGTCCCGGTGGCGCGGTGGTGGCCGGGCCCGTCGCTCCGGCCCAGACAAGGGACATAGGGGACAATCGTCTGCGGGAGTGTGCTTGGCTGGTGCACGATGGTGGGAAGAGACGCGCATGCCTGACGACGAACAGCAGCCGGTGATCACCGACGATCAGCGGGAGCGGGCGGTGGAACGGCTCCAGGGCCACGTGGGCACAGGTGACCTCACGCTCGCCGAGTTCGAGAACCGGGTGCAGCAGGCGCTGGTGGCGCAGACCTCGCGGGACCTGGAGCGTGCTACCGATGGGTTGCCGGCCCAAGGGACGCCTCGGCCTACCCGGGGCCCGGCGCGACGCTGGCTGGTGTCAGTGTTCGGGGGGTCGACCACCGGGGGCCGCTGGCGGGTAGCTAGGCGGCTGCGGACGGTGAGCGTGTTCGGCGGCTCGGACATCGACCTGCGCGGGGCGGAGATCGACGGCGAGGAGATCACGATCATCGCGGCGGCGTTCTGCGGCGGCGACACCATTTATCTGCCGGACAGTGTGAATGTCGAGCTGAGTGGTGGTGCGTTCCTCGGCGGCAACGACCTCCACGGCAGCGACCATCGTCTGCGTCCTGGCGCTCCGCTGGTCCGCATCCGGGCCTATTCCGTGGCGGGTGGGGTTGAGGTGTACCGGGTGCCGCCGGAGGCTGCGGCGTTGCCCTTGCGGGATGCTCGACGGCTCGCCAAAGGCAAGCGGCCGCGGCGCCGCGAGCTTTAGGAGCTTGCCGCCGTAGTTCTGGTTGACAGCGCTGGTCGAACGGGTTTCACTTGAGCAGTGCTCGAACATATGTTCGATACTACATCCCGGCTAGCGCTGCGAGCGGTTGCGGTGTGGTGCCCGGACTGGCCGGTGGTGGCCGTGGCGGCGGCCGAGGGACTGTCCGCGCAGACACCGCTGGCGATCGTGGCCGCCAACCGGGTGGTGGCCTGTTCGGCGATGGCCAGGGCGCACGGGGTACGCCGAGGGCAACGTCGCCGGGAGGCGCAGGGCCGCTGTCCCGAGCTTGCTGTGCTACCCGACGATCCGGACCGCGAGGCCCGCTGCTTCGAGCCGGTGGTGGCTGCGGTCGAGGCACTGGCGGCCGGGGTGGAGATGGTGTGCCCCGGACTGGTCGCGGTGCCGGCCCGCGGCCCGACCCGGTACTTCGGCAGCGAACCCGCGGTGGCCGAACGGATCGTCGACGTGGTCGCGACGAAGGCCGGGGTCCAGTGCCAGATCGGCATCGCCGACGGCCTGTTCGCCGCGACCTTGGCTGCACACCGGGGTTTGCTGGTGCCGGCGGGGGGGTCGGCCGGCTTTCTCGCCCCGCTGGGCATTGGTGAGCTGCACCAGCCTGCCGCCACCGGGGTTGACCGGGCTGCCCTGGTGGACCTGCTGCACCGGCTGGGACTACGCACTCTGGGCGCGTTCGCCGCACTGGACGTCGACGACGTCGCCTCCCGGTTCGGCCCCGACGGGGTGCGCGCGCACCGACTCGCCCAGGGGCTCGACGAGCGCCCGCTGGCCCGCCGCCACCCGCCGGTCGACCTCGCCGTCACCCGCCGGTTCGACCCGCCGGTGGACCGGGTCGATGCGGCAGCGTTCGCCTCCCGGGAACCCGCGGAGCAACTGCACGCTGCGCTGGCCTCCCGCGGCCTGGCCTGCATCCGGCTCGGCGTCCGGGCTTGCACTGGGGCGGGCGAGGAACTGCACCGGGTGTGGCGCTGCGCCGAGCCGCTGACCGCATCCGGCATCGCCGATCGGGTGCGCTGGCAGCTGGACGGCTGGCTGACCTCTCGCGGGTCACGGCCCAGTGCGGGCATCACGCTGCTGCATCTGATTCCCGAAGAGGTGGTCGGCGGGAAGGCGCTGCAGCGCGGGCTGTGGGGTGAGTCGGGGGAAGACGACGAGCGGGCTGGCCGGGCCCTGGTCCGGGTGCAGGCGATGCTCGGACCCGAGGCGGTGCTCACCGGGGTGCTCGGCGGCGGCCGGGACCCCACCGACCGGATACGCCTGGTGCCCTGGGGAGATGACCTCGTCCCGGCGCGCGTTGCGGATCATCCCTGGCCGGGCCGGTTGCCCGCGCCGTCCCCGTCCCGGGTGCCCACCTGCCCGCTGTCCGCCGAGGTGCTCGACGATGCCGGACGCGTCGTCGGAGTGAGCGGGCGCGGGATGCTCACCGGTGTCCCGTACCGGATCGTGGTGGACGGGAACCCGCCGCGCCGGGTGCTGACCTGGGCCGGGCCCTGGCCGGTCGAGGAGCGCTGGTGGGAGCCCGATGGTGGTCGGCGCTGCGCGCGGCTGCAGGCGGTGCTCGCACCCGAACCTGCCGGAGAGCCACTCGCGGTGCTGCTGGCCTGCGAGGCGGGCCGCTGGCGGGTCGAGGGAATCTACGAGTGACAAGCGGAGATGACGAGACCAATCCCGTAGATCACGAGCGGTCACTTCGACACCCAGCGCCGCCGGATTCGTGGAGATCTGTCGGTGTCGTCGGCGTGCTCGGCCTCGTCGTGTAGCGCGGCGATCGCCGCTTGCAACTGATAGGGGCCGGCGGGGTGGCGGGCCATGGTGGCCGTCAGGAGGGCCGTGCCTTCGGCAATCGCCGCGCGGTCCCAGCGGTCGCGGTCCTGCTGGTCGAGGGGTTGAAGATCAGGTACAGGACCTGCAGCACGGCCGCCAGCTGGGTGGGTCTCTGCTCGGCTGACGGCATACGGAACGGGACGCCGGACCGGCGGATGGTCTGCTTGGCCCGGGTGATCCGCTGGCCCATGGTGGAGTCGGGCACCAGGAACGCGGCGGCGATCTCTGCGGTGGACAGCCCGCCGACGGCGCGCAGGGTCAGCGCCACCTGCGCCGGTCGGGGCAGCGCGGGGTGGGCGCAGAGGAACAACAGGACCAGCGAGTCGTCACCCTGTTCAGGGGACACCGCCGTCTCGTGGTCGACCGGGACCAGACGCGCATCGGCCTCCTCGCGGGCTAGCGTTTCGCCCTCGCTGCCATAGAACCGCGAGTGCACGTGCTCGCTGCGCTCGCCCATCAGGGGGTGCAGGTGACCGACTACCTCCATGCCCTGGACTCGGTGACCGGCGTGGTCGAGGTTGTCGTTGTCGGTGTTGTTGTTCATCGGAAGCCTTCTTCGCTGCGGATCGGGGGACATTCCCCGCGACGCAGCTGAGACGTCGGAGCCACCTCGCCCGCTACGACACCTGCCGCCAGAACGGCCTCGAGAACTCCGCTCCTCGGCTGAATCGAGATCCGCGCGCGGGCAGCAGCTACCCGCGCGGTGGATCAGTGGGGATCGAAGCTAGTGGAGCGGGACAGCCGCTCCCAGGTGACGATCTCCTCGTCAACAGTGGCGAGGTGAGTACGGATCCCGTCGACGGCGTCATCGCCCAGCGGCAGGCGCAGTGGGGTGTGCTCAGCGGCCAGGGCGGTGAGGATGGCCGCGGCGGCCTTGGCCGGGTCACCGGGCTGTGACCCGTCGCCGCTGCTCACGTACTGGCGGGTGGGGCCGACCGTCGCGGCGTAGTCCGGCATCGCGGCGGACAGGTGGGCCGAGCCCGCGGTGAACAGTCCGGTGCGGAACGCACCAGGCTCCACGATCAGGAAGCGGACGCCGAAGTCGACCTCCTGACTCAGCGTTTCGGTGAGACCTTCAAGCGCGAACTTGGTCGCGCAGTAGGCGCCGAAGCCAGGCGCGGTGATCTGACCGCCGACGCTGGACATCTGCACCACGGCCCCGCCGCCTTGGCGGCGCATGTGCGGCAGCACCGCCTTGGTCAGGGCCGCCGGTCCGAAGAAGTGCAGCTCGAACCAGGGCCTGCGGGCGCCGGGCGGTGGCGACCACGGTGTCGCCGCTGGCGAGTGCTGCGGTGGCGATGGCGCGTCCGAATCCGCTACTCGCGCCGGTGATCAGCCAGACCCTCTGCGGGCCCTTCGGGCCGGTGTCCTGGGGGCTGCCCATGGTTCCTCCTCGATGCACATGGCGGCGCGCTGTAGGCACCAGTCTCCGCAATGCCCCCAGACTGTCCACAGCTGCCTGCTGTGGCTGGTCACTGCCTGAGTGTGTCAACGTGAACTGCCGAGTCCAGTGCGAAGCGACTCTGATAGTATCGAACACATGTTCGATACTATCGCCCGACCCGATCCGCACCCACCACCTGGCGACGATCCACCACCCTTCTAGGGCCACACCATGGGCTGGAACAACCCGCCTGTGCGGTGGGCGGACTTGGAGCGGGCACTATCCGGGCGACCCGCCGGGCCTAAGTCAGGGTGGTCCAAGTCAGGGCATCGCGACGAGGAGCATCCAGGGGACGGTGGGGACAGCCCGGCGTGGACGCGTCACCGGGACCGGTACGAGCCACCGCCGCTGCTAACGCCGGCCCAATTCGTGGCGAGCCAGTTTGTGCCAGCGCAGCCGCGCACTCCGTACGCTGAGCTGCACTGCCACTCCAACTTCAGCTTCCTGGACGGGGCCAGCCACCCCGAGGAACTGGTCGAGGAGGCCGCCCGGTTGGGCCTGGACGCGATCGCGATCACTGACCACGACGGGATGTACGGGGTGGTGCGCTTCGCCGAGGCGGCCCGTGAGCTGGGCGTCAAGACCATCTTCGGGGCCGAGCTCAGCCTCGGCCTCACCGCACCACAGAACGGGATACCTGACCCGGAGGGTGAGCATCTGCTTGTGCTGGCCCGTGATCCCGAGGGTTACCGCAGGCTGTCCCGGGTGATCAGCGATGCTCAGCTCCGCGGTCGGGAGAAGGGTAAGCCGGTCTACGACCTAGAGGCGGTGGCAGCCGCCGCGGGTGGGCACTGGGTGGTGCTCACCGGTTGCCGCAAAGCAGCGGTACGCCGGGCGCTGGCGCGCGAAGGCCCGGCCGCCGCGGCCGCGCAGCTCCGCCGGCTGACCGGGCTGTTCGGCCCTGACCACGTCGTCGTCGAGCTCACCGCCCACGGCCTGGCCGATGACACCGAGCGCAACGACCAACTCGCCGCGCTGGCCGCAGCGCACGGGCTGGACATCGTCGCCACCACCGCCGCGCACTACGCCACCCCCTCCCGGCACCGGCTGGCCACCGCGCTGGCCGCGGTCCGGGCCCGGCGCAGCCTGGACGAGATGGACGGCTGGCTGCCGGCCGCGGCAACCGCGCACCTGCGCTCCGGTGCCGAGATGGCCGGGCGGTTCGCCCGCTGGCCCGGAGCGGTCGAGCGGGCCGCCGCGCTGGGCCGGGAGTGCGCCTTTGACCTGCACCTGGTGGCGGCGGACCTGCCGCCGTTCGACGTTCCCGCCAGCCACACCGAGGCCAGCTGGCTGCGGGAACTCACCTGGCTCGGCGCGGTCACCCGCTACGGCAGCTACGACGAGCGTCCCGGTGCCTACCACCAGATCGAACACGAGCTGGCCGTCATCGAGGAGAAGAACTTCCCCGGTTACTTTCTCATCGTCCACGACATCGTGGGGTTCTGCCGGCGGGCCGACATCCTCTGCCAGGGCCGCGGCTCAGCGGCCAACTCGGCGGTCTGCTACGCGCTGGGTATCACGAACGTCGACGCGGTGGGAATGGACCTGCTCTTCGAGCGGTTCCTCGCCCCGGATCGGGACGGCTACCCCGACATCGACCTGGATATCGAGTCCGACCGCCGCGAGGAGGCCATTCAGTACGTCTACCGGAAATACGGCCGCGACTGCGCCGCCCAGGTCGCCAACGTGATCACCTACCGGTCCCGCTCCGCGGTGCGCGACGTGGCCAAGGCGCTGGGCTACTTGACCGGCACCCAGGACGCCTGGAGCAAGCAGATCGACCGGTGGGGGCCGCTGTCGAAAGGTGACGTCGAAGAGACCGACATCCCCGAACCGGTGCTGGCGCTGGCCGGCGAGCTGGAGGGATTCCCCCGCCACCTGGGCATCCACTCTGGCGGGATGGTGATCTGCTCCCGCCCGGTGGCCGAGGTCTGCCCGGTGGAGTGGGCGCGGCGGGAGAACCGCTCGGTGGTGCAGTGGGACAAAGACGACTGCGCTGCCGCTGGTCTGGTCAAGTTCGACCTGCTGGGACTCGGGATGCTCTCCGCGCTGCACTACGCGGTCGATCTGGTCGCTCGCCACTACCGGCACCGGGTGCAGCTTTCGGATCTGCAGCCCACTGATCCGGCTGTTTACGAGATGCTCACCCGGGCTGATTCGGTCGGGGTGTTCCAGGTGGAGTCCCGCGCACAGATGGCCACCCTGCCCCGGCTGAAGCCGCGCTGCTTCTACGACCTGGTGGTCGAGGTCGCGCTGATTCGCCCCGGTCCGATCCAGGGCGGCTCGGTGCACCCCTACATCCGGCGCCGCAACGGCCAGGAGGCCTGGGATTACGACCACCCGCGGCTGGCGAACGCGCTGCGCAAGACGCTGGGGGTGCCGCTGTTCCAGGAGCAGCTGATGCAGATGGCCATCGACGTCGCCGACTTCTCTGCCGCTGAGGCCGACGAGTTGCGCCGTGCGATGGGCGCCAAACGGTCCACCGAGCGGATGGAGCGGCTGCGCGAGCGGCTGTTTCAGGGCATGGCACGGCACGGGATCCGCGGTGAGCTCGCCGAGAAGATCTACGTCAAACTGCTGGCCTTCGCCAACTTCGGCTTCCCGGAGAGCCACTCGATCAGCTTCGCCTCGCTGGTCTACTACAGCGCCTGGTTCAAGCACTACTACCCGGCAGCGTTCTGCGCCGCCCTGCTGCAAGCCCAGCCGATGGGCTTCTACTCCCCGCAGTCACTGATCGCTGACGCCCGGCGTCACGGCGTCACTGTTCGTGGCCCGGACGTCAACGCCAGCGGGGTACACCCAGGGCTGGAACCGGCTGCGGAGGGTGCACCGGAGCAGGCGGTGCGTCTGGGGCTGGCCACGGTGCGCACGGTGGGCCAGCCGCTGGCCACCCGGCTGGTCGAGGAGCGGGAAGCGCACGGCCACTACCGCAGCATCGCTGACGTCGCGCACCGGGTGGGATTGACCACCGCCGCGGCCGAGGCGCTGGCCACCGGCGGGGCGTTCGACCGGCTGACCCCGCACCGCCGCCAAGCGCTGTGGTCTGCCGGTGCGGTGGCTGCCGAGCGGCCGGATCGGCTGCCCGGCACCGCGGTGGGGGTCGCCGCGCCCGCGCTGCCCGGGATGAGTGCGCTGGAGCTTGCCGCGGCCGACGTGTGGGCCACCGGGGTCTCGCCGGGCAGCTTCCCCACCCAGTTCCTCCGGGCGGACCTGGCGGAGCTGGGTGTGGTGCCCGCCGCCGGCCTGCGGGAGCGGGAAGACGGGCAGCGGGTAATGGTCGCAGGTGCGGTGACCCACCGGCAACGCCCGGCCACCGCCGGTGGAGTCACCTTCCTCAACCTGGAGGACGAGACCGGCATGGTGAACGTGATCTGCTCACCGGGCTTCTGGGTCCGGTATCGCACCGTCGTACGGGCCTGCCCGGCGCTGCTGCTGCGCGGCCGGCTGCAGATCGCCGAGGGGGTGATCAACGTGCTGGCCGAGCACGCCGCACCCTTGGACATGCGGGTGCGCTCGAGCTCCCGTGACTTCCGGTGAGCCCATCCGGCGATCACTCAGCATCCCTTGCCCGAAGGACGAGCGCGACGAACTGGCGGTGCGGGTCTTTCAGAAAGGCGTGGATGGTCGTCGCCACCGGGCAGGGCCACGCCGACGTGCAGATCCGGCAGTCACCGCTGGTCTGGCGCTCGTGCTCGATCAGCAACCCGCGGATGACGATCACCAGGTCGCAGATCAGCTCGCGCGCCCGCGCCATGTCGTCAGGGGTCCAGTCGGCGTTCTGGGTCCCCAGCGAGTCCGCTTCGTCCAGGTGTAGGTAGAGGTCGTGGCTGAGCAGGCCGAGAGCGTCGGCTATCAGAGGTGAGGGGGCGCTCATCGGGTACCTCCGCAGGTTGCGCGAGGTCCACCGCCCCGCTGATGATCAGCGAACCGGTTCACCACTGGTGATACAAGACATTCACCACTGGTGAATGTCGTCGATGAGGCCGAATTTGACGATGTTGGGCCCTATGATCCACGCCGGGAGGTGTCACCATGCCACATCGCGAGCCGACGATCCGCAGCCGGGAGCTGGGTGAGGCCCTGCGCCAGGCCATGCAGCGCGCGGGGCTGACCGGGAAGCAGACCGCCCTGGCGCTCGGCGTGACGCCGAGTTTCGTGTCGATGCTGCTGTCGGGCAAGCGCGCGACCAGCGAGGCGGACATCGCCGCGTTCCTCGGCGTGTGCCGGGTCAAGGGTCCCGAGCGCGAGCGGCTGCTGGCGCTGCGCCGGGAGCAGGACACCCCGGGCTGGTTCCAGCAGCACGGCACCCGGCTGCCCAAACAGCTCCTCACGCTGATCGACCACGAGAACAAGGCCGTGACGATCAGCGACTTCCAGCCGATGGTGGTGCCCGGACTGCTGCAGACCGCCGAGTACGCCCGCGCGCTGATCCGCGAGACCGGAATCGTTCCCCCTGGCGAGATCGACGACCGGGTGGCCGCCCGGCTGGCCCGCCAGAGCCTGTTCAGCCGGGAGCGCCCGGCCCGGTTCAGCTACTACCTGCACGAGTACGCGCTGCGGCTGCCGGTCGGCGGGCCGGTGGTGCTGGCCCAGCAGCTGGAGCACCTGCTGCGGATGTCGGGGCGCTCCTACCTGAGCCTGCGGGTGGTGCCCGCCGCGCTCGGCGGGCACGCC
>JBOHGH010000164.1:0-9070 GCA_050699975.1 Pseudonocardiaceae bacterium | reverse complement strand
GAGCGAGGGTAGGCTCGTGCGCGCCACCGCCTTGGCCCCCAGCCCGTTGTTCCTCCTGCTGGTCGCCGCCACTGTGGCCGGCGGCGTGCTCGCGGCCCTGACCACGGGTGCGGCCCGCACCGGGGGCATCGTGTTCCTGGTGCTCGGCGGGTGGGCGGTCTCGCTGTGCCTGCACGAGTTCGGCCACGCCATGACGGCCTACCGGGGCGGCGATCGTTCGGTGCGCGCCAAGGGATACCTCACCCTCGACATCCGGCGCTACACCGACCCGGTGATGTCCCTGCTGCTGCCCTTGCTACTGCTGGCCCTGGGCGGGATCCCACTGCCCGGAGGTGCGGTATGGATCAACCGCAACGCGCTGCGCTCGCGCGCGATCGCCTCGGCGGTGTCGCTGGCCGGTCCGCTGACCAACCTGGCGCTGGGGGCCGTACTGATCGCGGTGGTCGGCATCGCCGAGCTACCAGACGGACTCGCCGCCGGGCTGTCCTACCTGGCCCTGGTGCAGGTGCTCGCGTTCGTGCTGAACATCCTGCCGGTGCCCGGACTGGACGGATTCGGCGCTCTGGAGCCCTACCTGCCGGCCCAGGCTCAGCGGTTCGCCAATACCGTCGGCCTGTACGCCACCCTGGCACTCTTCTTACTGATCATCACGGTGCCTGCGGTGTCCAACGCGCTGTTCGGCGCCAGCTTCATTGCCTTCGCTGCACTCGGCGGCGACCCGCAGGCAGCGGCCGCAGGCTTCCGCGAGTTCCTGTTCTGGCGCTGACGAGTCACCGTTCGAGGTCCGACGCGGATGCTTGTCCCCACTAGGCACCTCAGCAACCATCAGCATCCATGTCGCCGCGTAACGTCCTGGGAGTGAAGGTCGTGGTGTTGGGTGGGGGGGTCGGTGGGGCCCGGTTCCTGATCGGTGTGAAGGCCGCGCTCGGCTTGCCCGCCGTCGGTACCTCCCCCAGCGAGCATGAGATCACCGCAGTGGTGAACACCGGCGACGATATCTGGCTGCACGGGCTGCGGATCTGCCCGGATCTGGACACCTGCATGTACACCCTTGGCGGCGGCATCGACGTCGAGCGCGGCTGGGGCCGGGCCGGTGAGACCTGGGCGGTCAAGGCGGAGCTGGAACGCTACGGCGCCGATCCGGACTGGTTCGGGCTCGGTGACCGCGACCTGGCCACGCACCTGGTCCGCACTCGGATGTTGCGGGCCGGCTACCCGCTGTCCGCGGTCACCGCGGCGCTGTGCGATCGATGGCGCCCCGGAGTGCGGTTGCTGCCGGCCACCGATGATCGTTGCGAGACACACGTGGTGGTGGACGACGCGCAGGAAGATGACGCCCAGGGCCGTCGCGCGATGCACTTCCAGGAGTGGTGGCTCCGGCACCGAGCGGCGCTCCCGGCCAGCGCGTTCGTGCCGGTGGGCGCCGACGACGCCGTGCCGGCCGCCGGGGTGCTGGAGGCGATCGCCGAGGCGGACGCCGTGCTGCTCGCGCCGTCCAATCCGGTGGTGTCGATCGGCAGCGTGCTGGCGATACCGGGTATCCGGGACGCCCTGCGCAGTGCGCCCGCCAGGGTGATCGGGCTGTCCCCGATCGTCGGGGGCCGGGCGGTGCGCGGGATGGCCGACGCCTGCCTGGCCGCCATCGGCGTGCACTGCGACGCCGGTGCGGTCGGCAGGCACTACGGGGCCCGCTGTGCCGGCGGGATCCTGGATGGGTGGCTGGTGCACACCGGGGATGCCTCGACGGTGCCCGGAGTGCAGGTCAGGGAAGTCCCGCTGCTGATGTCCGACGTGCCGGCGACCGCTGCGATGGCCAGTGCGGCCCTGGAGCTCGCCAGGCCGGTGGCATGAGCGACCACGCCGCACCAGGCGAGGTCCGCATCCTGCCGGTGCGGGGCCTACCCGAGTTCCGGCCGGGGGACGATTTGACCGCCGCGGTGGCCCACGCGGCGCCGTGGCTGATCGACGGTGACGTCGTCGTCGTCACCAGCAAGGTGGTGTCCAAGGTGGAGGGACGGCTGGTCACGGTGCCGGCAGACCCGGCGGGGAGGGACGCTGCCCGCCGCAAGCTGGTCACGGCGCAGGCCCGGCAGGTGCTCGCCCGCCGCGGCCGCACCCTGATCACGATGAACGCGCTGGGCGTGGTTCAGGCCGCCTCGGGAGTGGACGCGTCCAACGTGGAGCCCGACGAGGTCGCCCTGTTACCCATCGACCCCGACGCCAGCTCCGCGCGGCTGCGGGGCGGCCTGGCCACGGCCCTGGGCGTCGACGTCGCCGTGGTGGTCACCGACACGATGGGCCGAGCGTGGCGGGTCGGGCAGATCGACGCGGCGATCGGGGTCGCCGGCCTGAGCGTGCTGCACCGCTATGCGGGCACCGTCGACCGGCACGGCAACGAGCTCGCCGCCACCGAGATAGCCGTCGGCGACGAGATCGCCGCGGCCGCAGACCTGGTCAAGGGCAAGCTGGGCGGGGTGCCGGTGGCGGTGCTGCGCGGGTTGTTCCGCCAGGACGACGGCAGCACTGCGGCGGATCTGATCCGCCCGGTGTCCGACGACCTGTTCCGGCTGGGCACCGACGAGGCGATCGAGCAGGGGCGGGCGCTGGGCCGGGCCGATGCCGTGCTGCTGCGCCGATCGGTGCGTTCGTTTCGCCCCGATCGGGTGGACCCGCAGGCGCTTCGCCGCGCGGTGGGTGTGGCGCTGAGCGCACCGGCACCACACCACACCCGGCCGGTTCGATTCGTCTGGCTGGCCGACCGGCCCGCCCGGCGGCGGCTGCTCGACGCGATGGCGCAAGCGTGGCGAGCCGATCTACGCCACGACGGGCTGGCCGAGGACCAGATCAAGCGCCGGGTCCGGCGCGGGGACCTGCTGCGCGACGCACCGGAGGTGCTGGTACCGGTCGCCGTACCCGACGGCGCGCACGCCTACCCCGACACGCGCCGGCAAGCCGCCGAAGAGACGATGTTTACCGTGGCCGCAGGTGCTGCCGTGCAAGGTCTGCTGGTGGCGCTGGCCGCCGAGGGTCTGGGTTCGTGCTGGGTCGGCTCGACGCTGTTCTGCCCGGACCTGGTCCGGGCCGAACTCGCCCTGCCGCCCGGCTGGCGGCCACTGGGCGCGATCGCCGTCGGCTACCCTGCGGAGCCGTTGACACCACGCCCAGCGCGCGATCCCGACGACGGGTTGGTGCTGCGATGATGATCGCCGTGCAGAACTCCGCCGTGCACGCCGACGCGATGCGGGTGCTGTCCGCCTGGGAACCCGGCGACTCCGGACAGCGGGCGCTGGGCCAGGCGTTTCTCGGCTTCCTGGCGGCCCGCCCGGACGCCTGCGCCCGTACCTGCACGCCCGGCCACCTGACCGCCTCGGCCGTGGTCCTGTCCCACGACGAGGCGCACGTACTACTCACCCTGCATCCCCGGGTCGGGCGCTGGGTGCAGCTCGGCGGGCACTGCGAGGACGGCGACGCAGGGCTCGCCGCGGCGGCGATGCGGGAAGCGACCGAGGAGTCCGGCATCGCTGACCTGGAGATCGACCCCAGGCCGCTGCACCTGGACGTGCACCCGATCACGTGCTCACTGGGCTTGCCCACCCGGCATTTCGACGTGCGGTTCCTGCTGCGCGCCCCAGCCGGCGCCACCCCGGTACGTAGCGCGGAGTCCGTCGACCTGGCCTGGTGGCCGGTGGACGCGCTACCCCCCGATGTGGCCCCCGCGCTAGTTCCCTTCGAGCAGGCACGACGTGATGAGCTGCCCGGGCGTCAGAGCGATCCCAGCCGAAGGAAGTGAACCGGGGCGTCACCAGGTGGACCTCGCAGTCCAGCGGTGACAGTGCCCAGAGCGTCGGGCGTCTCACGGGGCGACCGTTGCGCAGGCCGGGCAGACCTGGTCGGGTCGGGCGGTTCGCCGGGCAGCGCCGCGCCACTACGCAACGCCCGCAGCGGTGTGAACTCGCTGGTCGGCTGCGTCGCGGGTGCGTCGTTGGTGCCGTAGGTCACCCGGTAGATAGTGCGGTGAAGATCGAGCTAGGTGTTCACACTCCGTGCACCCTGGCTGCCGACACCGAAGCGGTTACGCAGGCTGTCCAGCTCCCACACCCGTCGCCGTGCTCGCCGGTCCAGGGTGAGCACCAGGTCCCGTGCCATGGGGTCGGGCCGGACGTACTGCGGCGCCATCCGGTCGGCGGCGTCCAGGCACTGGATCGCCTGGCGATCACGATCACCCTCGGCCTGCGCGTAGGCCCGCGCTAAGTCGAAGTAGAGCGCACCACCACGCACCGCCGAGCCGAACGTGTCCAGCAGCCGAGGCACGTCTGCGTGAATGTTCTCCGCGGTGGCCGGGCCACGCCCCAGCTCAACCGCGACGTTGACTCCCCAGGTGGCGACGTTGACCGGGCCGAAATGCTGGAGCAGCGCGTTGCCTTCCCCAGCGTGGCGAGCCAACTCTGACGCGGCGCCCAGGTGGTCATCGGCATCACCGGCCCGGTTCTGGCGGGCGTGGTTCAGAGCGGCAGTCAGGTGCAGCATTCCGGCGGCCTGCGCCGGGCCGGTATCGCCTGCGGAAGGATCGGGTGTGATCTCGAGCAGGGCCTCATCGACCACGGTCGTCACCCGGTGCCGGGCGCCGATCCAGCCCAGGCCCAGGGCACGGTGCATGGTCAGCAGCCCTGCTCGGGTGGAATCGTCGAGCTGGCGGGCAGCGTCGTAGCCCCGCCGCGCCGTCTGGACGGCGAGATCGGCGTGACCCAGGTGACGCGCGATGGATGCCCCGACCAGGCATGCCTTGGCCAGCGCGGCCAGCGCGGCGCGGCGGGTGTCGGTGTCACCGGTGACCGCGACCACGTGCAGCTCTGCCAGCACCGAGCCCAGTTCCCGGCCGGCCAACGAGAACCTCGCCGCATCAAGGTGAGCGTTGGCCGCCGCTGCGGCGGACACCAGCTGCTCGATCGGTCGGGCCGGGAGGTCCGGCACGTCCTCAAGGGTGCAGTCGTTGATCGCCAACGAGATGGCCGGGACCGTCGCCAGCGCGTCTGCCGTCCCCCGGTCCGGCGGCGCGAACGGCTGCCCAGTCAGATCCACCACCGAGCAGCCCAGCGCGTCGGCGAGGTCCTCGATCAGGCCGCGTCGGTTGAATCCGCGCTGGCCGCGTTCCAGCATCGACAAATAGCCTTTGGTAATCCCGGCCAGCCCGGCGGCCACGTCGAGGCTCAGCCCGCGGCGACAGCGGATCTTGCGAGCGCGCGCACCAATCACCGACGCGTCCTCAGTGTCCACAGGACTCTCTCCTCACCGAAACCCCCCACCGATGCCCCGAGGAGCGACCCCCGGGGGCGGCAACCTCGGTGAGAAGGTGACTCCAGGCTACTGGCCACCCCCGATGGGGGACACTGAACCACCCCGGGTCTGATGGAGGCTTTGTCGAGGGCACCGGACCCCGCGGAGCCGCAAATGGTTCCATCTTGGCGGTCCGCGGGGGCTTCGAAGCCACATCAGGTTCCCGTTGGCGGTCAGCGCCCTGCGACGGCCACCGGTGCCCGTGGCGAGGCCCCGAGTGGACGCCGACGAGGACTCGCTCGCCAGGCTGTGCTGCTGGTGTCCGCCGGAGATCAGCGGATGAGCTGCACGGGGACCTTGATGTCGAGGCCAACCCACGCCTGATCGGCAGTGACCGCGACACCCTCGGCGATTCCCTGCGCCACGGCGAGGCAGGCGCGATCGCCGAGGGACAGACCCGCGCCACGAGTTTTCGGCCAGAGCAGGCCGCGTCGGCCGGGGTGAACGGCAGCACGTGTACGCCGAGTGAGCGCACCCCCTCGGCTGCTGCGGCGGGGTCGGGGTGGCCGCGCTGGGCGAGTTTCTGCACGATTTCCGTCCAGTTCACGGTGCACACCACAGCACCGCCTATCAGTTCAGCAACCTGGTCGTGGCCAGGCTCTCGGTAGAGCAGCGTCAGCACCGCGCTCGCGTCTAGTACCGCGGTCACGCCTGCCCCTCCGTGCCGTCCTCATCCTCGCGAGCGGCCTCGGCTCGGCGTTCGGCGATCAGCTCGTCGACCGCGCTGCCGACGTGCCCCCGCCGCCGTGGCGGCTTAATCGCCTCGTCTTGAAGGCGGGCGAGCAGGTGCGTTCGTTCCTCGATCACCACCCGGCCGTACTCGACGTAGACCACTAACGTCTGACCGGGCTTGATCCCAGCCGCGCGGCGGACCTGGGCGGGGATCGTCACCCGGCCATCCGGTGTGGCGGACAAACTCTGCACGCGGCGTTTCCTGGTGTGCATGCGTCACGTACAGAGTATGTCCGCCTGAGCATCACCGAGTAAGGCATCCCAACACGCGATCCGCCATGCTGCTATCAGATATGGCAGAAGGTGGTCGTCTCGACCGCAGTCCGGGTGAAGCCGGTTGGCGTCGCCGCGACCTTGCTGCGGCAGCGGTGAACCGGCTAATCAGCAGCGATGTCCCGCTGGACCAGGCTGAGGCGGATCAAGGTGTCCAGTACGACGTCCGGTGCCGACCGCCCGTCGTAGAGGTGCTGACCTCCGATGTCGCCGACATCTCGGCCCTGGCCGCCCACGTCGAAGCGCGCATCAGGTGGTCTCGCTGTGAAGCAACCAGCCAGGCTTCGCCCATCCCGACCGGGCGTGTTCAATGGCTGGCTTGCCCGGGCACTGCCCCCGTGAACTCGACGCCAGCGACATTTCAGTCCTGCCAGACGTCGCTCTCGACGAGTTCACGGGGGGCGCGCGCACCGAACACACTCAACTCGGCGCGTCAGGAACCGCCTCCACGAGGCTGACCAGCCCGGCGCTCGGCACGATATGGGTGAGTCGGAGGCCGGCACGACCAAGCAGTGCGCGGTGTTCCGCCTCGGTGCGTTGGCGACCACCAGAGGTCATGACCAGCAATTCCAAGTCCACCAGTTTGCCCATCGACGGCGCCGCGCCCTCCGGCAGCACGAACTCAGCGAGGAGAACACAGGCGGTGTCGGCCATCGCTGCCCGGCACGTGCTCAGGATCTCCACGGCGTGGTCGTCGTCCCAGCTCGGGATGATGTTGCTCAGCAGGTAGGCATCGCCCCCTTCCGGTATCGAGTCGAAGAAGTCCCCGCTCACCACCTTGCAGCGGTCGACAACCTCGGTGCCGGAAATGTCATCGTCGGCGCCGACGACGACTGCCGGCACGTCGAACAGCACTCCCTGAAGGTGCGGGTTGGCGGACAGGATCGCCGCGAGCAGGTCGCCACGCCCGCCGCCAACATCCACTACCGTGCTGAACCGGCCGAAATCGTAGGCCTGCACGATGCTGGCAGCCGCACTCGTGGAAATCGAGGTCATGGCCGCATCGAAGACCGCCGCATCCTCGGGATGCTCCGCCAAGTAGTCGAAGAGCTTCGCACTGTGGACTCGATCAAACGCCGATTTCCCGGTCTGGATGGTCTCGTACAGCCCGGTCCACGGGTAACGGTGGAACGGCATCCCGAACATCGTCGCCCAGCCCCGTAGCGAGTCGGGGACGTCGCTGCGCAGCAGCTCACCCAGCGGGGTCAGGGCGAACCGCCGATTCTCCAGCTCGGCGACGACTCCGACATCGCTGAGCACTCGCAGCAGCCGATACAGCGCCGGGCCGTGCGCGCCTACCAGCTCCGCGATCTCATCCACGTGCCGGGGGCCGTCGGCCAGCGTGTCCGCGACTCCGAACCTGGCGACCACGCTGATCGCCTGGGAGACGAGAGCTCCCATGGTCAGCTGACGCATCGCGACCGCAGGTGACGGCTCCGTTGGTGAATCCGCCAGAACCGGTGTCTCCTCAACTGCCATCGTGACCCCCGTACATCGCTCGCGACTGCTACGAATCCTCGCCGGATCTTCACCTGGTAACGCGACCCCACGGTAGTGACGAGGACAGTCACCGGGAAGTGTCGGTGCCAGATGCTTGGCTGAGGCCGCCGCGCGACCCGGCCAGCGCGGCCGGGAGTTCGCTGCGGGAGGAGATGCCCAGCTTGGCGTAGGCGTGGGTGAGGTGAACCTCGATCGTGCGGAGTGTGACGAACAATGCCTGGGCAATCTCGCGGTTTGCCAGTCCGGCAGCCGCCATTTCGGCGACCCGGCGCTCGCTGGCGGTCAGCCCTTCAACACCGCTGCGCCGCAGCCGGCGAGGTCGGGCCCCGGCCGCACGCAGCTCGACCAGGGCGCGCTCGGCCAGCGCCCGGGCACCGCAGCGGTGCGCGAGGTCTAAGCCCTCGGCCAGCGGGCCACGGGCGTCGGTGCGCCGGCCGCGGCGGCGGATGGCCGCGCCAAGGTCCACCAGCGCGTGAGCCTGATCCAGCCGGGCCGGTGATCGGCCCAGCACGGCCACCGCCTCGCTGAGCAGATGCTCCCCGTGAGGCCCGCCTTCGGCCAGACCCAGCGCGCGCAAGGCCACCCCGGTGGCGCGGTCACTGTGCAGCGCCCGAGCCAGTTCGAGCTCCGCTACGGCGAGGCGCCGGGCCTCATCCGCACGGCCGAACCCCAGCTCCACCAGGGCGGCCTCGGAACGCCACGGCCGCACCGCGGGGTTATCCCGCATCGGGGATCCTGGCCGGCGCCCGTACTCGAACAGGTCGGCCAGCCCGGACTCCGGCTCACCACGCGCTACCCGCAGCCGCGCCCGCGCGAAGAGCAGAAAATTGATCATCATGAAGTCGCCGAGCTCACCGTCGCCGTCGACCGCGACCAAGGCCGCCTGCGCCTCGTCCAGGGCACCCCGCTCCACCAGCGTCTCCACCAGTGTCGCGGTGACCATCCGGCGCAGGAACCATCGCTGGCCCCCGGTGGCGTCCAGGGACGCCCGCGCATGCGCCTCGGCGGCGGGCAGGTCGCCGGCCCGTAGCGCGGTCATCGCCAGGAAACACGAGCAGCGGGCGAAGCTCACGGGCCATCGCGGCCCGCTCAGCAGGATCGGGGGTCGCTGCGATGGCGGCCCGGTAGTGCTCGGCGCCGGAGTCGTCGCCGGCCAGCAGCGCGCAGCGCCCGAGCAGCCGCAACAACTCGGGAAGCGTCCCGCGCGGCGGGGGCTCGGCCAGCGCCCGTC